>JAGWLP010000047.1 GCA_028864905.1 Gammaproteobacteria bacterium
TCCCTGAGCTTCCGGCATTTCTTCGTGCGCAAGGTGATGTTCGTGAAATACGCCTCGGCCTACGTGGTGCTGCCGGGCGGGTTTGGCACGCTGGATGAACTCGGCGAGACTCTCACCTTGACGCAGACCGGCAAAACGCCGCGCGTTCCGATCCTGCTCGTGGGGCGGGAGTTCTGGTCGGGGCTGGGCGACTGGATCCGGGCGCGGCTGGTGGCCGAGCATATGATTGACGCGAGCGATATGGATCTGTTTCAGCTCGTGGATCGTCCCGAAGACGTGGTCAATACCATCGTGCAGCACTATGGCACGCGCAGCTTCGAGCCCTCGGATCGGGAACGCCAGGCGCTCCTGGAGCTTTAGCGATTTAGTTGAAAAACGCCATCCATGGCCTTTTTTCAGCTCGCATCGCGCCGGCTCAGCGTTCGGGTTTCCCCACGTCCAGGTTTTCGAGATCCTGGGAATAGTCAGTCGCCAGGATGCGGCGCGCACGCGCGGCGTCCACACGCTGCACCCGCAATTTGATGCCGCCGAGCGCGATGGCGTACAGCCAGTCCATCTGCACCATGTTGTCATCGAAGAGCATGGCGTGCACACCTTCCGCCGCCAGCCGTCCGAGCGCGATGTGCGCGTCCGTGGCCTTGTCGAAGGTGGAGATGGTCACATACTCGTCCATGTCTGCACGCGTGCGGGTGGGTTGGTAGCGCCGATCGCCGCGCGCACGCACGCGGTTGTGGCTGGCGGCGGTCAATTTGGCACCGCCGGACAGCAACAGCTGTGAAAAAGCGCGGAATAACGCGAGACTGAGCACGCTGGACTGCCCGGATACCAGGTTGGTATGTGCGATTACAGCACAAACCGGGTGAACGGCGAAATTAAAAACCCGGCGGGGTTGCCGCCGGGTCAAAGCCTTCATGGCTGGAGGTGATTGAGTGTTCAACTCGCAAAGGGCGTGAGCATCCCTGCTGTTCCCTGCCCCGCCCGGGTCCATCCCACTTCCTGTCCCGCCATCCACTGGCGGTCTGGGCGGAATCCACTTTGACACTGGATGGGTCACGATTTAGTCGGGGGAATGCGTGATCGGATGTAGGAAAATCCTTACATGGCGGGCTGCAGGGCGTGCTGGTTTACGGTAAAAATGCCCGGTACATGGTCACCCTGGCACCTACCCCATGAAAAACAGCACGCGTGCGTTATTTCCGCCGCTTGAACCCTATGCCAGTCGCCGGCAGCGCGTGCAGACGCCACACGAAATCTACGTGGAGGAGTGCGGCAATCCTGCCGGGCTACCGGTAATTTTTGTGCACGGCGGGCCGGGCGGGGGCTGCGTGCCCGATAACCGCCGGTTCTTTGATGCGGCGCGCTACCGCATCGTGCTGTTCGACCAGCGCGGCTGCGGGCGCTCCACGCCGCACGCGGAACTGGAGCACAACACCACGCAGGCGCTGGTTGCGGACATGGAGCTGATCCGCGAAACTCTGGGCATCGAACGCTGGCTGGTATTCGGCGGTTCCTGGGGCTCGACGCTTGCGCTGGTGTACGCCGAAACCCATCCGCAACGGGTACTGGGACTGATTCTGCGCGGGATATTCCTGGTTACCGCTTCGGAGCTGCGCTGGTTCTATCAGGACGGCATCCAGCACCTGTTTCCGGATTACTTCGAGGACTTTGTGGCGCCGGTCCCGCCGGCCGAGCGCGATGACTTGATGCGCGCCTATTACCGGCGGCTCACCGGCCCGGAACTGCGCGTGCGGCGCGTCGCCGCGGAAGCCTGGTCGCTGTTCGAGGCCCGCTGTTCGTCACTGTTGCCCAGCAAAGCAATCGTCGAGCATTTTTCCGAACCCGAAATGGCCATGGCAATTGCGCGCATCGAGTGCCATTACTTCGTGAATGACTGCTTTCTGGAACCCGATCAGATTATCCGGGATGCCCCGCGCATCCGGCACATCCCGGGCGTGATTGTGCAAGGGCGCTACGATGTGGTGTGTCCGGCAGCTTCCGCCTGGCGCCTGCACAAGGCCTGGCCGGAAGCGGAATTCCGCTTGGTACCCGACGCCGGCCACGCATCCAGCGAGCCTGGCATCTGTGCGGCACTCGTCGAGGCCACGGATTCCTTCGCGCAGCGGCTTGCACTTGCATGATCGGGCTGCTGCAGCGCGTCAGCCGCGCTTCGGTGGAAATTGAAGGCCGGGAAGTCGCGGCCATCGGCAACGGATTACTGGTGTTGCTCGGCGTGGAGCGCGGCGACACGGAAACCCAGGCCGCACGACTGCTGGAGAGGCTGTTGGCGTATCGCGTGTTTGCGGATGACGCCGGGCGCATGAATTTGGACGTGTGCGCAACCGGCGGCGGACTGCTGCTGGTGCCGCAGTTCACGCTGGCCGCCGACACGCGCAAAGGCAACCGGCCGAGTTTTACCCCGGCGGCGACTCCGGAAACCGGTGCGCACCTGTTCCAGTATTTATGTGAACAGGCGCGACAGCAACATCCGCCCACGCGCTGGGGAGTATTTGGCGCACACATGCAAGTCGCGCTGATCAACGACGGCCCGGTTACCTTTTGGCTGCGGGTCAATCCCGGCGTTGAGCGCTGAAGCGGCTCGATTGTGCGGCGTGCCGCTCTGGGCTAGGATAAATCGCCGAGCGTTTCCGGGGTGTAACTCCAGTAGTGTAGATAAATCGCGCTTGCAGCCCGCCCATCTTCACTGAGCTTTTCACGCTATGCGTACGTGTCCTGGATACACGTGTTCCTGGTTTTGGTCCCCGCAGTATGCGCACCTCACCGGTACAGGATCACGCGCGTGCTGCTGATCCCGACCATCAACTCGGCAAACGTAAATCCGGTGTCCGCGCGGGCCTCGGTCTCCGACAAATCGTCGCCGGCCGCCGAGCCGCTGCACACCGCCGAGCGCTGGATCCAAGCCGGTGCGCGTCGCCTGCATGTGGCTGATGTCGACGGTTCCGGGGCGGGCAAGACCGCGGGCGCCGAAATGATTCGGGCGCTCGCGCAAGCCCACCCCGGAATTGCGCTGCAAGTGAGTGGTGCAGTGCGCGACGCGCAGGCCGTGGAAAAGTACCTCGCGGCCGGCGCCGAGTACGTGATCCTCGACGCCAAGGCGGCACGCACGCCGCACCTGATCAACGATTTATGTCTGGAATTCCCCGGCCACATTATGGTGGCCATGGAAGCCAGACACGGGAAGGTGGCGGCCGAAGGCGGGTCGAAGCTCGCGCAGCAGCCGGCGCTGGATATGGCCATGCATTTGCAGCGCGAGGGTGTGGCCGCAATTGTCTATCGTGCAGCCGACAGCGGGCGCGGCGTGGATGATTATGACGGTGCGCAATCCCTGGCGCAGGCACTTACCATTCCGGTGCTGGTGAGCGGCGGTCTGAACACGATCGAGGCCGTGACCAGATTCTGCCGCCGCGGCGCGGCGCTGGGCGGCGCTGTCCTGGACGCCGAGTTCGCCGCCGCCGCGGGCATCGCCAAAGTCCTGCAACTGGCCGAGCGTGCGCCGGCTGCGGAATAAATACCGCTCCGCGGATGTAAAATAAGCGTCTACGCACCCGCTCGGGCTGCGTTGCAATGATTGCGGCTCCGCGCGCGGAACCGCAGGAGTCTGTATGGAACTCAGTGTAGGCAAGATTCTTTTGATTCTGGTGATCGTGGTGCTGGTGTTCGGCACCGCGCGACTGCCCAAGATCGGCGAGGACATCGGCCGCGCCGTGCGCAGCTTCAAGAAGGGCGTACACACTGGCGATGACGAAACCGGTGCCTCCGCAAAGCCGGCCGACGACAAACCGCAGTCCGGTAGCGGAAACAGCTCTCACTAACCTCCATGCTTGAAGGCAGCTTCTGGGAGCTGGCGCTGATTTTCGTGCTGGCACTGGTGGTGTTCGGCCCGGAACGCCTGCCGGGACTGGCGCGCAGCGTGGGTCTGTGGGTGGGCCGGGCGCGTGCCGTGGTACGCAACCTGAGCGCGCAGATCGAGCGTGAATTGGAGGCCGAGGAACTGCGCAAAGCCGCGGGCGAAGTGCGCGACACGCTCAAGGAGCCGGTCAAGCAGCCCGAACACAGCGCCCATCCTCCGCAGCGCGCGCCGTGAGCACCACACCCGATCCACCGCCACCCGAAACCCTGCTCAGCAGTTCGGCGATTGGTCATCTCCTGGAAGTTCGCCGCCGCCTGCTCTGGTGGGTGGCGTCATTGCTGGCGATTTTCTTTGCGCTGTTCCCGTTCCAAAACCGGGTGTTTGATTTTGTCGCCACCCCCATGCTGCGGCGGCTGCCGGTCGGTTCCAGCATGATCGCCACCAGCGTGACCTCGCCGTTCATGACGCCGCTCAAGCTCACGCTCATGACCGCGCTGTTTCTGAGCATGCCGGTATTTCTGTATCACCTGTGGCGCTTCATCTCGCCGGCGCTGTACAAGAGCGAACGCCGCATGTTTTTCCCGCTGTTGGTGTCGAGCGTGGTGCTGTTCTATGGCGGCGTGGCATTCGCGTATTTCGTGCTGTTCCCGGTGGCGTTTGCGTTTCTGACCTCGGTGGCGCCCGCAGGCGTCAAGGTCATGACCGACATCAACGCCTATCTGGATTTCGTGCTCACCATATTTTTTGCCTTCGGCCTGGCGTTCGAGGTGCCGGTGGCCATCGTGCTCGCTACTTGGGCGGGTTTCACCACGCCTGGCAAACTCAAAAAGCTGCGACCCTATGCACTGGTCGGCTCGTTCGTGGTCGGCATGATCCTGTCGCCACCCGATGTGGTGTCCATGACGTTGTTGTCGGTGCCGATTTATCTGCTGTATGAAGCCGGCATGCTCATGGCCCGCATCCTGGTGCCGGGCTCGCGTCAGGTCGACCAGCAGCGCGAACAACAGCAGGGCGCGCCGTGAACTCGCGGCGGGCGCACCTCGCATTTGCCTCACGCCCGACTCGATTTACCGGTCCGCGCGTCACTGCAGCCTTGTAATCGAGAGTCGCATTGGCTCTTTGCCAGGCGGATGCGTCCGCCCGGCGCACGTGTAGAATAAGCGCCCTTTCCCCCGCCCCCCTGCACACTCCATGAGCAGCGACAGCCGCCGCCGGCTGCAAATCCTGATCGCGTTTGCCGTGGTGTACCTCGTGTGGGGTTCGACGTATCTCGGCATCCGTATCGGCGTGCGTGATATTCCGCCGGCGATGCTTGCGGGCGTGCGCAACCTCATCGCCGGTCTGGTCATCATCGGCATCGCCTGTGTGCGCGAGCGTACCTGGCCGAACAATGCGCGTGATTGGCTGCACGCGCTGGTCATGGGCGTGCTCATGGTTGCGGCCGGCAACGGCTTGGTCACTTGGGCGGAGGTCGAGCTGCCTTCCAATCAGGCCGCGCTCATTGCCAGCACCTCGGCGCTGTGGGTCGCGTGGTTTGGCACTCTGGGTCCGAGGGGGCATGCACTCAGCTTGCGGGTGAAAATTGGCCTGATCATCGGGTTTGCCGGCACCGCGCTCATGCTGCTGCCCGGTGCGTATTTCACCCTTGGCCACTTCGGCGCGCAGCTGCTGATCCTGGTTTCCTCGCTGTGCTGGGGCATCGGGGTGATTTACGGGCGTAGTTTCAGCCTGGACATATCGCCGTTGCTGCTCTCCGGCATGCTGCTGTTCTGCGGCGGAGCCTTGCTGACGATAATCGGCGTGGCGACCGGCGAACCGGCACACTGGCACTGGAGTGTGCTCGGCATCGGCGCCCTCGTCTATCTCACGGTGTTTGGTTCCTGCGTCGCGTACAGTACCTATGTGTGGCTCATACATCATGTGACGCCCGACAAACTCAGCACCACCGCCTATGTGAATCCGGCCATTGCCCTGGTGCTCGGCTGGGCGGTGCTCAATGAGCAGGTGCAGGGCTTGCGCCTGCTGGGAATGCTGGTGATTCTGGTCGGCGTGATCCTGGTGACCACGCGCTACGGAGTGTCCTTCAGGCGCTGGATAAAAAATTCCGGCTGATTCAGTCGGTGTCGAATTGTTCCCACCAATGCCACGGCGGCGGCACCGGTGTTTCCGGCACGCGCATGGTGACCGCGGCCGGCAGCACGCGGTACAGCACCATCGGGTCTTCGGCTTTGACGCGTAATACTTCCTCAAAATATGGCACCGCGGGCGGCGGCAGGAACTTCATGTCGTCCGGTGAACCGCCTTGGGGCAGATACTTAATGTTCACCAGAATGTAATCGCCGGGCCGGATCCGGCCGGCGTGGATTTCCAGATACAACTGCCGGCTGGAGCGCACGTAATCCATGGGCGCGCCCAGCACGTAGAGCGTCATCGGCCGTGGCCATTGGAAGCTTACGATGCGGCCGGGTGCTTTGGCCACCAAAGCCTTGATCTGATCGAAAGCCTCCAGCCCGCCGATTTTGCGGTCGTGGAACGGCAGCCATGCGATCACCAGGGCGCCGAAGAACACGATGAACGCGACGGCCCAGCCCTGCAACGCGGCTCGGAACCAGACACGCCAGCGCGGGTCGAACAGCAGTGCGAGGCTCGCGAGCCCGAGCAAGGCGATGGCGGGCGCGGCCGGCATGATGTACTTGCTCTGTTTGGAGGCCGAGACCGAGAAGAACGCGAAGGTAAACAGCGCCCACACCAGCAGTACGCGCCAGCGGAATTCGCGGATGTGCCGGAGGCCAAAATAAATTCCGAAGGGAAACAATAGGGACAACGGAAACAAATCGCCCCAGATGGTCTGGAAGTACAGCCACCACGGCTGCAGGTGATCGAAGCCCACGAGGAAGCGGGTGAAATTCTGGTACACCAGCACCGCGCGCACGAAGTCCCAGCCCACGGTGAATCCGGCGGCGATATACCAGGGCACGATGCCGAGAAGTGCCAGCGCGATGCCGCGCAACGGTGCGAGCCGCCAAGCTTCGTGCCAGATCCAGCCCAGACGTGCGCCCAGGCCGCGGCGCTCGCTCATCACCGGCTGAAAACTCAGAAACGCCGCCAACGCGATCTCGATGACCATGACCGGTAGGGTAATAGCGAGGCCCACCGGACCTTTGGCCGCCGTGGCGAGCAGCACGCCCAGCCACAGCTCCCAGGGAAAACCGCGCCGCATGGGATCGGTACGCAGCCGCACGAAGCCGGTGAGCGCGATGAGCGTGCCGAGGATCAGCAGGCTGTCGGATTGCGCGGTAAAGAAGTTGTAGAGAATCGCCGGCAGCGCCGCGGCGGTCAGCGCCAGCAGCCAGCGCGGCCAGTTCGGGAACAGGCCTTTTTGCAGGCGTGCCAGCCACCCTACCCACAATAGAAACCCGATATAACCGGGCAAGCGGATGGCCGCGAGCAGCGGCAGGCCCGCGGCCCGGCCGACGAGCGCCAGCCAGAAGTACAGCGGCGGATATTCAATGTACGGCACACCGTTCTTGATGGGTATCAGCCACGCGCCGCGCGCGAACATCTCACGCACCGCTTCGGCAAAGCGCGGCTCCATCGACGGTATCGGCCCGTGATTGAACAATGCCACGCCGTAAATTACGGCGAGCGCGAGCAGCAGCCAGTGCAGGGGGCTCAGGCGCTTGAGCAGATGCATGTCAGGGACGCAATGGAACGGGGCTTCATCATAGCAACACTTTGTATGCCATCATCGGCGCATGAATTATCGTCACGCCTATCACGCCGGCAATTTCGCCGACGTTTTCAAACACACGTTGCTGATAATTCTGCTGGCAGCGCTGAACCGCAAGCCGACACCCTGGTGCTATTTCGACAGCCATGCCGGCGCCGGCCTCTATGACCTGCAGGGCTCAGAGGCGCGGCGCGGTGGCGAGGTCGCAGGCGGCATTCACCGCTTGTGGCCCTTGCGTGCCGTGGCCCCAGTGCCGGTGGCGGAACTGTGCTCGGCCGTCGCCGCTGTCAATCCCGGACTCGCAACCGATGCGTTGCCGCGCTTTTATCCGGGTTCACCGCTGATCGCAGCAGGACGGGCACGCCCGCAGGATCGCCTGGTGCTTGCAGAACTGCGGTCCGACGAAGCCCAAGTGCTACGCACGCGGTTGCGCCGCGATGCACGCGCCGCGATCCACACGCGCGATGGTTACGAGATGCTCAAAGCGCTCACGCCGCCCGCAGAACGGCGCGGTTTGGCGTTGCTGGATCCGGCATTTGAACAACCCACCGAGTTTGTGCAGATGCATCAGGCGCTGCGCGCGGCGCACCAGCGCTGGCCGGAGGGCGTGTATGCGCTGTGGTATCCGCGCAAGTATGCGCCGGCCGCCCAGCGTTTCGAGCGCGAGTTGCGGCGCGTGAAGCTGCGCCGGATTCTGTTGGCCGACTTTCGCATGGCCCCCGACGATACGCCGGGATTCAACGCCTGCACCATGGCGCTGGTCAATCCACCCTGGCAGTGCGAACAGGCCATGAAGATTTCCTTGGCGTTTCTGCGCGATGCCTTGGCGCCACAGGCCGGGAGCTATGGCCTGCGCTGGCTTGCGACCAGCGCTGTTGACAAGTGACCTTAGGTCATTGATAAATGACCAAAGGTCAGAGTGGAGACAGTCATGCGTGTACGAAGCCGGGCGGTCAGTGGGGAACAAAAGGTCAAGCGGCGCAACGCGATCCTTCAGACCGCGCTGACCGATTTCGCAGACATGGCCTACGACGAGCTCACCATGGATCACATTGCTGCCGACGCCGGCCTCGCCAAGGGCACCTTGTACCTGTACTTCCGCAGCAAGGAGGAAGTCTTCCTGGCGCTGTGCGAACGCGAGCTGAGCCAGTGGTTCGACGATCTGGACACGGCATTGCAGACGCGGCGCGCGGAGATGAGCGTCAACAGTCTGGTTGCACTGTTCGCCGACTCGTTTGCCGGACGGCCGCAACTGCTGCGACTGCTTGCCATTCTGCATACCGGGCTGGAGCACAACGTGCACTACGCGGCCGCGCTGAGCTTCAAAACGCTGCTGAAAACCCGCACCGCAACGACCGGCGCGCTGCTCGAGAGTTATCTACGCTTTCTTGTGCCTGGCCAAGGCGCGGTACTACTCATAAAAATTTACGCACTGATAATCGGTTTTGAACACTTGTCAGAGCCCTCGGGCGTGGTACGCGAGGTGCTTAGCCAGCCAGATATGGAATTGTTCCGCGTAAATCTGCAATCAGCCTTGCTCGACACGCTCAAGATCCTGCTCATGGGCCTTGCCTACGAAGCCAAGTACCGGCAGGCCTGAACGTGCAGGAATTGGCCGCGAGCGTGCAGCGGCTGACGCCAGGCGATTACCGGCGCATGCGCTGGAAAAACGGCCGCGGCTGGACCACGGAGTTGGCAGTACACCCGCGCGCTGCGCAGCTTGATGGCCAGCCTTTCGCTTGGCGCGTGAGTCTCGCGGAAGTGGAAAGCGACGGCGAGTTCTCAGCGTTTCCCGGCTACGACCGCACGATACTTCTGGCGGAAGGCGGCGGCATGGAACTCCACTTCGCGGACGCGCCGCCGCGGCGTATCGCGGAGCCTTACCAACCGTTCGGTTTCAAGGGCGAATGGCGCACGCGCTGCCATTTGCTGAACGGGCCAGTCCGCGATTTCAATGTGATGAGTCTGCGTGCACGATTTACCCAGCGCATCGTGGTGCTGCGGCCGGCCGATTTGCCACTGGAACTGGCGGATGCAGGTCAGACCCGTTTGGTGCATGTTTTTCGGGGCGCTGTGACGGTCGCCAGCGGAATTCTTTCTCCGGCCACGCTTGCGGCTGGCGAAAGCTTGCGGATCGAGAACGACAATCCAGCCGGCAAATTACAGCTCATCTGTGAAGCCGCCGGAGCTGTGGCCGCGTTGGTTACCTTCGCCGCCGTGACCGGAGTAACGGCTGAAAACTCCGGCATGGGAAGCGGCGGCGTCTTACCTGACAATCCTGGCTTTCCAACTGCCTGATTGCCACCACTGCTGGAAATGCTCGGCGTGCAGCGCCCGGCTGATGTAGTTGCCTTGGGCGGTGTCGCAGTGCAGTTTGCGCAGCAGCACCAGGCTGGCACGCGATTCCACGCCTTCGGCGGTAACCCGCAGGCCCATGTTGTGGCCGAGCTCGATAATCGAACGCACGATGGTTTCATCGTCACTGTTTTGGTTCATGTCCATGACAAACGACTTGTCGATCTTGAGTTCATCCACCGGCAGGCGCTTGAGTTGGGCCATCGAAGAGTAGCCGGTGCCGTAGTCGTCAATGGAAAGCGCGATCCCCAGCCCACGCAGGCGGCGGAAGGTCGCTACGCTCTGGTTCACGTCTTCCATGATCGCGCTTTCGGTGATTTCCAGCGCCAGCAGCTGGGGGGCGCAGTGTGCGGCCCGCAGCATGAGTTCCAGCTCACGGGCAAAATTGCCCTCGCGCAGATCGTGCGCGGAAATGTTGATGGCCACACGCATGGCCATGTCGGCCTGCTGCCAGACTTTGGCCTGGGCGATGGCGCGACGAAATGCCCACTGCGTGACGGTACCGATGTTGCCGGTCTGTTCCAGCATGGGGATGAACTCGGCGGGCGGAATCAGGCCGTAAGCGGGGTGCTGCCAGCGCACCAGGGCTTCGGCCGCGACCACGGCACGGTTATCGAGACTGAGCTTCGGCTGATAATGCAGTTGCAGTTCGTTGCGGTTGATTGCGTTTTGCAGTTCCGCCAGCAGGCTCAAGCGCAGCAGGCTATGACGGTCTTGGCTGCCGTCGTAAATCGAGTACGGCAACCGCCGGCTCTTGGCCGTGCCCTTGGCCATGTCGGCATGACGCAGCAGCGCGCTGGCGTCACGGCCGTGATCGGGATAAATCGCCACGCCGGTGCCGGCGGTGACGTGCAGCGTCAGGCCCTCGGCCTGATGCGGTTCGCTGAGCGCCGCCACGATGGGATCCAGGCGGGTGTGCAGTTCGCTGACGGTGATGTTGCACAGCAGCAGACCGAATTCGTCGCTGCCGATGCGCGCCACCACGTCATCGTCGGCCACGATGGCGCGCAGGCGTTTGCCGACTGCGCGCAGCAAGCGGTCGCCGGCATCGTAGCCGAGCGAGTCGTTGATGTCCTTGAAGCGGTCGAGGTTCACGATCAGCACGGCGAGGCGCCGGTTGGCGGCGTCCGGTTTGTCGATTTCACGCGCGATGTGTTTTTCCAGTGAAAAACGGTTCGCCAGGCCGGTCACCGGATCGTGCTCGGCGAGATGGCGCAATGAATGTTCGCGCTGACTGACGGCCGCCTGCATGCGGTTGAATTCGCGCATCAGCTCGCCAAGTTCGCCGCGTTGGCTTAATGCGATCGGCTCGGTGGAATTGCCGGTGGCCACCGCGCTCGCGTGACTTACCAGCAGGCGTACCGGCCGCACAATGTGGCGCGCCAGCAGCCAGGCGCCGATCAGCGCGAGCAGCAACGCGCCCGCCAACACGCCGATTACCTGCTGCCACCACGAGCGATTGCGCACTATGGCCGCCGACTGCGAAGTCTGCAGCAGCACGCTCACCGGCGTGGCCGAGGCCGGCGAAAGCAAGGATGCCAAGCCGAGGTACTTGTCCCCGGCGAGCCGCAGCATGCCGTTGGCCGACGGCTCACCCGCGGCATTCAATTGCCGCTCGAGATCAGCGCGTGGCTCCGCAGGCAACGACGAGGCCACCACCTGCCAATGGCGCGCGGCATCGCGACGCAGGAAAGTAACCTCGAGCGCGGTGCTGCCCGCCAGTTGTTGGGCGAGCGTCGCATCGATGCGAAAGCCGAGATAAATCCAGCCCGCGCGGGTCGGCGCGTTCACCGGCGCGCCCGCCATCTGATACAGCATGCCGGCGTTGTCGAAGAACAGACTCCCCGAGCGGTCGTTCGCGGACAACTGAAAGGTCAGCGCCGGCAGGGCGGGATTGCCGGTTTCGGCGAGGATTTTGCCGTGCGTATCCACCACCACGGCCAGGTCGGCGCCGACCCGCTGCTGGCGGACGAGCAGCGCATCGCGCAAACTCCTGGGTCCGGCGTGCAGTGCCGCCAGCAGGCCGAAGTCCTTGGCCAGGATTTGCGCATACACGTCCAGCGCCTGGCTGCGCGCCCGGAACTGGCTGAGGAAGATCTGCTGGCCCTGCTGCAGGCGTGCGTCGAGGTTATTGATGGTATTCGCACGCATGTACTGATAGAGCACGCCCAGGCTCAGGCACTCGACCAGCAGCAGCAGCCCCACCACCAACGCGAAGATCTTGAGTTGCAGGCTGTGCATTGTCTATTTCAACGCGAGGCGCACGAGTTGCTCGCGGCCGACGGTCGCGGTCACGTCGTCTGTCAATTCGTCGCGTGCGCCGCTGTGCGGGTCGGCGTACCAGAGCTGCACGCGGTAAGACCCGGGCGGCAGCTCGCCGAAGCGCAGGAATCCGTTGTTGTCGGTCGTGCCAAAGACCGTGGCATCGGTCACTATCATGTAGGCCAACATGGCGTTGTGAATCTTGCACCCGAACGTGAGCACCGTGGGATGGGTCGGGGCGATCACGCGGCGGCTTTGGCCGGGTCGCAGTTGCAGGGTGAGCGCGGGCGCAGTGGAGAAGGAATAAATCTCGTGTTCCACGTCGTCGAGGTTATTGAAAACCACGGTGCCGCCGCTGTGCACAATCTGTATGCGCGGCTGGAACTGGCGGTCGATCAGGTCCACGGTGTCTGCGCGCGTCGCGCGCGGCGTGCGGGTGTCCCTGCCGGTGTCGAGGGCTTGCAGGTAAACGGCGGCGTCGGCCAGCGGCGTGCCGTCCGCGCGCGTGGCGTATATCGCGAGTGCGGCGCGTGGCGCCGGCTTGACCACGGCGGCCTGCCGGGGGATGAGCGGGAAGCAACCGGCCAGTAGCAGGCACAACGCGCCCGCAGACAGCGGCCGTGCTTGACTGCTGCACACCTGGAACAATACTGCCTTGACCGGTGTTCGCTTCATGCGCCCCATCCTGCACGCAGCGGTATAAACGATTATAAAAATGGGCCTGGAAGGACTCGAACCTTCGACCAAGGGATTCACTTATTCACGCCGTTTCCAGCATGCGTGGACTATCTCTTCACCCGCCGCAAATGCGGGTAGGGTGCGGGACGCTTCAACCTGTCATTAAGGGCACTCTAGCCCTCAGGTAGTCTCTGCACCTTCCGGCGGTGTACTGCCGGCTTGGCTCAGGGTTGCC
>JAGWLP010000101.1 GCA_028864905.1 Gammaproteobacteria bacterium
AGCATCTATCGCAAGATGCGCGAGAAAAACCTGTCGTTGAACGAAGTGCTGGATGTGTTCGGCTTTCGCATCATCGTGGACAAGACCGATACCTGCTATCGGGTGCTCGGTATCGTGCACAATCTGTACAAGCCCGCACTTGGCAAGTTCAAGGATTACATCGCGATTCCCAAAGCCAACGGCTACCAGTCCCTGCACACTGTGCTCATCGGACCGCAGGGCGTGCCGCTGGAAGTGCAGATCCGCACCGCCGACATGGACAAGGTGGCGCATTCCGGGATCGCTGCACATTGGCTGTACAAGACCGGCGACGAGGCCACCACGCCCACGGTGCGCGCCCGCGAATGGCTCAAGGATGTCATGGAGATGCAGCAGGGCGTGGGCAGCTCGCAGGAGTTTCTCGATAACGTCAAGGTGGACCTGTTCCCCGACGAGGTGTACGTGTTTACGCCGCAGGGCGACATTCACCGCCTGCCGCGCGGCGCCACCGCGGTGGATTTCGCCTACACGGTGCACACCGACGTCGGCAATGCCTGCGTCGCGGCCAAGGTCAACCGCCGTTTGGTGCCGCTGCGCACAGTGCTGGAGAACGGCCAGACCGTGGAGATCATTACTGCCGCGCACGCCCGCCCCAATCCCGCGTGGCTCAATTTCGTGGTGACCGCCAAGGCGCGCGCCAGCGTGCGCCATTACCTCAAGAATCTGCAGCGCGAGGAAGCCGTGCAACTCGGTCGGCGCATGCTGGAGCAGGCGCTGGCGACGTTATCCATGAAACTCGGCAAGATTCCCGATGTGCAGTTCGCGGATCTGATGCGCGAATTCAAGCTGCAGAATGTCGATGACCTGTACGCCGCCATCGGCCTCGGCCAGCAACTCGCGCCGCTGGTGGCGCGCCGCCTGATTCCCGTTGCGGCCGACGCGCGCGAGCCCGCGAAACCCGCCGTGCCGCTCGCGATCCATGGTACCGAGGGCATGGTGGTGAGTTTTGCGCGCTGTTGTCATCCCATTCCGGGTGACGACATCGTGGGTGTGCTCACCACTGGCCGCGGCATCGTGATTCACCGCGTGGAATGCGGCAACCTGGCCGAGTACCGCAAGCAACCGGACAAGCTGATCGAAGTGCAGTGGGAGCGGCGCATCAAGCGGGATTTCCCTGCGGAAATCCGCGCCGACGTGGCCAATCATCGCGGCGTGCTGGCCATCGTGGCTGCGGCCATCGCCGAAATGGGCTCCAACATCGAGCACGTCAACCTGCAGGAGCGCGATGAACTCACGGCGCTGCTCACCCTGACCTTCGGCGTGCATGACCGCCAGCACCTGGCGCGCGTGCTGCGCAAGCTCCGCAGCCTGCCGCAGGTCATGCGCATCCAGCGCACGCGTACCTAATTGTCTCCACCCGGAGCGGACGGTTCCTGCGCCTTGACGGTCATCATGGTCTTGCCTTTGGCATCCAGCACGACCACGTCACCCTTCCCCGGCTCCGGCAGGGCTTTGAGCAACTGGCGCATATACATCACTTGCCGTAAATTCAGGGGCCGCAGGCTGTGCCATGCTCCTTGGCGCTTGAAGGCAAGTCCAAACGAACCGCTGGCGCATTGCGCAAGGCCGACATTGCGGCATGCGTCTTTACGCCACATGAACCAACTATTGGTTCCACATTCCAGCACGGCACCCATGCGTTCTTCCACACGCAGCTGACCATGACTTTGGATGATCCTGCAGACCACGGTGTTGGCTTGAGCGGGATCATTCGAGAACGGTTGTTTCAGCGCCACCTTGACCACCTCGAGCGAGCGGATCAGCTCCCGCATGGCTTTGACGTTGACTTTGCCAAGCTCGATGCTTGTGGGCTTTACGCTAGACTGCGGCGGCGCTTGAGTGCCAGCTGAGGGCGCGGCGGTGGACTCGCCGGGCGCAGGCGCGGCCTGCAGCAAGGGTGCTGCGGACAGCAGGAACGCGGCTGGCAGCAGTCTGAAGTAACTGCTCATGTTGTTGCGCCCTCCTTGCGCTCTGCAACGCTCAGCGCCCGCTGGTGGCGTCGGGAGCGGGCGTCACGGGTTTTCCCGGAAGCGTCGGGTAAGGGATGTCTTTCAATGCCTTGCGCAGCGCGCTGCCATCCACTGAGGTGTGCAGGTACCCACCCGGCAAGGCGGACAGCGCCTCGTTGAGCGCCATGAACGCCTGGCCATAGCAGGCGCTGGATGCGCATGCGGTGGTACCGGGGGCGGAATTATCCCCTCCCGCGGTATTGGTTGCATTGGCGCGTG
>JAGWLP010000048.1 GCA_028864905.1 Gammaproteobacteria bacterium
TGACGCTGATCTTGGCAATCATCGGATCGTAAAAAATGCCGATTTCGTCGCCGCTGCGCACGCCGGTATCCACGCGCGCCCACTCATCATGCGGCGTATCAAAGGCCTCGATGCGTCCGGTCACCGGCAGAAAGCCCTTAGCGGCATTTTCCGCGTACAGACGCACTTCGATGGCGTGGCCACATTGTTTGATCTGATTCTGCCTGAGCGGCAACGGTTCGCCACCCGCCACGCGCAACTGCCATTCCACCAGATCCAGGCCGGTGGTTTCCTCGGTCACAGGATGTTCGACCTGCAGGCGCGTGTTCATTTCCATGAAATGGAAAGACCGGTCGGAGCCCACGATGAATTCGATGGTGCCGGCGTTCACGTAGTTCACGGCGCGCGCAGCGGCGACCGCGGCTTCGCCCATTTTCCGGCGCGTGGCTTCATCCAGAAACGGCGAAGGGGTTTCTTCCACGACTTTCTGGAAGCGCCGCTGCAGCGAGCACTCGCGCTCGAACACGTGCACTACATTTCCGTGGGTGTCGCCGAACACCTGGAACTCGATGTGGCGTGGCTGCTGGATGTATTTTTCCAGCAGCACGTGGTCGTCGCCGAAGGCGTTCCGGGCTTCACGCTTTGCGGTTTCCAGCGCTTCCTTGAATTCACCGGCCGCGCGGACCATGTGCATGCCCTTGCCGCCGCCACCCGCAGAGGGTTTGATCAATACCGGGAACCCGACGCGGCGTGCTTCATCCTCCAATTTCTTCAGACTCTGATCTTTGCCGTGATAGCCGGGCGTCACAGGCACGCCGGCTTTCTCCATCAACGTAATGGCTGCGCTCTTCGAGGCCATGGCATCCATGCTTTCCGGCGAAGGGCCGATGAACACAATGCCAGCCTGTTGGCAACGGCGTGCGAATTCGCTGTTCTCCGATAGAAACCCGTAACCGGGATGGATTGCCTCGGCGCCGGTCTGCTTTGCAGCAGTAAGGATGCGATCCATATTGAGATAGGAGTCGGCCGCCTTAGCTGGGCCGATATGTACCGCTTCGTCCGCCATCTGCACGTGCAGGGCATGCCGGTCGGCGTCTGAATACACCGCGACGGTTTGCACGCCCAGCCGCTTGCAGGTGCGTATCACGCGGCAGGCAATTTCGCCGCGGTTGGCGATGAGTATTTTCTTGAACATCAGGTTTCGCTGCTTTCGGATGGCGTCAAACTGAACTTCATCATTTAATCCACTTCGGCGGACGTTTCTCCAGGAATGCACTCAGGCCTTCCTGGCCTTCCTCAGAAATGCGCAGTTGCGCGATGAGCTGCGCGGTTTTCTGCTTGAGGGCGCGGCGTGCGGATACTGAAGCAGCCGCATTGGCGGCGATCAACTCCTTGCAGGCGGTGAGTGCCTTTGGTCCGGCCTTGAGCAGCAAATTTACTTCTTTTCCAATTGTCTCATCCAGCTTATCGGGTGTTACGGCTTCGTGTATCAAGCCGATTTTATGTGCCTGCTTCGCATCGAGTGCTTCGGCCGTGAGGAAATAACGCCGTGCCTGATGCTCTCCAATGGCAGCGATGACGTAGGGCGAGATGACTGACGGCACAAGACCAAGCTTTACTTCTGAAAGGGCGAATTTGGCAGTGTCTGCCGCAATGGCAATGTCACAGCAAGCCACCAGTCCCACGCCGCCGCCATAGACCGCGCCGTTCACCCGCGCGATGGTCGGTTTGCGCAGTGTGTTTAGCACGTCCATCAGTTCCGCGAGCTTGAGCGCGTCCTCGATATTCTCCGCCTCACTGAACTTCGCCATGGAGCGCATCCAGTTGAGATCGGCACCGGCGGAAAACGACTTGCCCGCGCCGGTCAGGATAATGATGCGCGTGCTGCTGTCGTTGTTGAGCTGCGCCAGCCTCACCGTCAGTTCGGCGATGAGCGCGGCGTCGAAGGCATTATGCTTCTCCGGGCGGTTGAGCGTGAGCGTCGCGACGCCTCGGGAGTCGGTCTGCAAAAGTACGCTATCGGTCATTATTCATTCCTCGCGATGTGGGAGCGGTCGGCGGATCCATGGGTCCGTGCCGCGATGATGGTGAAATCGCGGCGACTATCGCCGCTCCCACAATCAGAAACTACATCCGGAACACGCCAAAACGGCTGCCGGGTTCGAGCGGGGCGTTTTCGGCGGTGGCGAGCGCGAGGCCGAGCACGCGGCGGGTGTCGGCCGGATCAAGGATGCCGTCGTCCCAGAGACGCGCGCTGGCGTAGTAGGGGTGGCCCTGGGATTCGTACTGTTCGCGCAGCGGTGCTTTGAAGCCTTCTTCCTCGGCTGTACTCCACTTGCCGCCCTTGGCTTCGATGCCATCGCGTTTGACGGTGGCGAGCACCGAGGCCGCCTGTTCGCCGCCCATGACGGAGATGCGTGCGTTCGGCCACATCCAGAGAAAGCGTGCGCCGTAGGCGCGGCCGCACATCGCGTAATTGCCGGCGCCGAAGCTGCCGCCGATGAGCACGGTGAACTTCGGCACCGTGGCACAGGCGACGGCAGTGACCATCTTGGCGCCGTCCTTGGCGATGCCGCCGTGTTCGTATTTCTTGCCCACCATGAAGCCGGAAATGTTCTGCAGAAACACTAGCGGTACGCGACGTTGTTCGCAAAGCTCGATGAAGTGCGTGCCCTTCAAAGCGGATTCCGAAAACAGGATGCCGTTGTTGGCGATGATGCCGACGGGATAGCCGTAAAGGTGCGCGAAGCCGGTGACCAGCGTCTTTCCATAGAGCGCCTTGAATTCCTGGAACTCGGAGCCGTCCACGAGGCGCGCGATGACTTCGTGCACGTCGTAGGGGTAGCGCGTGTCCTGCGGCACGATGCCGTAGAGCTCGTCGGCCGCATGCCGCGGCTCGACGCTCGCCTGTTTGGTGAGCCAGTTTGGGCGCGTGTAGTTGAGATGCGCGACGATGTCGCGCGCGATAGCGAGCGCGTGCGCATCGTTTTCCGCCAGGTAATCGGTGACGCCGGAGATCTTGCTGTGCACTTCGCCACCGCCGAGGGTTTCCGCGTCCACTACTTCGCCCGTCGCCGCCTTCACCAGCGGCGGGCCGCCGAGAAAAATCGTGCCCTGGTTGCGCACGATGATGGCCTCGTCGCACATCGCCGGCACATAGGCGCCGCCCGCGGTGCAGGAGCCCATGACCACGGCGATCTGCGGGATGTGTTCGCGCGACAGGCGCGCCTGGTTGTAGAAGATGCGGCCGAAGTGCTCCTTGTCGGGGAACACCTCGTCCTGCAGCGGCAGGAACGCGCCGCCGGAGTCCACCAGATAAATGCAGGGCAGGCGGTTTTCCAGCGCGATTTCCTGCGCGCGCAGGTGCTTCTTGACGGTGATCGGGAAATACGTGCCGCCCTTCACCGTCGCGTCGTTGACGACGATCATGACTTCGCGGCCGTGCACGCGGCCGATGCCCGTGACCAGTCCGGCACAGGGCGCGTCGCCGTCGTACATGCCGTGCGCGGCGAGCGGCGAGAGTTCCAGAAAGGGCGAGCCGGGATCGAGCAGGGCTTCGATGCGGTCGCGTGCCAGCAGTTTGCCACGCTCCGTGTGCTTCTTGCGCGCTTTCTCGCTGCCACCGAGTGCCGCCTTGGCCTGCGTGGTGCGCAGGTCCGCCACCAGTTTTTCCATGTGCGCGCGGTTGGCGGCGAATTCCCTGCTGTTTTTGTCTGTCGCGGATTTGAGGATCGGCATGTACGGCCTTGTTATGCGGGCCCGTCCCAGTTATCGCGGGACCGGTGTTCCGTTCTGGGAAAAATTCGCCAGTGCATCCTTGTCGTTCTGTGGCAGCGAATCGAACAGCCCCTGCGGATCGGTGAATGCGCCCACCAGCTTGTAAGTGTGTGTGGGTGGATTCAGCGCGAACTCAATGAACCCGACGACGAGTATTTTGCCTGGGTTAACCTTGAAATACGGTTGTGCGCAGTAGGTGAGCGCATCGCCGTTCGGCCGGAGCAGGCTATCCACGCAATAGGTCCCAGCGCTCAGCGTGGCGATGCCGTGATTGGAACTGAGCTGAATGGCGTCAACGTGGCCGGTGTCGAGATTCTTTACCGCCACGGAACTCACCGGATACAACCCGCTGTCCAGCTGACCGGCGGCGTTCATGTCGTGCAGCAGCACGCCGATCACCAGCATGCCATTGCCGGGATTGCCGGCGACGGCATGGCTTGTGGAAGCACAGGCAGCCAGGAATGCCACGATACCCAGCAGCCCGAAAATGGATTTGCGGCGCATGGCTTGTCCTCCTCCTGGATAGACCCCGGACTCAGGTAGTTCGAATTTACAGCATCTCCACCGCGATCGCCGTCGCTTCGCCGCCACCGATGCACAGCGAAGCGATGCCGTGCTTGAGATTACGCGCCTTGAGCGCGTGGAGCAACGTCACGATCAGGCGCGCACCGGAGCAACCAATGGGATGGCCGAGCGCACAGGCGCCGCCGTTCACGTTGACCTTGGCGTGCGGCAGCTTGAGCTCATGCATCGCGGCCATGGTGACCACGGCGAACGCTTCGTTGATTTCGTAGAGGTCCACGTTTTTTTCCGTCCAGCCGAGCTTCTTCTGCAGGCGGTCAATGGCGCTTACCGGCGAAGTCGTGAACCACACGGGTTCCTGGGCAAAGCTTGCATGCCCGAGAATGCGCGCGAATGGCTTGAGCCCCTTGTGTTTCGCCAGACTTTCGCGCATCAGCACCAGCGCCGCGGCGCCGTCGGAAATCGAGGAAGAACTCGCGGCGGTCACCGTCCCGCCGTCTTTCTTGAATGCCGGTTTGAGCGTCGGAATCTTCGCGATGTCGCAGCGACCCGGTTCTTCGTCGGTATCCACCGTGATCTCGCCTTTGCGGGTTTTGACGGTCACCGGCGTGATCTCCGCCTTGAACGAACCGTCCTTGATCGCGCGTTGGGCGCGCTTCACGGATTCCGTCGCGAACGCATCCTGCTGCGCGCGCGTGAAATGAAACTTCTCGGCGCACAGCTCGCCGCAAACGCCCATGGCCTGGCCGTCATACGGATTGATGAGGCCATCCCAGGCCATGTGATCAATGAGTTTGGCTTCGCCGTATTTGATGCCGGCGCGCGCGTGCAGCATGTGGGGCGCGTTGGTCATGGACTCCATGCCGCCTGCGACCATGAGGTCTGCCGTGCCCGCCGTGATGAGATCGTGCGCCAGCATCACGGCTTTCATGCCGGAGCCGCAGACTTTGTTGACGGTGGTGCAGCCCACGGATTTCGGCAGACCGGCGCCGATGGCGGCTTGGCGCGCGGGCGCCTGACCGACGGCGGCCGGCAGCACGCAACCCATGATGACTTCGCCGATCTCTTCCGGCTGAATGCCGGAGTCGGCGACCGCGGCACGGATTGCGGCGGCACCGAGTTGCGGCGAGGTGACGGGAGTGAATTGGCCGAGCAGTGAACCGATGGCGGTGCGGCGGGCGGAAAGAATGACGATGGGATCAGACATGGAACAACTCCGGATCAATGCTATTTTCTACAGTGCTCCAATTTCGTCATTCCGGCGGAAGCCGGAATCCAGGCAGACAATTTCCAGACTGGATACCAGCTTTCGCTGGTATGACGGAATAAGTTTCATGTGTTATTGAATAGTTCCCGGCCGATGAGCATGCGGCGAATCTCATTGGTGCCGGCGCCGATGTCGTAGAGCTTGGCGTCGCGCAGCAGCCGGCCGGTGGGATATTCGTTGATGTAACCGTTGCCGCCCAGGCTCTGAATGGCTTCCAGCGCCACCTTCACGGCGTGCTCCGAGGCGAACAGCAGGCAGGCGGCGGCTTCCTCGCGCGGATCCTCGCCGCGGTCAAAGCGCTCGCACACGCGGTAAGTAAAGGCGCGCGAGGCCTGCATCGCGATGAACATGTCGGCGAGCTTGGCCTGCATGATCTCGAATTCGCCGATGGGCTTGCCGAACTGCTTGCGCTCGCGCACGTAGGGCAGCACCACGTCGAGCGCCGCCTGCATGATGCCGATGGGACCGGCCGACAGCACTAGGCGCTCGGAATCCAGGCCGCGCATCAATATATACACGCCTTCGTTCACCTTGCCGAGCACGTTGACCTCGGGGATTTCGCAGTCCTCGAACACCAGCTCGCAGGTGTGCGAGCCGCGCATGCCGAGTTTGTCCAGCTTCTGCGCGGTCTTGAAGCCGCGCATGCCTTTTTCCACGATGAAGGCAGTGATGCAATGGGAGTTGGCTTCCTTGCCGGCGGTGCGCATGTACACAAGCGCCACATCTGCTTCCGGGCCGTTGGTGATCCACATCTTGTTGCCGTTGGCGATCCATTTGCCGCCTTTTTTGACGGCGCGGCAGCTCATGGAACCCACGACGTCGGAGCCGGCGCCCGGCTCGGACATCGCAAGCGCGCCGATCCATTCGCCGCTGCAGAGTTTCGGCAGATATTTCCTGCGTTGCTCCGCGTTGGCGTGGCGGAACAGGTTGCTCACGCACAGATTGGAATGTGCCGCGTAGGACAGGCCGACCGAGGCGGAGGCGCGCGAGATTTCCTCCATGGCGACCACGTGTGCGAGATAGCCCAGCCCCGCGCCGCCGTGTTCCGTGGGAATGGTGATGCCCAACAGGCCGAGCACCCCAAGCTTGCGCCACAGGTCATGCGGGAACTCGGCGCGCTCGTCAATTTCCCGTGCGCGCGGCGCAATCTCGGTCTCGGCGAAACGCCGCACCGTGTCGCGCAGCAGGTCCAGTTCCTCGTTGATGTGTGTACTAATCGTGGCCAAAGTCATTCCTTGAATTGTGGGAGCAACGGTCCTGTGGGAGCGGCGATAGTCGCCGCGATTTCAAAATCATCGCGGTCGGTACGACCGCTCCCACAAATGAATCAATGTTTGCCGTTCCTGCGCCCGGCGAAATGCCGCTCGTAAGGTTGGTTGACCGTGGGCAGCTTGACCTTGCCGAGGGCGGCGATGCGGCCTTCGGCGACCTGATCGGCGGCCTTGTAGGTCGGGATTTTTTCGCGTTCGGCAAGCGCAAAGATTTTGCCCATGATGTCGTAAATGCCGTTCACCATGCGGTTGGCGCGCTCGCGGTTGTAACCCTGCAATTCGATGGACACGTTCATCAGGCCGCCGGCATTGATGGCGTAGTCCGGCGCATACAGGATGCCTTTGCCGTGCAGCTCGTCACCGCAGGCGTCGGTGGCCAACTGGTTGTTAGCGGAACCGGCCACGATTTCGCAACGTAACTGCGCAATGGATTTCTCGTTGATAGTCGCGCCCAGCGCGCAAGGTACGTACACCTTGGCGTTCACTGCGTAAATCTCCTCCATCTTCACCGCTTCGGCGCCGAGCGCCACGCATTGGTCAATGCGCTCCTGGTGCATGTCGGTCACGAACACCTTGGCGTCCGCGTCGCGCAGGTGCTTGACTATGTGATAACCCACGTGCCCCAGGCCCTGCACCGCGTAGCTGACCTTCTTGAGATCGGTGTGGCCGTAGCGCCGCTGGAGGCAGGCCTTGATGCCCTGGATCACGCCGAGTGCGGTGAACGGCGAGGGGTCGCCCGAACCGCCGTGCACCGGATGCACGCCGGTGACGTAATCGGTTTCCTGGAAAATGTATTCCATGGCCTGCACGTCGGTGTTCACGTCTTCGGCGGTCACGTAGCGGCCGCCGAGTGACTGCACGAAGCGTCCGAAGGCGCGGAACAGCGCTTCGGATTTCAGCGCGGGGTCGCCGATGATGACCGCCTTGCCGCCGCCCAGATTCAGGCCCGACACCGCCGCCTTGTAGGTCATGCCGCGGGACAGGCGCAGCACATCGGTCACTGCTTCCTGCTCATTGCGGTACGGCCACATGCGCAACCCGCCGAGCGCCGGGCCGAGCACGGTGTTATGGATGGCGACGATGGCCTTGAGGCCGGATTCGGGGTGATGGAAAAACACCACCTGTTCGTGCCCCATGGTGTCAAGCGTGCTGAAGAGCTCCATACATCCTCCTCAAGGTATACGGATTGCGAAATTCGGTTGGAAACTTCGCCCGCGTCACGCAAGCTGCCGGCGCCGGGCATGGGGGCCCAATCGGGCCGGGGGAGCACGCCATTATAACCATTGAGCGCGGTTCGCCGAACAGTGCTTGACGGGCGTCGTACAATAACGCCGCCGCAAGCCCGCAGTCCGCGGCATTTTTTTAACCGCCGTCCGTATGGATATCTCCAGTCTCAATCTCTGGAACCCCGTTGTCGGGCTCGGCCCGGGAATCGCGCTGCTCACCGCGTTTTTCCTCGGATTGATCCACGGCATCACGCCCGACGAACACACTTGGCCGATCACCTTCAGCTATTCGGTGGGCAGCTACAGCAGCCGCGGCGGTATGCGTGCGGGGCTGCTGTTTTCACTGGCGTTCACCGTGCAGCGTGCCATTGCCAGCGAGATCGCGTACTTCGCGGTCACTTGGTTGATTGTCTCGGAGCGCTGGAACTTCGCCCTTTATGTCGTGATCGGCGCGCTGATGCTGATGTCTGGCTGGTATGTGCTGCGCCGTCATCGGCTGCTGCATCTGTTCCATAGCCATAATCTGGATCGAACCGAAGAACCGCATGCGCTGCCGGGCTACATGCCATTGGTGCACGGCTTCGTGGCCGGCTGGGGCACCGGTGCGTTCGCGCTCATTGTCTATACCGTGCTGGCGCCGGCCATGCCCGGACCGGCCTTCGGTTTCCTGCCGGGACTGCTGTACGGCTTGGGAACTACGGCCATGCAGGTGCTGTTTGGTGCGCTGGTGGGCGCGTGGATGGCACGCCGCAAGCTTGGGGATGCGGTACGCACGCAGGTCGCGCGCATGGTGGCGGGACGCACGCTGTTCTGGGGCGGATTGGCGTTTATCGCCCTCGGCATCGTCGGCTTCGTCTATCCCGATCTCGGCGTTTTCGGCGTAAACACCGGCGTACGGGTGCACAATCTTTCGCGCATTGATGTGGGCTTCCTGTTGGCGGTGCTGGTGCCGTTCGGCGCCGGCAGCTACGCCATGATCCGCTCGCTGCGCGAGGTCCGCGCCACGGGCTACGACCGGGACCCGACCCGAGCCGCGCCCCCGTAACCGGGCCGCTATAATGCGGTAGTCGCCCCCGCCGAGAGCCGCATGAGCACCGTCGTTCCCAAGTCCGAGACGTCCGAACTGGCGCAGGCCGCGCGGCTGCCGCTGCGCTTCGTGACGGCGGCCAGCCTGTTTGACGGTCACGACGCGGCCATCAACATCATGCGCCGCATCATCCAGAGCCAGGGCGCCGAGGTGATCCATCTCGGCCACAACCGCTCGGTGGAGGACGTGGTGCGCGCCGCGCTCCAGGAAGACGCCGACGCCGTCGCCATCAGCTCCTACCAGGGCGGGCACATCGAATACTTCAAGTACATGGTGGACATGCTGCGCGAGCGCGGCGCGGGCCACGTGCGCGTGTTCGGCGGCGGCGGTGGCACCATCACGCCGGAGGAAATCGCGCAACTCGAGAAATACGGCGTGGAGCGCCTCTACCACCCGAACGACGGCATGCACATGGGCCTCGTGCACATGATCGAGGACGTGGTCGAGCGCGCGCGTAAGCACCGTCTGGCGCCGGCCAAGCCCGCCAAGGTCTCGGTGGAGGACGAGCTTTCGGTGGGCCGCATGCTGACCGCCCTCGAGGCCTCGGTGCTGTCGGAACCCGAACTTGCCCGCCTGCGCAAGCAGTGGGAGCTGGCCGGCAAGAAAGTCCCGGTGGTAGGCGTGACGGGCACCGGCGGCGCGGGCAAATCCTCGGTGGTGGACGAGCTGCTGCTGCGTTTCCTGCACGCATTCCCGGAGATGCGCATCGCGGTGCTGGCGGTGGATCCCACGCGCCGGCGCACCGGCGGCGCGCTCCTGGGCGACCGTATCCGCATGAACGCGCTCAGGAGCAAGCGCGTGTTCATGCGCTCCATGGCCACGCGCCGCGCGCACGCCGCCACCAACGCCATGCTCAAGGACTGCATCGCGTGCCTGCGCGGCCAGGGTTACGACCTGATATTCGTCGAGACCGCCGGTATCGGCCAGAGCGATTCCGAAATCGTGGACCTGGTGGATTTCTCCACCTATGTGATGACCAGCGACTACGGCGCCGCGAGCCAGCTCGAGAAAATCGACATGCTGGATTACGCGGAACTCGTGGTGCTCAACAAGTACGACCGCCGCGGCGCCGAGGACGCGTTGCGCGACGTGAAGAAGCAGTGGAAGCGCAACCGCACCGCATTCAAGCTGCCGGACGATCAGGTGCCGGTGTATCCCACCATCGCGAGCCAGTTCAACGATCCCGGCGTCACCTGGATGTTTGTGAATCTGTGCCGCCTGCTGCGCGAGAAACTGCACCTCGATGCCGTGGGAGCGGCTTCAGCCGCGATGGGCGCCAAATCGTACTGCAACTGGCGACCGGAAGTTGACACTTCGCTCAAGGAGCCGCGCGCCACCGTACTGATTCCCGGCAAGCGCGTGCGCTACCTCGCCGAGATCGCAGAACAGGGCCGCGGCATCAACAAGGACATAGACCACAAGGCCGAAGCTGCCGGCTGCGCACAGCATTACTACGAAGTGTTGCGGGAGCTGGGCGATTCAAAATTGCCGCAGCCGCTTGCGTTCTACGACTCCTCCGCTTTGCTCTCCTCCCTCTCGGGCGGAGAGCACTCTTCCGTCACCCCGGCGAAGGCCGGGGTCCAGTCTAAATCAGCGCGCGAAGCGCATGTCTCTTCTGAGACCCTGGATTCCGGCTTCCGCCGGAATGACGAAGAAACAGAACGCATGTTGCTGGTGCTTCGGCAGCGTTACAACGAAGCCGTCAAGGAACTCTCGAGCGAAGCGCTGCATCTGCTGCGCGAGTGGCCGGAGCGCCTGAAGAGCGTCACCGACGAGCACTACACCTACGAAGTACGCGGCAAAGCAGTGGAGGGCAACAACTACACCGAATCCCTGTCGCACCAGAAGATTTCCAAGATTGCGCCGCCCACCTACACGAGTTGGAGCGATCTGCTGCGCTTCCTGATGAAGGAAAATCTGCCGGGCGGCTATCCCTACACCGCGGGCGTGTATCCCTACCGGCGCACCGGCGAGGACCCGACGCGCATGTTCGCGGGCGAGGGCACGCCCGAGCGCACCAACCGCCGCTTCCATTACCTGTCACACGGCCGGCCCGCCTCAAGGCTTTCCACCGCGTTCGATTCGGTCACGCTCTACGGCGAAGACCCGGCGGAGCGTCCGGACATCTACGGCAAGGTCGGCAATTCCGGCGTCAGCATCGCCACGCTCGACGACATGAAGAAGCTTTATTCCGGCTTCGACCTCTGCGACCCCAAGACCTCGGTGTCCATGACCATCAACGGCCCCGCGCCCATGATCCTTGCCATGTTCATGAACACTGCCATTGACCAGCAGGTGGAGAAGTACCTCAAGGAAGACCCCAAGCGCTGGGCGGCTGCGGAGAAGAAAATCGCCTCTATATATAGTGGTAAGCCGCGACCGCGATACACCGGCGAGCTGCCCGAAGGCAACGACGGCCTGGGGCTCGGTCTTCTGGGCGTCACCGGCGACCAGGTGGTGGACGCCGACACCTACGCGCGCATTCAAGCCGATACCCTGCACCGCGTGCGCGGCACCGTACAGGCCGATATCCTGAAAGAGGACCAGGCGCAGAACACCTGCATTTTCTCCACCGAGTTCGCCCTGCGCATGATGGGCGACATCCAGCAGTACTTCGTGGACCACAAGGTCCGCAACTTCTATTCGGTTTCGATCTCCGGCTATCACATCGCCGAAGCCGGCGCCAATCCGATTTCACAACTCGCGTTCACGCTCAGCAACGGCTTCACCATCGTCGAGTATTACCTGGCGCGCGGCATGCAGATTGACGACTTCGCGCCCAACCTGTCGTTCTTCTTCTCGAACGGCATGGATCCGGAATACACGGTCATCGGCCGGGTGGCGCGGCGCATCTGGGCGCGCGCCATGCGTGAGCGCTACGGCGCGAACGAGCGCAGCCAGATGTTGAAGTACCATATTCAGACTTCGGGCCGCTCGCTGCACGCGCAGGAAATCCAGTTCAACGACATCCGCACCACGCTGCAGGCGCTTTATGCACTGTTCGATAACTGCAACTCGCTGCACACCAACGCCTACGACGAAGCCATCACCACGCCTACCGAAGACAGCGTGCGCCGCGCGGTCGCCATCCAGCTCATCATCAACAAGGAGCTGGGCCTGAACTTCAACGAGAACCCCTGGCAGGGCAGCTTCATCGTCGAGCAGTTGACCGACCTGGTGGAAGAAGCCGTGTACAAGGAATTCGAGGCGATCTCCGAGCGCGGCGGCGTCTTGGGCGCCATGGACACCATGTACCAGCGCGGCAA
>JAGWLP010000049.1 GCA_028864905.1 Gammaproteobacteria bacterium
TGCGTGCCGACCACCGGGCCACGCAGCGCTTTGCGCTGCTTGCGCGCGAGGGCGATGATGAACAGCAACTCGTCCCCGTCCACCAGTGTTCCGCGATTGTCCACCATCAGTACACGGTCGCCGTCGCCATCGAAAGCGATACCCAGATGCGCACCGGTTTCCAGAACTTTCGCCCGCAAGGCTTCCGGATGCATGGAGCCGCAATCCTTATTGATATTCAGACCATCCGGCTGCGTTCCAATACTGGTCACCTGTGCACCCAGCGCCGCGAATACCTCCGGTGCCACGCGGTAGGTGGCGCCATTCGCGCAATCGAGTACCAGCCGCAAGCCCGCCAGAGTCAGATCCTTGTTCACACTGGACCGGCAAAACTCGACGTAACGCGCCGCCGCGTCCTGCATGCGGCGCACGCCGCCGAGCAACGACGAATCCACGGTCGCAAACGGCCGCTCCAGTTCCGCTTCGATGCGCAATTCGACCTCATCGGCGAGCTTGCGGCCATCGGCGGAAAAGAACTTGATGCCGTTGTCCTCGAAGGGATTGTGCGAAGCGCTGATCACCACGCCCGCCTGCGCGTGTGCAGCGCAGGTGAGGTAAGCGATGGCCGGTGTGGGCATGGGACCGAGCAATTGCACGTTCACGCCCGCAGCCGACAGGCCGGCTTCGAGCGCGGATTCGAACATGTAACCCGAGATACGCGTGTCCTTGCCGATCAGCACGGTGCCGCCGCCGTGCGGCGCCAGCACCCGGCCCGCCGCCCATCCGAGGCGCAAGACGAAGTCGGCGCTCATCTGCGGACCGCCCACTTTGCCGCGGATGCCGTCGGTGCCGAAATACTTGCGCGTCATGCGGCCCTCCCCGTGTCAGGCGGGAAAATTGTAGCATCCGCCGGCGCGCACTGCGGCCGCCACTTTCAATGCTTCGACCGTCGGCTTCACGTCGTGGGCGCGAACGATGCTGGTGCCGTTCATTACCGCCACCACGGCGGCCGCGATGCTGCCGAACAGGCGTTCGTGTGCCGGCACGCCGCCCAGCAGCTTGCCGATGGAAGATTTCCGCGACAGCCCCACCACCAGGGGCAAGTCCACTTCGGTCAACGCGTGCAATTGACGCAGCAGTTCCAGATTGTGTTCCAGAGTCTTGCCGAAGCCGAAACCCGGATCGATCAACAGGCGCGCACGCGGAATGCCTGCGGCTTCGCATGCGCGCACGCGTTCGAGCAGAAATTGCCTGACCTCCGCCACCACGTTCCGGTAATGCGGATCCTGCTGCATGCTGCGCGGCTCGCCCTGCATGTGCATGAGCACGACCGGCACACCGAGCCGTGCCGCGGTTTCCAGCGCGCCCGGCTGGCGCAGGGCGTACACGTCGTTGATCATGCCGGCGCCCGCCGCTACCGCGGCGCGCATCACCTCCGGCTTGCCGGTGTCAACGGAAACCGGAATATCAATTTCTCCCCGCAGGCGCTCAATCAGCGGAACGACGCGGTCCAATTCCTGCTGCGCGCTCACCGCCTCTGCACCCGGACGCGTGGACTCCCCGCCAATATCAATGATGGCCGCACCCTCGCGCACCACGTCCCGGACGCGGCGCAGCGCGGCGTCGAAATCCATGAATGCGCCGCCATCGGAAAACGAATCCGGCGTGCGGTTGAGCACGCCCATGACCTGGGGCTGCGACAGATTCAGGGTGTGTTTGCCAAGTCTCAGATGCACAATGCCAACCTCAATCCCGGAAATGTCCGGAACGCAGCCTGCAACGCAAATTTCAGTGGGCAGTTTGCAGGAGGGAAACGACGCTGCGCAGCATGCAATCCGCCGGGCTCCATTGCCCGGCTACAGAATGACACATAAAGAAAAAGCCGGCGCACAGCGCCGGCTTTTCCATTCTTCAGGCTTCAGTCTCAGTGCTGTTCGGCGTGGCTGCCGCTCTTGGCCGCGGCCGCTGCGGGCGTGGTTGCCGGCGGCGCCACGGGCGCCGCGGCACCCGACGGCTGCGGCTGACCGCCGCGGTCGCTGTCGTCCCAGCCTTCGGGCGGACGCGGCTGCTTGCCGGCCATGATGTCGTCAATCTGCGCCGCGTCTATGGTCTCGTACTTCATGAGCGCTTCGGCCATGAGGTGCAGCGTGGGCAGATGGTCCTGCAGCAACTGCCTGGTGCGCTGGTAGTTGCGGTCAATCAGGCTGCGCACTTCCAGGTCAATCACGCGTTGCGTGTCACCCGAAATCTGCTTGTGACGCGTGACCGAATGGCCGAGGAACACTTCGCCCTCCTCTTCCTCATAGGACAGCGGTCCGAGTTTTTCCGACAGGCCCCACTTGGTCACCATGTTGCGCGCGATCTGGGTGGCGCGCTCGATGTCGTTGGCGGCACCGGTGGTCACGCATTCCGCGCCGAATATGATTTCCTCGGCCACCCGCCCTCCGAACAGACTCGACAATTGGCTCTCCAACCGCCGCTTGCTGTAGCTGTAGCGGTCGTCCTCCGGCAGAAACATGGTGATGCCGAGCGCGCGACCGCGCGGGATGATGCTCACCTTGTAAACCGGATCGTGATCCGGCACCAGCCGGCCGACAATCGCGTGGCCGGACTCGTGGAACGCCGTGAGCTTCTTCTCGTCCTCGTTCATGACCATGGAACGGCGCTCCGCGCCCATCATGATCTTGTCCTTGGCCTTTTCGAATTCCTCCATGCTGACGCTGCGTTTGTTGCTGCGTGCCGCGAACAGCGCCGCCTCATTCACGAGATTGGCGAGGTCCGCACCGGAAAACCCCGGCGTGCCGCGCGCGATGATCGAGGGGCGCACGTCATCCGCAATCGGCACCTTGCGCATGTGCACCTTGAGAATCTGTTCGCGTCCGCGCACATCCGGCAGCGGCACCACCACCTGGCGGTCGAAGCGGCCGGGACGCAAGAGCGCGGGATCGAGCACGTCGGGACGGTTGGTGGCCGCGATCACGATCACGCCTTCGCTGCCCTCGAAGCCGTCCATTTCCACCAGCAACTGGTTGAGCGTTTGTTCGCGCTCGTCGTGACCGCCGCCGAGACCTGCGCCGCGGTGCCGACCCACGGCGTCGATTTCGTCGATGAAAATGATGCAGGGTGCGTGTTTCTTCGCCTGCTCGAACATGTCGCGCACGCGCGAAGCGCCCACGCCCACGAACATCTCGACAAAATCGGAACCGGAAATCGAAAAGAACGGCACCTTGGCCTCGCCGGCGATGGCCTTGGCGAGCAGCGTCTTGCCGGTACCGGGCGCGCCGACCATGAGCACGCCGCGCGGGATGCGCCCGCCCAATTTCTGGAACTTGCCTGGGTCGCGCAGGAATTCCACCAGCTCGGCCACTTCTTCCTTGGCTTCTTCGACGCCGGCGACATCACTGAAAGTGACCTTGACCTGATCCTCGCCCAGCATGCGCGCACGGCTCTTGCCGAAGGCCATGGCGCCGCGGCCGCCTGCGCCGCCGGACATCTGGCGCATGAAGTACACCCACACGAGCACCAGCAGGATGATCGGGCCGAAGGAGAACAGCAATTGCAGCAGCCACGAGGTCTGCTCGGGCGGCTTGGCTTCGATCTTGACGTTGGCGTTGTTCTTGCGCAGCGTATCCACCAGCGGCGTGAAGTCGGTGGTCAGCGGGCTGTAGGTACTGAATTTTTCGCCCGAGGACAGCGTGCCGGTGATGTTGCGCCCGTCAAAGGTGACGCTGCCGATACTGCCCTGCTGCACGTCGGAGAGGAACGTCGAATAGGCGATGGCCTGGGGCTTGCTACCGCCGGAAGTGAAGCTGTTGAACACAGCAATCACCACCACGCCAATCAGCACCCAGATGAGCAGGGTTTTGAGAAAATCGTTCAAAATCCGTTCCTCACACGCGCCGCCACGCCGACGCTCACCTCAATTCTAGCATTTAGACCACACCGGACTTCGGGCGTTGCGCCAGCAGGTAAAGCTCACGGCTGCGGGCCCGGGAGGCGCCGGGTTTGCGCGTCACCACGGTCTCAAAATCACGGCGCAGCACCTGCAAAAACTCCGCAAATCCGGCTCCCTGAAACACCTTGACCAGCAGCGTACCGCGCGCCGTTAGCAGCGGGCAGGCGAATTCCATCGCCTGCTCCGCGAGCCGCATGGTCCGCGCCTGGTCAACGTCGTCCTCCCCGGTGATATTGGGCGCCATGTCGGATAAAACAAGGTCTACCCGGCGTTCCGCCAAGCGCTCGCGCAGCCTGGCGAGCACCTCGGCGTCGGTGAAATCCCCCTGCAGGAACTCGACTCCCGCCAGCGGCGCCATCGGCAGTATGTCCAGTGCCAGCAGCAGGCCGCGTCCCGCCATGACACCCGCCGCATACTGACTCCAGCCGCCGGGGGCGGCGCCCAGATCCACGATGATCATTCCGGGTTTAATGAGGTGATCGCGGCGCTGGATTTCCTCCAGCTTGAAGGCCGCACGCGAACGCCATCCTTGCGCTTGCGCGCGCTTCACGTACGCATCGGAAAAATGTTCAGCCAGCCAGCGGGAGCTGCTGGGCGTACGCTTACTCGTAACGCACCTTGACGATCTCGAACTGGCGCTCACCCGCAGGCGTCTTGACCACCGCCACGTCACCCTCACGCTTGCCGATCAGCGCACGCGCGATGGGTGAATTCACCGAGATGCGCCCGGCCTTGATGTCGGCCTCGTCCTCGCCGACGATCTGGTATGTGCTCTCGTCGCCGCTGTCTTCATCGGACAACAGCACGGTGGCGCCAAACACGACTTTGCCCTTGGCGGAAATGCGCGTGACGTCAATGATCTCGGCGTCGGCGAGTTTGGACTCGAGATCCTTGATGCGGCCTTCGATGAATCCCTGCTGCTCTTTGGCGGCGTGGTACTCGGCGTTCTCGCTCAGGTCGCCGTGGGCGCGCGCCTCGGCAATCGCCTTGATAACGCGCGGCCGGTCTTCGCTCTTCAAGCGTTTCACTTCCTCACGCAGACGCTGGGCGCCGCGCACCGTCAAGGGAACTTTCGCCATCAGGCCAGCTCCCGGTGCAGATCCTGCAATTTGTTCACGTCGGCGGATTCCAGGTAATCGAGCGCGATCACCGTAGCTTTGGCGGCCGCGATGGTCGTGTAATAGGTAATCTTGTGCGCCACCGCTTCGCGCCGGATGGAGTAGGACTCAAGTATGGCCTGTTTGCCCTCGGTGGTGTTGACTATGAGACTGACTTCTTCGTTTTTGATCAAGTCCACCACGTGCGGCCGGCCTTCGCGCACCTTGTTGATGCGCTCGCAAGCCACGCCCGCCGCCGTCAGCGTTGCCGCCGTGCCGTGGGTGGCGACCAGCTTGAATCCGCGCTCGATGAGCGCCTTCGCCAAACCCACTACGGCGCGCTTGTCGGCGTCGCGCACCGAGAGCAAGGCCTTGCCGCCGCTGGGAATGATGGTGCCGGAAGCAAACTGCGCCTTGGCGTAGGCTTCACCGAAACCACGGCCGGTGCCCATGACCTCGCCGGTGGATTTCATTTCCGGCCCGAGTATCGGATCCACGCCGCGGAATTTGATGAACGGGAATACCGGCTGCTTGACCGAGAAATACCCGGGCACCGGAATGGCACGCACGCCCTGCTGCGCGAGACTGCGGCCCGCCATGCAGCGCGCGGCCACCTTGGCGAGCGGCACGCCGACCGCCTTGGATACGAACGGCACGGTGCGCGAGGCGCGCGGATTAACCTCCAATATATAAAGCTTGCCGTCCTGGATGGCGCACTGCGCGTTCATCAGCCCCACCACCTTGAGCGCGTTGGCGAGCTTGATCACGGTCGCGCGGATTTCGGCCTGCATGGCCGCGGACAGGGTGTTGGGCGGCAGCGAACAGCCCGAATCGCCGGAATGGATGCCGGCCTGTTCGATGTGCTCCATGATGCCCGCGACCAGCACCTCCCGGCCGTCGGCAAGGGCATCCACATCCACTTCGATGGCGTCTTCCAGGAAACGGTCCATGAGCACCGGCGAATCGTTGGAAACCTTGACGGCGCTGCGGATGTAGCCCACCAGATCCTCCTCGCTGAACACTTCCTGCATGGCGCGCCCGCCGAGCACATAGGACGGCCGCACCATGAGCGGGTAGCCCACTTCGCGCGCCCGTTTCACGGCCTCCTGCTCGTTGCGCGCGCTGCGTGCCGGCGGCTGACGCAAGCCCAGTTTCTCCACCAGCTTCGAAAAGCGCTCGCGGTCTTCGGCAAGATCAATCGAATCCGGTGAAGTGCCGATGATCGGCGCGCCCGCGGCCTCGAGCGCACGCGCAAGTTTCAGCGGTGTCTGCCCGCCGAACTGCACGATCACGCCCTTGGGCTTTTCCAGCTCGATGATCTCCATCACGTCCTCGAAGGTCAGCGGTTCGAAGTACAGCCGGTCCGAGGTGTCGTAGTCGGTGGAAACGGTCTCGGGATTGCAGTTGACCATGATAGTCTCGAATCCGTCCTCGCGCAGCGCCAGCGCCGCATGCACACAGCAATAGTCGAACTCGATGCCCTGACCGATGCGGTTCGGCCCGCCGCCCAGCACCATGATTTTGTCGCGCGCCGAGGGTTGCGCTTCGCATTCCTCCTCGTAAGTCGAATACAGATAAGCGGTGTCCGAGGCAAATTCCGCGGCGCAAGAATCCACGCGCTTGTACACCGGGCGGATGTTCAGCTTGCCACGCAGCGCGCGCAGCGCGTGTTCCTTCACGCCCACGAGCGTGGCCAGACGGCTGTCGGCAAAACCCTTGCGCTTGAGGGCGCGCAGGCGCCCGGCATCCAGGGCCTGCAGACCACCTTCGCGCACGTGCTGTTCCTCCCGCACCAGGTCCTCGACCTGCGCGAGAAACCAGGGATCAATGCGGGACAGATTGAAGATTTCTTCGGATGTCAGGCCGGCCCGGAAAGCATCGGCCACGTACCACAGCCGCTCCGGGCCGGCGGCGCGTAATTCGTGGCGCAGCATATCCATGACGCCGGCCGCGGCGAAATCCTCAATCTTTTCATTCAGGCCGTCGCTGCCGGTTTCCAGACCGCGCAGCGCTTTCTGCAGCGATTCCTGGAAACACCGGCCAATGGCCATGACCTCACCCACGGATTTCATCTGCGTGGTGAGGCGCGGCTCGGCCTGGGGAAACTTCTCGAACGTGAAGCGCGGGACCTTGGTAACCACGTAATCAATGGTCGGCTCGAAGGAAGCGGGCGTGGCGCCGCCGGTAATTTCGTTGCGCAGTTCGTCAAGCGTATAGCCGACGGCGAGTTTCGCCGCCACCTTGGCGATGGGGAAGCCGGTGGCCTTGGAGGCCAGCGCCGAGGAACGCGACACGCGCGGGTTCATTTCGATCACCAGCAACCGGCCGTCCCCGGGATGGACCGCGAACTGCACGTTGGAACCTCCGGTTTCCACGCCCACCTTGCGCAGCACCGCGATAGAGGCGTCGCGCATGAGCTGGTATTCCTTGTCGGTGAGCGTTTGCGCCGGCGCCACGGTGATGGAATCGCCGGTGTGCACGCCCATGGGATCCAGGTTCTCGATGGAACACACGATGATGCAGTTGTCGTGCTTGTCGCGCACCACCTCCATCTCGAATTCCTTCCAGCCGAGCACCGATTCCTCGATCAGCAGCTCGTTGGTCGGCGACAGGTCCAGGCCGAGTTCGCAGATTTCCACGAATTCGTCGCGGTTGTACGCGATACCACCGCCCGAACCGCCGAGCGTGAACGAAGGGCGGATCACCGTGGGATAGCCGATCTCGGCCTGCACCGCCAGCGCTTCTTCGAGGTTGTGCGCCAGACCGGCGCGCGGCACCGCGAGCCCGATGTCCTGCATGGCGCGGCGGAACAGGTCGCGGTCCTCCGCCATGTCTATGGCCTCGCGCGAAGCGCCGATCATCTCCACGCCGAATTTTTCCAGCACGCCTTCGCGCGCCAGATCCAGCGCGCAGTTAAGCGCGGTCTGGCCGCCCATGGTAGGCAAGAGTGTATCCGGACGTTCCTTCTCGATGATGCGTGCGAGCGTGCGCCAGTGAATCGGCTCGATATACACCGCGTCCGCCATCTCCGGATCGGTCATGATGGTCGCGGGATTGGAATTCACCAGCACCACGCGGTAACCCTCGGCGCGCAGCGCCTTGCACGCCTGGGCGCCGGAATAATCGAATTCGCAGGCCTGGCCGATGACAATCGGTCCGGCGCCGATGATCAGGATGCTCTGGATGTCGCTGCGCTTGGGCATCGCTGTGCTCTCAATTCATGCGCACGCCCGCATCGGGCGTGCACCTGCCAATGCAGCGCACGTTGCGCGCTGCCGGGGAAATGTCATCGTGCATGCTCAGGCCGTCGCCGCGATCGGCCCGGCCACGCGGCGCACCACCATGGCGCGCACGAAGCGCTCGAACAGCGGCCGCACGTCGTGCGGACCGGGGCTGGCTTCGGGATGTCCCTGAAAGCTGAAGGCCTCGCAGTCGGTACGCTCCATGCCCTGCAAGGTGCCGTCGAACAGCGAACGATGCGTGGCCCGCAGGGTCGGCGGCAGGCTGCTCTCGTCCACCGCAAAGCCATGGTTCTGGCTGGAGATCATCACCCGCCCGCTATCCAGATCCAGCACCGGATGGTTCGCACCATGGTGGCCGAATTTCATTTTCACGGTGCGTGCACCGCTTGCCAGCCCCAGCAGCTGATGGCCCAGACAGATGCCGAAAATCGGAATGCCGGCCTTGAGAAATTCGCGCATCGCCTGGATCGCGTAATCGCAGGCTCCGGGATCGCCGGGCCCATTGGAGAAAAACAGTCCGTCCGGATTGAGCGCCAGCGCTTCGCGCGCGGTGGTCTGCGCGGGCACCACGGTCACGCGGCAGCCGTGATCCACCAGGATGCGCAGAATCGTGAGCTTGGTGCCGTAGTCGTAGGCCACGACATGGAACTGACCGCCTTTGACCAGCGGCGATGAATTGCTGTCCGGTCGCCAGGTGCCCTGATTCCATTCGTAGGGCTTGTGCGTGCTCACCACCTTGGCGAGATCCATGCCGTTCAGGCCGGGAAAGGCGCGCGCCTGTTGCAGCGCGACGCTTTCCGGTGTGTCCGCGCCGGCCGCGATGCAGCCGTTCTGTGCGCCTTTTTCGCGCAGCAGGCGCGTGAGTCTGCGGGTATCAATGCCGGCGATGGCGACGATGTTTTCGCGCTGCAGGTAATCGCCCAGCGTGTCGCGCATACGCCAGTTGCTGGCGCGCACCGGCAGGTCGCGGATAATCAATCCCGCCGCCATGACGCGTACGGACTCGGCGTCCTCCGAGTTGACTCCGGTATTGCCGATGTGCGGATAAGTGAGAGTGACGAGCTGCTGGTGGTAGGACGGGTCGGTGAGGATTTCCTGATACCCCGTCATGGCGGTGTTGAACACCACCTCGCCGCTTGCCGTCCCGGAAACACCAATGGAAACACCCCGGAAAATCGTACCGTCCTCGAGAGCCAGGATGGCCGGCTGTTCCAAAGGCACCTCCTCAGTTGCCGCCGCGGGCTACAGCGCTGCTGCAGATCCCACGCCGCGGGTTGCAGTTGTGGGCGAATTTTAGCGGAACGCCGTGGTGTCCGTCCACGCCTGCATCAGCTCACCGGAAGATTCAGCACCGCGGCCATGCTGTATTCACCCGCGGGCCGGCCGACAATCCACTTGGCCGCAGCCAGTGCGCCGCGGGCAAACGCGGTGCGACTCGTGGCGCAGTGCGTGAGTTCCAGGCTCTCGGCCGGACCGCCGAACAGCACGCGATGCTCGCCCGCCGCGTCTCCGGCGCGCACCGAGGCCATGCCGATGCTGCCAAGCCGGCGCGGTTCGGATGCGCCATGGCGCATGAATGTCACGTGGTCTTCAAGGCGCACGTGGCGCGCTGCCGCAGCGGCTTCGCCCAATGCCAACGCGGTGCCCGAAGGCGCGTCGCGCTTGGCGCGATGATGGATATCGGTGATCTCGAGGTCATACTCCTCCCCGAGCGCCGCTGCCGCGGCACGCGTCAGCGCCAGCAACAGATTGGCCGCGCGACTCATGTTGGGCGCGGTCAGCACTGCGATACGCTGGCTGGCCGCTGCGAGTTTGGCGCGCATAGCGTCGTCCAGACCGGTCACGCCGGTCACCAGCGGTTTGCCCGCGGCCACACAGGCATCCGCGGCCGCAGCGGTGCCGGCCGGACTCGAGAAATCCAGCAGCACATCGCTCGCCCGGAGCGCCGCTTTCAAGTCGGTGCTCCAGGCAGGCCCGGGCGTCGGCTCGGCGGGAACATGGCCCGCGCGCACCACGGCGGCACTGATGGTCACGCCCGGATAATCGCGCGCCAACTCCAGAATGGTGCGGCCCATGCGTCCGGCGGCGCCGAACAGGGCAATACGTGTCATGGTTTCGGCTGCTTTGGTATTCATGTGCGGCCATGCGAAAAGAAACGCTTCACGCCCTCGAACCAGGAAAGTTCGCGCGGCGAATGCTGCGCCGCCGCGGCGCGTAACGAGGCGTCGAGCTGGCGCAGTAAATCTTTCTGTTCCCGGCTCAGATGCACCGGAGTCTCTACTTCGATGCGGCACAGCAGATCGCCGGTGCCGCCGCCGCGCACCGGCTTGACACCCTTGCCCCGCAGCCGTAGTACCCGGCCGCTCTGGGTTTCAGGCGCGATCTTGAGCACCACCTTGCCATCCAGCGTCGGCACTTCGACTTGCCCGCCGAGCGCCGCGGTCATGAGCGATACCGGCACTGTACACAACAGGTCCGCACCATCGCGGGCAAAAAGCGCATGCGGGCGCACGTGGATTTCCACGTACAGGTCACCAGCCGGACCGCTCTGGGGTCCGGCTTCGCCCTCGCCCGCCAGACGGATGCGGTCGCCGCTGTCCACACCCGGTGGAATTTTCACCGACAGTTTACGGCTTTCTTCCACGCGCCCTTCGCCGCGACACCTGGGACAGGGATCGGTGATCACCGTGCCGCTGCCGTGGCAGTGCGGACAGGTCTGTTGCAGCGAAAAGAACCCCTGCTGCATGCGCACCTGCCCCTGGCCGCGGCAGGTCGGGCAGGTCTGTGGCGCGCTGCCGGATCGCGCGCCGCTGCCGTTGCAGACCTCGCAGCGCACCAGAGCGGGTACCCGGATAGTGACGCTGTCGCCAAACACCGCCTGCTCCAGTTCCAGTTCCAGCTCGTAGCGCAGGTCGGCGCCACGATACACGCGCTGCCCGCGCCCCGATCGCCGGCCGCCGCCGAAAATGTCTCCGAACATGTCGCCAAAGATGTCGCCGAAAGCGTCCGCGGGATTGAACCCGCCGGCACGCGCACCGGCACTTGCGTCCACGCCGGCATGGCCGAATTGATCGTAGGCGGCGCGCTTGTGCGCGTCGGTCAGGACTTCATAGGCCTCCTTCGCTTCCTTGAATTTACCTTCCGCGCTCTTGTCACCCGGATTACGGTCGGGATGATATTTCATGGCAAGCCGCCGGTAGGCCTTCTTGACTTCGGCTTCAGGCGCGCCGCGCGCCACGCCCAGCACTTCGTAATAGTCGCGCTTGCTCATGGCGTCGCGAGCCGGCACCGGAATGTGACCGGCACGCCCAAAAGACAAGTTGATGTAGAAAGTCTCATTCGGACAATACTCGTTCAATGCGCCTGTCGGGTACCAGCCACAGGATCGCCACCAGCACGTAGAGTGCGTCTGCGATCCACTGGTTGACGAACGCCAATCCGATGGCGGCGGCGTAAAACACGACCGACAGCTTGCCCTTGAAATCGCGCCGCACCGCGCGCGCCAGCTTCGATTGCGCGCCGCCGTTGGCGGCAATCAGTGCGTTCTGCAGCGGCTGCCAGGCGAGCGCCGAGGCGAGCAGCACCACGCCGTACACCGCGGTCGGCAATGCCGCGTAGTGGTTCTCGCCCATCCAGCCGGTAACGAAGGGAATCAGCGACAGCCAGAACAACAGATGCAGATTGGCCCACATCGCCGGGCCGCTGACGCGTTCCACCGCGTGCAGCAGATGATGGTGGTTGTTCCAGTAGATGGCGAGATAGATGAAACTCAGCACGTAGACCAGAAACACCGGCAGCACCGGCGCCAGTGCCGCGAGATCGGCAGCGTGCGGCACCTTCATCTCCAGCACCATGATGGTGATGATGACCGCCAGCACACCGTCGCTGAAGGCCTCCATCCGCCCCTTGCCCATGTGCGCTCCCGTCCGGATTAACACACGGCCTGCACGGGAGTTTTGACTGCACAAACTCCGGCGCAGGCCGCAACGTCATTCAGTCAGCCCCGGTTCAAGCCTGTTTTTTGCCGTCCTTGACCTCTTCGAACTCGGCATCCACTACGTTGTCCTTGCCCTGCGCATTGGCGCCGTCGCTCGCGCCCGCACC
>JAGWLP010000050.1 GCA_028864905.1 Gammaproteobacteria bacterium
TTCCTCGCCAACATCTTCAAAATCTGGGATGGCGGCTGGTTTCCGCTGCTGGTCGGACTGGTGGGCTTCACCATCATGACCACCTGGGCCACCGGACGGCAGAATCTCATTGACCGGCTGCGCGCCAGTACCCAGCCGCTGGACGCTTTTCTGGATCACATCCGCAGTCTGCAGCCGGTGCGCGTGCCCGGTACCGGGATTTTCATGACCGCGCCCAATCTCGGCACGCCGCCCATGCTGCAGCATCACCTGGAGCACAATCAGGTGCTGCACGAGCAGGTGGTGCTGCTCACCGTGCTCACCGAGGATGTGCCGTTCGTGCATCCGCAGCGCCGCCTGCAGGTGGAACGTCTGGAACTCGGCTTTTACCGCGTGCTTGCCCATTACGGGTTCATGCAGATTCCCAATGTGCCGCAGGCGCTGCGGCGTGCGCGGGATTTTGGCCTCAATATTGACCCGGAGACCACTACTTATTACATCGGCCGCGAGACGCTGGTGCCCACGCGCAACATGCCCACCATGATGGCGTGGCGCGAAAAGCTGTTCTCCTTCATGTCGCGCAATGCCATCCGTGCCACGGACTTCTACCAGATTCCTCCGGACCGCACTGTGGAACTGGGCTTGCGGCTGCGGTTTGCGGAAATCCGGCCGTCGCGCATGACGCCGCCGCCGCCCGCGCCGCCGCCGTCAAAATTGTGAGCGCCGGATGATCGCCAAACTGGTGGCGCTCGTCGCCGGCTTCATCGTCGCGACCATTTCCACGCTCGGCTACGGTGGCGTGGTGCTGCTCATGGCCATCGAGAGCGCCTGCATCCCGCTGCCCTCGGAAATCATCATGCCGTTCGCCGGCTACCTGGTATTCCGCGGCGAGCTGCACCTGTGGCTGGTGGCCTGTGCCGGAGGCCTGGGCTGCGTGCTGGGTTCGCTGGTGGCCTACTGGATCGGCGCCTGGGGCGGGCGGCCGCTGGTCGAGAAGTACGGCCGCTATATATTGGTATCGCATCACGACCTGGACGTGGCCGACCGCTGGTTCCAGCGCCACGGCGACATTATCGTTTTCGTCGGCCGTTTGCTGCCCCTGGTGCGCACCTTCATTGCCTTTCCCGCGGGTGTGGCGCGCATGCCGCTGATCAAGTTCATCGTCTACACCTTTATCGGCTCCTTCATCTGGTGCTGGGCGCTCGCCTGGATCGGCCTGCGCCTGGGCGAACACTGGGATACGCTCGGCCCGTGGTTTCACCGCTTCGATACCGTGATCGTGGTGATCGTAGTGTTGGGCTTTCTCTGGTATCTGTGGAGGCATGTACGCAACCTGCGCCATTCGCGGGTTGACAGCTAGGACCCGAGAGTCAATAATTACCTCAGCGCCGATTTGATACTCAGCTTGCGGGCGCTATACAAATACGGCTAAAGCGGGCTCTTCGAGACCTGCTCTGGCGCAAGCTGAGCGGGTTTTGTTTTTTCAGCGTTGGCTGAATTAAGTGACAACTTGCAGTGCCAGGCGGGCCACATCCCGCGCGCTGCTAAAGCGTCAGGAGCAGGACATGAATCTGCTTTCCACTCCCGGGGACCGCCGCGCCTTCCCCGTGCAGCCGGCGGTGTCGTTCGAGTTCTTCCCGCCGGGCACTCCGCAGTTGCAGCAGAAGTTGTGGCAGGCGCTGGAGCGTCTCGCGCCGCTCGCGCCGCGTTTTGTGTCGGTCACCTACGGCGCGGGCGGTTCGACCCGCGAGCGCACGCACGCCACTGTGGTGGCCATCGAGCGGCAGGTCGGCCTGCGACCCGCGGCGCACCTGACCTGCGTGGGCGCGAGCCGCACCGAAATCGCGGCGATTGCGCGCCGCTACTGGCAGGCCGGCATCCGCCACATCGTGGCCCTGCGCGGCGATCCACCGGAAGGCCAGGGTCAATTTGTTCCGCATCCGCACGGCTACGCCCGTGCCTCCGAACTGGTGGCGGGTCTCAAGCAGGTCGCGGACTTCGAGATCAGCGTGGCGGCGCATCCCGAAACCCACCCCGATGCGGTCTCGCCTGCGGCGGACCTGGAAAATCTCAAGCGCAAACAGGACACCGGTGCGGCCCGCGGTATCACGCAGTTCTTTTTCGACGTGGAGGTGTTCCTGCGCTTTCGCGACCGCGCCGCCAAAGCCGGCGTACACATGCCGCTGGTGCCGGGCATTCTGCCGGTTACCAACTTCCAGCAGGTGCGCAAGTTTGCCGCGCGCTGCGGCGCGAGCGTGCCGCCGGCGCTGGCGCACCACTTCGAGGGACTGGATGAGGACGCCGAGACCCGCATGCTGGTGGCCGCGCATGTGGCGGGCGAGCAGTGCCGCCGGCTGCAGACCGAAGGGGTGCATGAGTTTCATTTCTACACACTCAACCGCGCGGAATTGACTCGCGCCATCTGTCATCTGCTCGGCATTCGGGCCGCGCCGTCAGCAGGCGAAAGCCAAGCGGCTTCGAGGGCGTAAGTTCCATGTCCTGTCAGGCGCAACTCGAACAACTGCTCGCCAAGCGCATCTTGCTGCTGGACGGCGCCATGGGCACCATGATCCAGACCTACAAGCTCTCGGAAGGGGAGTTCCGCGGCACACGTTTCCAAAATCACTCCCGCGACCTCAAGGGCAACAACGATTTGCTGGTGCTCACGCGACCGCGGGTGATCGAGGAAATCCATCAGGCCTATCTGGACGCGGGCGCCGACATCATCGAGACCAACACGTTCAATTCAACCGCCATCTCGCAGGCGGATTACGGTACCGAAGCGCTGGTATATGAACTGAACCGCGAGGCCGCTCGGCTTGCACAACGGCTCACGGAAAAAATGAGCCGCGCCACGCCGGAGAAACCGCGCTTCGTGGCCGGCATCCTCGGCCCCACCAGCCGCACCGCATCCATTTCGCCGGACGTGAACGATCCTGGGTTCCGTAATGCCAGCTTCGACAAATTGCGCGCCACGTATGCCGAAGCCATTCGCGGCCTGCTGGATGGCGGCGCTGACCTGCTGATGGTGGAAACCGTTTTCGATACGTTGAATTGCAAAGCTGCGCTGTTTGCCATCGAGGAGCATTTTGAGCAAGCCGGAGAACGTGTGCCAGTGATGATCTCGGCCACGATCACCGATCTCTCCGGCCGCACGCTTTCCGGCCAGACCCCGGAGGCTTTCTGGAATTCCGTGCGGCACGTGCGCCCGTTCAGCGTGGGGCTGAATTGTGCGCTCGGCGCCGAACAGCTGCGGCCCTACGTGGAGGAATTGGCACGCATCGCGGACTGCTATGTGAGTGCGCACCCCAACGCCGGCCTGCCTAACGCTTTCGGTGGCTATGACGAGATGCCCCAGCACATGTCTGCGCTCATCGGCGAGTGGGCGGAAAGCGGCTTTCTCAACATCGTCGGCGGCTGCTGCGGCACCACGCCGGACCATATCCGCGCACTGTCCGAGGTGATTGCGGGACGTGCCCCGCGCGAGATTCCCGTGGTCGAGCCGAAATGCCGCCTGAGCGGACTTGAGGCCCTGAATATCGGCGCCGACAGCCTGTTCGTGAACGTAGGCGAGCGCACCAACGTGACCGGCTCGGCCAAATTCAAGAAGCTGATTCTGGAGGGCGACTACGAGCCCGCGCTGGATATTGCCCGCGAGCAGGTGCAGAACGGCGCGCAGATGATAGACGTGAACATGGACGAGGGCATGCTGGACGGCGTCGCGGCCATGGAGCGTTTCCTGAAACTCATGGCTTCCGAGCCGAACATCTGCAAGTTGCCGGTGATGATTGATTCTTCGCGCTGGGAAATCATCGAAGCGGGCTTGAAGTGCCTGCAGGGTAAGTGCGTGATTAACTCCATCAGCCTCAAGGAAGGTGAGGAAAAGTTTCTGCGTGAGGCGAAACTGGCACGCCGCTATGGCGCGGCCGTAGTGGTGATGGCCTTCGATGAAACCGGCCAAGCGGACACGCTGGAAAAGCGCGTGACGATTTGCGAGCGTGCTTACAAGTTACTGACCGAGAAGGCCGGCTTCCCGGCTGAGGATATTATTTTCGACCCGAACATCTTTCCGGTCGGTACCGGTATCGAGGCGCACGCCAACTATGCTGTGGATTACTTCGAGGCGGTAAAACAACTCAAGCAGAAGCTGCCACGGGCGTTGATCAGCGGCGGCGTCAGCAACGTGTCATTCTCCTTCCGTGGCAACAACACTGTGCGCGAGGCGATGCACGCGGCTTTCTTGTACCACGCTATCAAGGCCGGACTCGACATGGGTATCGTCAATGCCGGTCAGCTTGCGGTTTATGAGGATATCCCGAAAGACCTGTTGGAGCATGTCGAAGACGTGCTGCTGAATCGCAGGCCGGACGCCGCCGAACGGCTGGTGCAATTCGCCGAGACCTTGCAGAGCGGCGGGAAGAAGAAGGTGGAAGACCAGGCTTGGCGCCAGTTGCCGGTGCGCGAGCGGATCTCCCATGCGCTGGTGCAGGGCATTACCGACTATATAGAAGAGGATACGGAAGAGGCGCGCAAACAGGCCAAGCGACCGTTGGACGTGATTGAAGGCCCACTCATGGACGGCATGAACGTGGTCGGCGATCTGTTCGGCAGCGGCAAGATGTTTCTGCCGCAGGTGGTGAAGTCTGCGCGCGTCATGAAAAAGGCCGTGGCTTATCTGACTCCTTATATAGAAGCGGAAAAGGACGCCAACGCCCGCGCCAAAGGCAAGATCGTGCTGGCGACCGTCAAGGGCGACGTGCACGACATCGGCAAGAACATCGTGGGCGTGGTGCTGGCCTGCAATAACTACGAGATCGTGGATCTGGGCGTGATGGTGCCGGCACAGAAACTGCTCGACACCGCACGCTCGGAGAAAGCCGATATCGTTGGCGTATCGGGGTTGATTACGCCCTCGCTCGAAGAGATGGCGCACGTGGCGAAGGAAATGCAGCGTCAAGGGTTCACCATTCCCTTGCTTATCGGTGGTGCCACCACGTCACGCGCACATACCGCCGTCAAGATCGCGCCGAACTACGATGTTTCCGTGACCTATGTGAAGGATGCTTCGCGTGCCGTGAGCGTCGCGACCAGTCTTCTGGGTGACGGCAAGCAGGCCTTCGTAGATGCGATTAAAAAAGAATACGCCGAAGTACGCGCACAGCACGCCGGCCGCGAGGACCATACCAAGTGGCTGACGTTGGAGCAGGCACGCGCCAACCGCACGGCGATCGAATGGCAAGGCTATGCGCCACGAAAGCCCGCACGCCTGGGCGTCGAGGTGTTCACGGACTATCCGCTGCAGGAAATCCGCAGCTATATAGACTGGACGCCGTTCTTCCATGTGTGGCAACTGAAAGCCAGTTATCCGCGCATTCTGGAAGACAGCGAAAAAGGCGATGCGGCACGCAAGCTGTTTACTGACGCCAATCACATGCTGGATCGCATGGTGGAAGAAAAATGGGTGCACGCGAACGGCATTTACGGCCTGTTTCCTGCCAATGCCGTGAATGGCGACGATGTGAAGGTGTTCAAAAACACCAATCGCGATGGCGAACTGATTACCTTCCATTTCCTGCGCCAGCAACAGGAAAAGCCCACCGGCAAGCCGAATCAATGCCTGCAAGATTTCGTGGCGCCGTTGGAACTGGATATCGAGGATTATTTCGGCGCCTTTGCGGTCACCGGCGGGCTGGGCATCGAGTCTCACCTCGAACGTTTCAAGCAGGATAATGACGACTACAGCGTCATCCTGTTAAAGTCGCTTGCCGACCGGCTGGCCGAAGCCTACGCGGAGCTATTGCACGCGCGCGTGCGCAGGGAATTCTGGGGATATGCCGCGGATGAGCAGCTCAACAACGATGCTCTGATCCAGGAGCAGTACAAGGGCATTCGCCCGGCACCCGGTTATCCCGCCTGTCCCGAGCACACCGAGAAAGCCGGCATCTGGCAGCTGCTGGACGTGGAACGGCGTACCGGCATCAAGATCACCGAGCATTACGCCATGTGGCCCGCGGCCGCTGTCAGCGGTTTCTATTTCTCGCATCCGCAATCGCGCTACTTCGCCGTCGGCAAGATCAACCGCGATCAAGTTCAAGATTACGCGCAGCGCAAAGGCATGGATCTGGAAACCGCCGAGCGCTGGCTGGCACCAAATCTCGGATATACGCCCGCGGAATAAAAAAGCGGTGGGCGATGATCCTCGTGCCCCGCAGGGAGAGGGGCGGCGCAAACGGCCGATGAACGCCGGGTTTACCGCCAGCCTGTCTTTTTTTCCTTCAGCCGCCGTCAACCTCTTGCCGGCAGGCCCGTTTTCGCACCCAAGGCCGGGAAACCCCGCCGACATCCACCTTGAGGAGATTGAGACCATGAAACTGACTACTGCACTCGTTGCCGGCACCCTGCTGGCCCTGTCTGCCAGCCCGCTGGTATTTGCCCAGCAGACCCCGAGCGCGGCTCCGGCCGTGACCCCGGCTCCGGCGACCACGCCCCAGCAGAAGGAAACCCGCAAGATCCACCGGGACAACCGCGACATCCGCCAGGACAAGCGCGACGTGCGCCAGGATCAGCGCCAGATCAACAAGGACGTGAGCCAAGGCAAGTTCAGGAAAGCCCAGGCCCAGGAAAAGGACATGCGCCAGGACAAGAAGGACATCCGCCACGACAAGAAAAATCGCCGTCATCTGCGCCACGAGCGCCACAAGCAGAATCACCCGGGTCATCGCGGGTAATCTGACTCAAGAGACCGACGCGGTCATGACCGCCGTCATCACACCGGGCAAGCGTAGTCGGCTGCCGGTGCTGGTGATGGCGGTTTTATTTTGTCTGCTGTTTGGCAGCGCACGCGCATCCACCGATGCGCAGGCGCTGCACGTGCTGAACCGGCTGGCATTCGGCCCCGCACCCGGCAAGGTGCAACGCGTGGCGGCCATGGGCGTGGACCAGTACATCCAGCAGCAACTGCATCCTGATGCCATGCCGTTACCGCAGGATCTGCAGCAGCAACTGAGTTCGCTGCAGACGCTCGCGCTCACGCCCACGGAACTGTTCCAACAATACGGACCGCCACAGCGCCCGCGTGGTGGCAAGCTCACGCCGCTGGAAATCAAAACATACAATCAGCAGCTCCGCATCATCGTCATGCAGGCCATGCAGGCACGCGTGCTGCGCGCCTTGGAAAGCCCGCGCCAGCTGCAGGAAGTCATGGTGAATTTCTGGTTCAACCACTTCAATGTATTCCGCGGCAAGGGCCTGGACCGTCTGTGGATCGGCAGCTACGAACGCGACGCTATCCGCCCTTATGCACTCGGTCATTTCCGGGATCTGTTGTTTGCCACCGCCAGGAATCCCGCGATGCTGTTTTATCTTGACAATTGGCTGGACACCGAGCCGGGCACAAAGCACGCCCAAGGCCGTTTCCAGGGTATCAACGAGAATTACGCGCGCGAAGTCATGGAACTGCACACGCTCGGCGTGAACGGCGGCTATACCCAAGCCGATGTCACTACACTGGCGCACATCTTGACCGGCTGGGGCTTGTGTCCTCCGCGCGGCCGGTTTGCACAGCCAGGCGGCTTTTGTTTCGATCCGCTGCGCCATGATTCCAGCGATCAGGTATTTCTCGGCAGGCACATTCCGGGCGGGGGCGAGGAAGAAATCAGGCAGGCGCTCGATATGCTGGCGGACAGCCCTGCCAGCGCCCATCACCTCAGTTACGAACTGGCGCAGTACTTTGTCGCCGATGACCCGCCGCCGGCGCTGGTGGAGCGACTGGCGCAGAAATGGATGCAGAGCGACGGCGACATCGCCGCGGTGCTCGACACGCTGTTTCACAGTCCGGAATTCCGGTCGGCGCAGTACACCGGCAACAAATTCAAAACGCCTTATGAATACGTAATTTCCACGGTGCGCGCCACCGGCGAGCCGGTCACCAACGTCAAGCCGCTACTCGGCATGCTGCAGCAGCTCGGCATGCCGTTGTACGGCTATCTCACGCCGGACGGTTACAAGAACACCCAGAGTGCCTGGTTGAATCCCGATGCCATGATGATGCGCTTGAGCTTTGCTACCGCCCTCGGTCACGGCAATGTGCGGCTTGACCCCGGCCAGCCCCATCCGGCTACACCCGAGCAACGCGCACAACAGTTATTGGACACGCTACCCGGCTTGTTTACGCCAATGCAGGTCGCAACGATTGACGCACAACCCCAACCGTTGCGCGCCGGTTTGATTCTCGGCAGCCCGCAGTTTCAATATCGTTGAGAGGTGTGTCATGAACCGCCGTGAATTCCTGCGTAATGCCCTGATGGCCTCCGGGGCCTCCTTGTTGACCGTCGGTACCCGCGGTTGGGCCGCGCGCCTGTCGGAGGCGGTAGGCGGCAATCGCCGGCTCATCGTGGTGTTCCTGCGCGGGGCCGTGGATGGTCTCAACGTGGTGGTGCCGTACGCCGACGACCGCTATTACGAAGCGCGTCCCACCATCGCCATTGCAAAAGCCGGTCAGGACGGCGGCGTGAGCGATCTCGACGGCTATTTCGGCCTGCATCCGGCGCTGTCATCGCTGTTGCCGTGGTGGCAGAACAAGACCCTGGCGTTCGTGCAGGCCAGCGGTTCACCCGATCCCAACCGCTCCCACTTCGAGGCGCAGAATTACATGGAAACCGGCACGCCGGGCGATACCCACACATCGGACGGCTGGATGAACCGCTTGCTCGGTGTATTGCCCGGCCCGCATGCGCCCACCGAAGCTCTGAGTCTCGGCCCGACCGTGCCGCGCATTCTGTCCGGTCCCAACGCCGTATCGAACCTGCCGCTGGGCCGCAACGCCGGACATCCCATGCCGCTGGATCGCCCGCGCATCGTGGATGCGTTTGCAACTTTGTATCAGGGCAACACCGCCGTGGACCGCGCTTTCGCCGAGGGTCAAGCGGCGCGCGGTCAGTTGATGATGGATTTGCAGAAAGACATGAACGATTCCTACAACGGTGCGCCGCCGGTCATTGGTTTCGGCAACGATACGCAGCGGCTCGCGCAGCTTATGGCCGGTGACAACGGCATCCGCCTCGCATTTCTCGCCGTCGGCGGCTGGGATACGCATGTAGGCGAGGGTTCCGCCCAAGGTCAGTTGGTCAATCATTTGCAGGCACTGGGCGACGGCCTCGCGGCGCTGGTGCAGGGCTTGGGCAGCGCCTATGACGACACTGCGATCCTCGTCATGTCCGAGTTCGGCCGCACCTTCCGTGAAAACGGCAACGCCGGTACCGATCATGGTCACGGCAATGTCATGTGGTTATTGGGTGGCCGGGTGAACGGTGGCAAAGTTCATGGCGAATGGCCGGGCTTGGCCGACGAGCAGCTTTATCAGAACCGCGATCTTGCCGTCACCACCGATTTCCGCCAGGTGATTGCCAGCGTGCTCGCCCGCCATCTGCGTTTGCCTGATGCCACACTGGGGCGCGTGTTCCCCGATGGCCTGGGTGCGGGCGCCGAACTTCCGGCATTGCTGAACGCCTGAGATCTGGTTGGGGCCCGCCTGCAAACTTAACGCGGTTACGTGCGTGGTGTTTCGCTTTGGTCGATACCGAAAATACACCACGCGGCTGTTCATTGCCGAAAAAACCAAACGTGCCCGTACAAGAAAAAACCAGGGCGTGGTTGCGCGCTGCAGCTCGATTTGGGATAGTAGAACCGCCGCGCCGACCGGTGGGGCAAGACACTCGTGGGGGATTCGACATGCGTTCCACCATTCGCCTGTTTGTCGCATTTCTGCTCTTGTCTGCTGCCATGCCGGCGTTGGCCGTCGCAGCGAACGACCCGGCGGTGACGCGCGCTACACTCAGGAACGGTCTGCGTGTGGTGGTGGTGAAAAACGACCTGGCGCCGGTTGTGACCACGATGATGAATTACCTGGTGGGATCGAACGAGGCGCCGGACGGCTTTCCCGGCACCGCGCATGCGCTCGAGCACATGATGTTCCGCGGCAGTCCCGGGCTGTCCAAGGACCAGCTCGCGGAGATCGCCGCCGCCATGGGCGGCAGTTTCAATGCGGATACCCAGAATACGGTCACCCAGTATTTTTTCACGGTGCCGTCGGAGGATCTGGATGTAACCTTGCACATCGCCGCGACTCGCATGCGTGGCCTGGATCTGAGTCCGGCTGAATGGGAGAAGGAGCGCGGCGCTATCGAGCAGGAGGTGTCACGCGACCTGTCGAATCCCCAGTATCTGATGTTCAAGCAGCTGCAGGCGGTATTGTTCAAGGGCACGCCTTACGAACATGACGCGCTCGGCACCCGGCCGTCGTTCAACCAGACCACGGCTGGGATGCTGCGCAAGTTCTATGGCAACTGGTACGCACCCAACAACGCCATCCTGGTGATCGTGGGCGACGTGGACCCGGCGACCACGCTGGCCAAGGTCAATGCGCTGTTTGCCGGCATACCTGCCAAACGCCTGCCGCCGCGTCCGGTGGTGAAATTCGAACCCGTACAGCCGCAGACCCTGAAGCTGCCGACCGATACTCCCTACGGGCTTGCGGTTATCACCTTCCGTACGCCCGGTTACCACAGCCCCGATTACGCCGTCGGCCAGATTCTGAGCGACGTTTTGGCGAGTCAGCGCGGCAATCTGTATGCGCTGGTGCCGGAGGGCAAAGCCTTGTACGCGACCTTCTTCAATGCGTCCTTGCCCGCCGCTGGCGCCGGGCTTGCCGTGGGCGTGTTCCCCAAGGGCGGCGATTCCGCGGCGCTGACCCAGGAGATCAGCCAAGTACTGGCCGACACCGTGAAGCAGGGCGTGCCCGCGGATCTGGTGGCCGCCGCCAAGCGCCAGGAAATCGCCCAGCTCGAATTCCAGAAGAACTCCGTGGACGGCCTGGCACAAACCTGGTCCGAGGCGCTTGCGGTGCAGGGCTTGGACTCGCCCAACGACATGATCGCGGCCTTCGACAAGGTCACGGTTGCGGACGTGGATCGCGTGGCGCGCGAGTATCTCAATCAAGAGCACGCGTTCACCGCGATCCTCACGCCGGAATCGTCCGGCAAGCCGGTGGCCGCGAAAGGTTTCGGCGGGGCAGAATCCTTCAGTACCGCACCCGAGAAAGCGGTGGCCTTGCCCCAGTGGGCGACCACTGCGCTGGCGCGTCTGAATTTGCCCAAGCGCACGCTGGATCCGGTGGTGAGCACGTTGCCGAATGGCCTGCGGCTCATCGTGCAGCCCACAAATGTGAGCGCTACGGTTTCGGTATATGGCCGGGTCAAGAGCCAGCCGGATTTACAGCAACCTGCGGGTCAGGACGGCGTGGCGGACGTGCTCGACGGCCTGTTCAGCTACGGCACCACCACGCTTGACCGTGTGGCGTTCCAAAAAGCGCTGGACGACATCGCCGCGCAGGAAAGGGCCGGCGCGCAGTTCTCGGTGGAGGCTCCGGCGGCAAACTTCGAGCGCGCCGTGCAACTGCTGGCCGACAACGAATTACATCCGGGCCTGCCGGCGCAGTATTTTCCGGTGGTGCAGATGCAGACCGCGCGCCTGCAGGCCGGCCAGCTGCAGAGTCCCGATTACCTGTTCCGACGCGCCATTACCCAGGCGCTGGTGCCGGCCGGCGATCCGGCACTGCGGGAAGCCACGCCGCAAAGCATCATGGGCCTGACACTTGCCGACGTTCAAAGCTATCACCGCAGCGCATTCCGGCCGGATCTGACCAGCATCGTGGTCATCGGCGCGATCACACCCGCCATCGCCAAGTCGGTCATCGAGAAGTATTTTGGCGATTGGAATGCAGAGGGGCCCAGGCCCGAAACCAATCTGCCTTCTATTCCGCTCAGCATACCGGCGCTGCGCACCGTAGTGCCCGACAAGACCAGCGTGCAGGATACCGTGGCACTCAGTGAAACCCTGGGCGTGAATCTGACTAGTCCGGACCGCTATGCGCTGGCGCTCGGCAACACGGTATTGGGGCAGGGCTTCTATGCCTCGCGCCTGTACCGCGATCTGCGCGAGAAAACCGGTCTGGTTTACAACGTGAGCTCCAGGTTGGTGCTCACCCCCACGCGCGGCACATTCTCCGTCGAGTTTGGCAGTGATCCGGACAAGGTTACCCAAGCCCGGAATCTTGTGGTACGCGATTTGACCGAAATGCAGAATACCCCGGTCACCGCGGTGGAACTGCGACGCGCCAAGGCCCTGGCCTTGCGCAGCATCCCGCTCAAGGAAGCGAGCGTGGACAGCATCGCCGGCGGCTGGTTGCAGCGCTCCGTGGACGGTCTGCCGCTGGACGAGCCGTTGATTGCCGGACAGCATTTTCTGGAGCTCACCGCCCCGCAAATCCAGGCG
>JAGWLP010000051.1 GCA_028864905.1 Gammaproteobacteria bacterium
CCCGTCGGGGACGGCGTGGCAAGGGCAGGTTGGGGAGAGAGCATGAGTAAAAAGCTTGTGTTTGTCTTGGCCTTAGCGCTGACCGCGGTGCCTCTGGCAGCCAACGCGCTCGGCTTGGGCGAAATCAAACTCACTTCCGCGCTGAACCAGCCTCTGAGCGCGGACATTTCCGTGGTGAGCGCGGCTCCCGACGAAATCAGCAGCCTGCAGGTGAAACTGGCAAGCGCCGCGCAGTTCAAGCAAGCCGGCATCCCGATGGCCGACGTGCTCAGCAAGCTGCAGTTTCACGTGGTGCGTGGCGCCAATGGCACGGCGACCATCCACGTCTCCACCACCCAGCCGTTCCGTGAACCGTTCATGGATGTGCTGCTGGATGTCACCTGGGACAACGGCGAGCTGATCCGCGAATACACGGTTTTTCTGAATCCCCCGAATTTTGAATCCACCACGCAAGCCGCACCGGCGCCTGCACCCGCCACCACGGCGCCGGTGAGCGCTGCACCCGTTGTCGCGGCACCCGCGCCCGGCACCGTCACCCCTGCCGTCTCGTCGATTGCCAAACCGGTCGTTGCTGCACCCGCGGCTCCCGTGCAGGCCGTTGCACCCCAGGCAGCGCCATCTCGGGCGGCGCCCGCGGTCGCGGCCACCCCCAGTGAAACCGAGTTGGGTGGCAATTACGGCCCGATTCATCGCGGTGAGACGCTATCCGAGATTGCGCTCAAGTTGCGTCCGCAAGGCGTCACGCTCAATCAGATGATGATTGCCATTTACCGCTCCAATCCCGAAGTATTCATGCGCAACATCAATCTCATGAAAGCGGGATACGTGCTGCGCATACCGAGCGCGGACGACATTCAGGCGGTGCAGGTGGCGGATGCCAATACCGAAGTACGCACCCAGATTGCCGAGTGGCGCAGCCGGCGCGGTCTGGCGGGCACACATCCGCGCGCAGGAGCACCGACCGCTGAACAACCGTCACTGACGCTGGTGGCGCCGTCGTTTGCGGCGCAGGCCGCTGAAAACCAGGTGCCGAGCGCCGGCAAGGGTGGCAGCGGCACGTCGGCGGCGAAGGGTACGGGCACAAGTCGTGCCGCAGCCGCGGCAACCACTGCCAAGGCGCCCGTCGTGCTCGCGAGCAGCGGACTCGCGGCGCTGCAGGCGCAGGCGAGCAAGGAAAACAAGCAACCCGCCGGCACCAAGATCACACCGCTTGCGCCGCCACAGGCGCTGGGTACCAAGCCGCTGCCCAAAGCCAAGACGCCGGCTCAGACCCAGCCGGCTGAATCCAGCGGACTACTGGGTTCGCTCAATCCCTACATCATCATTCCGCTGATCGTCATCGTGATCATCCTGATCATCATCGGCCTGATCAGACGCAAGAAGCGCAATGCCCCACCGGTCAGCCGCAAACCCATCAAGTCGAGCGGCCGGGCACCTGCGGCACCCGCTGCGGATTGGGGAAAAGAGGAGACCACAGGACTCGAGGATGTCACGGCAAAGCCGGCGGGTGGCAAGCGCGGTGACACCACGGCAGCGGCCAAAGCCGGGCCCGGTAGTGCACCCAAATCAGACGCCGCAGCCGGCGCAGCCGCAGCGCATAAGCCCGGTGAGGGCGATGCCATTGCGGAATCCGATTTCCACATGGCTTACGGCCTGTACGATCAGGCTGCAGAAGTTCTGAAGAAAGGCCTGGCGCAGGACCCGTCGCGGCGTGATCTCAAGCTGAAGCTGCTGGAGGTGTATTTCAGCGCCGGCGATCGCGCGAATTTCGTCGAAGCGGCACGCAATCTGCGCCAGGAAATGGGCGCGACTCCCGGTCCGGACTGGGAGAAGATTGCGATCATGGGTCGACAGGTGGCAGCCGACGATCCGTTGTTCGCCGGTGAAACCGCCGCACCCGGTGCAGCAGCAGCCTCGGTGGATTTCCCGCTGGACAGCGGCACTGCCGGCGCCGCAGTACCCACGGACCTGGATCCCCTGGCGGGTGCGTTCGAGGGCATGCACCGGGTGGAGATGCCCGAGACACCTGCACCCAAGCCGGCCGAAGACAAGCATGTGGTGGATTTCGAGCTGCCGGATATTGAACCGGTCCCGCTCAAGGCCAAGGCGGCACCAAAGCCCGCGGAGACCAAGCCGGCCGCGCCTGCGGCCAAGTCCAAGGCCAAGCCGGCTACGACCGCCATGGCCGCGGATTTCGGCACGGAGTCCCAGGTGGAATTCGACAAAGCCCTCAAGGAACTGTCGGATTTTGTGAGCACCAACGTCCCGCACCAGGATCAGGGCACACGCAGCGGCGCTGCCCTGTCGTTGGCGGCGGACGCAGATGTGGACTCTCAGGGTCCGATGTCCGGTACCGGAACCGTCGCCGGCACTACCAGCCACGTGGGCGAAGAGACAACCAGCTTGAACGAAATCGGCACGAAACTGGATCTGGCGCGCGCTTATATCGACATGGGCGATTCCGAGGGCGCCAAGAATATCCTCAACGAAGTGCTGGAAGAGGGCGACAGCCAGCAGAAGCAGGAAGCCCAGAAACTTATGCAGCAGCTCGGCTGATTCGCGCGCTGGAACAAGCCGCAGACACCAGCGTGCACCCGCAGTTCACTGCGGCGTACGCTGGCGAGCATGACGCACACATCAAGTTTCATCGCGTTACCGCGTGCTGGCACGGCACACATCCATGCGACTGGCAATCGGGATTGAATACGACGGTACCCGGTTCATGGGTTGGCAGCGTCAGCCGCATCCCGTGCCTACCGTCCAGGCCTGTGTCGAAACCGCGCTCGCCACTGTTGCCAATCATCCCGTAGAAGTCACCTGCGCCGGGCGCACCGACGCCGGTGTGCACGCCAGCGGCCAGGTAGTGCACTTCGACACGCTCGCGCAGCGCACAGAGCGCGGCTGGCTGCTGGGCGTGAATTCCAATCTGCCTGAGGACATTGCAGTACATTGGCTGCGTGAGGTGTCGGAGGATTTTCACGCACGTTTCCGCGTACGCGCGCGTCATTACCGCTACACGATCGTGAATCGCGCGACGCGGCCGGCGCTCACGCGCAAGCGCGCGACCTGGGTACATGCCGCGCTGGACCTTGAGGCCATGCAGGCGGGTGCGCGGCATTTGCTGGGCGAGCATGATTTTTCCGGTTTCCGGGCCGTCGAGTGCCAGGCGCACTCGCCGGTGCGTACCATCCATCGGCTGGAGCTGCGGCGTGTGGGTGAACAGGTGATCGTGGATGTAGTGGCCGACGGTTTCCTGCATCACATGGTGCGTAATATCGCCGGCGTATTGATCGCAATCGGCGCGCATAAGCACCCAGCCGACTGGGCGCGCAAGGTACTCCAAGGCCGGGACCGCAAACTGGGCGGCGTCACCGCGCCTCCGCAGGGCCTGTGTCTCGTGGCGGTGTTGTATTCGTCCGTGTATGCCATTCCGGTGCCGGAAGACGCGTTGTTCGGCAATCTATCTGCTAACCTGTGACGGTTGCGAGCGGAATCGCCACATGCGGGTACGAATCAAGCTGTGCGGGATGATGCGCCGCGAGGATATCGAGAGCGCCTCGCGACTCGGCGTGGATGCCGTGGGCCTGGTGTTTTACGCGACGAGCCCGCGTAATCTGCGATCCGGGCAGGCGCAGGAATTGGCGGCCAGTGCGCCTGCATTTCTGACGGTTATCGCGGTATTCATGAATCCGGCACGTGCGGAAGTGGAAGCGGTGCTGCGGACCATGCGCGTGGATGTATTGCAGTTCCACGGCGCGGAATCCCCGGAGTTCTGTCGTGCGTTCGGCCGCGGTTACATCAAGGCCGTGCCCATGGGCAGCGGCGCGGATCCGGCGGAATATGCGCGCCGTTATGCCGATGCCTGCGGGTTGCTGCTCGACAGCCATGCGCAGGGCAAGCCGGGCGGCGGGGGCACGCGCTTTGACTGGGCCCGGATACCGCGCATAGTATCGCCGCCGCTGATACTTGCCGGCGGATTGAATGCGGAAAATGTTGCGGATGCCATCCGCAGCGTGCGCCCCTACGGCGTGGATGTGGCAACTGGCGTGGAGAGTGCGCCGGGAATCAAGGATGCGGTGAAAATGCAGGCGTTTGTGCGTGAGGTCAACCGTGTCGCGTGCGCTTGAAAAAACCGCGTCGTTCCGCGAGTCGCTGCGCCGCGTGCCGGACGCCAACGGACACTTTGGCGCCTACGGCGGGCGGTTCGTGGCGGAAACCCTCATGGGACCGGTCGAAGCGCTGCGCCTGGCCTATGCACAGTGCCGGCGCGATGCGGATTTCCAGACCGAACTGCAGCGCGACCTGCGCGATTTTGTCGGCCGGCCTTCGCCGTTGTATCTGGCGGAACGCCTGACGGGCGAATGCCGGGGCGCGCGCATTTATCTCAAGCGCGAGGATTTGGACCACACCGGCGCGCACAAGATCAACAATGCCCTGGGTCAGGCGCTGCTCGCCAAACGCATGCACAAGACGCGCTTGATCGCGGAAACCGGTGCCGGTCAGCACGGCGTGGCCACGGCCACCGTGGCCGCGCGCTTCGGCTTCGAGTGCGTGGTGTACATGGGCGAGGAGGACATGCGCCGCCAGGCGATCAACGTCTATCGCATGAAACTGCTGGGCGCGAAGGTGGTGCCGGTGACGTCCGGTTCGCGCACGCTCAAGGACGCGCTCAACGAAGCCATGCGCGACTGGGTGGCGAATGTGGACAGCACGTTTTACGTGATCGGCACGGTGGCCGGACCGCACCCCTACCCGATGATGGTGCGCGATTTCCACGCCTGCATCGGCGAGGAGACCCGGCGGCAGGCGCTGAGCGCCGAGGGCCGGCTGCCGGATGCGCTGGTGGCCTGCGTGGGCGGCGGTTCCAACGCCATCGGCCTGTTCCACGCGTTCCTGGATGACGATGTGAAACTTTATGGTGTCGAGGCGGGCGGCGAGGGGCTGGCCAGCGGCAAGCATGCCGCATCGCTCAGTGCCGGCCGCAGCGGTGTGCTGCACGGTAATCGCACTTATCTATTGGAAGATGCCGCCGGCCAGATCCGCGAAACGCATTCGATTTCGGCCGGCCTCGACTATCCCGGTGTCGGGCCCGAGCACGCGTGGCTGAAGGACATCGGCCGCGTCACGTATGACACGGTCACCGATACCCAGGCCCTGCAGGCGTTCCATGCGCTCACGCGCAAGGAAGGCATCATGCCGGCTTTGGAATCGGCGCACGCGCTCGCCTACGCCATGCAGCTGGCGCCGCGGATGCAGCCGGAACAGTTTCTGGTGGTGAATCTTTCCGGCCGCGGCGACAAGGACATCGATACCGTCGCCCGTCATGAGGGCATCGAACTGTGAGCCGCCTGGCGCCGCGATTCGCGGAGTTGCGGCGTGCCGGCCGTGCGGCGCTGGTGCCGTACATCACTGCCGGCGATCCGGACAAGTCCGCGAGTGTGCCGTTGATGCACGCGCTGGTTAAAGCCGGCGCCGACGTGCTGGAACTGGGTGTGCCGTTTTCCGATCCCATGGCGGACGGGCCGGTGATCCAACGGGCGTGCGTGCGTGCGCTCAAACACGGCACCACGCTGGCTGACGTGCTCGGCATGGTACGCGAATTCCGCCGGACCGACGCGCGCACGCCCGTGGTGCTCATGGGCTATCTCAATCCGGTGGAGGCGTTCGGTACCGAGGCATTTACCGTCGCCGCCGCCGAAGCCGGGGTGGACGGCGTGCTCAGCGTGGACATGCCGCCCGAGGAGGCAGTCCCGCTGGCCGGACTGCTGCGCGCCCGCGGGATAGATCCGGTGTTTCTGCTTGCGCCCACCACCGACGCGGCGCGCCTGCAACGTATCTGCGAAACTGCGGCGGGCTTCGTTTATTATGTGGCGCTCAAGGGCGTGACCGGTGCCGCCAACCTGGACGTCGCCGAGGTGCGTCGGCGGCTGGAAGTGGTGCGACGCGCAACGCGCCTGCCGGTGGGCGTGGGCTTTGGCGTGCGGGATGCGCACAGCGCGGCGCAACTGGCAAGCGTGGCGGATGCAGTGGTGGTCGGCAGCGCCATCGTGGATCGGGTAGAGGAATTCGGGCACCGGCGCGCGGAGTTGCTGACGCAGGTGGGCGCATTCGTGAGCGAGTTGCGCCAGGCCATGGACGCGGCACGCGTCTAGGTTTCATTCTGCATTCGCTGCGGAGCAAACTCAGGCATGAACTGGTTCAAAAAGCTCGTTCCATCCGGAGTCAAGACCGAGGAAGCGCGGCCGGTGCGGCGCGGCATTCCCGAAGGCCTGTGGAGCAAATGCGAGGAATGCAACTCGGTGCTCTACCGGGCCGAATTGGAACGCAATCTGTTCGTCTGCCCCAAGTGCGGTCACCACATGCGCCTCACGGCACGCCAGCGCCTGGATCTGTTCCTGGATTCCGGCTCGGGCGTGGATTCCGGCTCGGGCGTGGAGATCGGCGCGGGTGTCGAACCGGTGGACATCCTGCGCTTCCGCGACAGCAAGAAATACAAGGATCGCCTGCAGCTCGCGCAAAAGGCCACCAACGAGAAGGACGCGCTGGTGGCGATGAAGGGTCGGCTCAAGGGCATGCGCATCGTCGCGTGTGCATTTGAGTTCAAGTTCATGGGCGGATCCATGGGCGCGGTGGTCGGCGAGCGCTTCGTACGCGCCGTGGACGCCGCCCTCGAAGACAAGGTACCGCTGGTGTGTTTCTCGGCGAGCGGCGGTGCGCGCATGCAGGAGGCGCTGATTTCGCTGATGCAGATGGCCAAGACCTCGGCCGCGCTGGCGCGGCTCTCGCGTCAGGGCATTCCGTTTGTCTCGGTGATGACCGACCCCACTACTGGCGGCGTGTCGGCCTCGCTCGCCATGCTCGGCGATGTGAACGTGGCCGAACCCAAGGCGCTCATCGGCTTTGCCGGTCCGCGCGTCATCGAGCAGACGGTGCGCGAGACCCTGCCCGAGGGCTTTCAGCGCAGCGAATTCCTGCTGGAACACGGCGCCATCGACATGATCGTGGACCGGCGCGAAATGCGCGACAAGCTCGCTGCGTTGCTGGCGATGCTCACGCGTCAGCCGGCGCTGAAGGAAAACGAGGAAGTGAGGCATGAGGCGTGAAGGGCGGGAGGGCGACTGCCAAACACCCTTGACGTTTCCCGTTCCGCATGGTTCCCCTCTTTTTCGACCAGTAGTCGCTCCGTTTCATCAGCCCGGCAAACACTGACATGCGCTTCTCCACGCTCAAGGACTGGCTCGCGTGGCAGGAGCAGTTGCACCCCAATGCGATTGATCTGGGCCTGGAGCGCGTGCGGCGCGTGCTCGAGGCGATGCAGCTCGGGCGGCCGGCGTACAAAGTACTGACCGTAGGCGGCACCAACGGCAAGGGCTCGTGCGTGACGTTTCTGGACGCCATGTTGCGCGCCCAGGGCTACCGGGTCGGCGCCTACACTTCACCGCACCTGCTGCGTTACAACGAGCGTGTCAGCATCGGTGGCAGGGAAGTCACGGACGCCGAGCTGTGTGAATCCTTCGCACGCGTGGACGCCGCGCGTGGCGCAACCAGCCTCACCTATTTTGAATTCGGGACCTTGGCGGCGCTGGATATTTTCCGCAATCACGGGATTGACATCGCCGTGCTGGAAGTGGGCATGGGCGGGCGACTGGATGCGGTCAACGCCGTGGACCCGCTGGGCGCGCTCGTGGTTTCCATTGGCCTGGACCACCAGGAATGGCTGGGTCCGGACCGCGACAGCATCGGTTACGAGAAGGCCGGCATTTACCGTCACGGCCGGCCCGCGATTTGCGGCGACCGCAAACCACCGCAACGTTTATTGAAGACCACGCAGAAGATCGGGGGCGATCTGCAGGTGCTCGGCCGGGATTTCGACTGGCGCGCAACCGGCAGCAGCTGGAGCTGGCAGAAAGGCGCGGTGCACATTGGAAATCTGCCGCCGCCGGGAATTCCAGGTCGTATTCAGTACGACAATGCGGCAAGCTCAATCGCTTTATTGCAGGCGGTACATGCGGAACTCGCGGTGAGCGAGGCCGCAATCCGCAAGGGAATGCAGCAGGCCAGGATCGGGGCGCGATTTGAACGGGTGCCGGGCGAAGTCGAACTGATCTTTGATGTCGCACACAACCCGGATGCGGCGCGTGTGCTGGCATCCAATCTGGATGCTACGCGCGGTACCGGGCACACCTTGGCGGTGGTCGGCATGTACCGGGACAAGGCGGCCGATGCCGTCGCCCAGGCACTGGGCGAGCGCATTGATTCCTGGCATCTGGGGGGACTCGGCGGATCGCGCGGGCAGACGGCGGCGGAACTGGCGGCGCGTGTGCGCAGTGTGCTGCCGCGGGCACCATTGCATGCACATGCCTCGGTCATTGACGCCTGGCAGGCGGCACGCGCCGATGCCGGGCGCGGCGACCGCATCGTGATCTTCGGTTCGTTTCAAACCGTGAGCGCAATCTTGCGCATTGTGCGCGAATCGGTTACCAATGTGGCCTGAAGCGGCAGGTACGCCGCAATGGAGACCGGGAAATGCTGATCGGATTGAAAGAGCGCCTGATCGGCGCCGCGGTGCTGGTGGTTCTGGCGATCATCATCATTCCCTGGGTGCTGAAGGGCGGTTCAGCGCCGAGCACCACGGTGACTCGGCAACTGGCTTTGCCGCAGGCTACGACCGCGCCGGCTGCGGAGAGCACCTATCACATGGCCCTGAACGGCCCGACGGTTGCCAGCACGCGTTCCGTGGCCGCCACTGCGCAACCGGCTCCTGCCACAGCGACAAGCCATACCGCGATGCCGGTAGTGCGACAGCCGGTCGTGACCAAATCTTCCGCACCGGCGGTAACCCCGGCTCCAGCCACGCATGCGGCGGCACACGGCAAGTGGGCGGTGCAAGCGGGCAGCTATGCCAATGAGCGCAACGCACGCGTGGTTGAGCGCAAACTTGCGAAGCGCGGCTATCACGCCTATGTAAGCCGCTACCACAAGAGCGGGCGCACTTATTATCGCGTGCGTGTCGGTCCCTATGCCGACCGGGCTGCGGCGGAGCGTGTGGTGCCCGGAGTGGCGCGTACCTTTGGTGGCCGGGCCGAGGTGGTGCCGAACAGCTGAAGGCGCGCAGCATGCGCCTCTGTTAGAATGTCACCCCGTTTCCGAGGCGGTACGCCGGGTAGCCAAGGCGCGCATGAACTGGGCTGACTACCTCATCATTTTCATCATCGTAGTCTCGGCCCTCATCAGTCTGTGGCGCGGTTTCCTGCGTGAGGTGGTGTCGCTGATCACCTGGATCGTGGCGTTCTGGGTGGCATTGCGCTTTGCCTCGCAGGTCGGCGACGCATTCAAGGTGATTCACAACCCTGCGGTGCGCATGATCGTGGGTTTCGTGATCCTGTTCGTGGTGATTCTGATCATCGGCATGCTCGTCAATCTGGTGCTCGGCAAGCTCATGGCGCACACCGGTGCGAGTGCCAGCGATCGGACCCTGGGCGTGATCTTCGGTCTGGTGCGCGGCGTGGTGATCGTGGCGGTGCTGGTAATCGTGGCGGGCTTCACCACGTTGCCGAAGGACCATTGGTGGCATGAGTCGCGGCTGATTCCCTATGCGCAGGGTGCCGCCGGCTGGATGCGCGCACTGCTGCCGCAACCGGTGGCGGATGAGATGATGTCAGGCCTGAAGGCCGTGGCCGAACCCAGGCACAAACCCTAGCGAGGCGCGTGATGTGCGGGATCGTCGGAGTCGTGGGATACAGCGATGTCAATCAGCTGCTCTATGACGCGCTGATTGTGCTGCAGCATCGCGGCCAGGACGCCGCCGGCATGATGACCTGTGACGGCGAGCGCCTGCACCTGCGCAAGAGCAACGGGCTGGTGCGCGACGTTTTCCACCAGCGCCACATGCTCAGGTTGCGCGGCAGCATCGGCCTGGGCCATGTGCGCTATCCAACAGCCGGCTGCGCCAATTCCGCCGAGGCCCAGCCGTTCTACACCAATTCGCCCTACGGCATTGCCCTCGGCCACAACGGTAACCTCACCAATGCGCGCGCCCTCAAGGACATGCTGTTCCGCGAGGACCGGCGCCACCTGAACACCGAATCGGATTCGGAAATCCTGCTCAACGTGTTTGCCCACGAGCTGCAGCGTAACGGCGGACTGGAGGTGGACGAGCGCGACATCTTCAAGGCGGTGGCTGCGGTGCACCGCCGCTGCCGCGGCGGCTACGCCAATATCGGCTTGATTGCCGGCTACGGTATCGTCGGCTTCCGCGATCCCTTCGGCATTCGTCCCCTGGTCTTCGGCCAGCGCATCACCGACAAGGGCACCGAGTACATGATCGCGTCGGAATCGGTGGCACTGGACGTGTGCGGCTTCGAGCTGATACGCGACGTGGCGCCGGGAGAGGCGGTGGTCATCGACCGTCACGGCAGGTTGCACACGCAGCAATGCGCGGAGAAAGCGCTGTATTCGCCGTGCATCTTCGAATACGTGTACTTCGCGCGCCCGGACTCCATCATGGATGACATCTCGGTGTACAAGGCGCGCATGCGCATGGGCGACAAGCTCGCCGAGAAAATCCAGCGTGAATGGCCGCAGCACGATATCGACGTGGTGATCCCGATCCCCGACACCAGCCGCACCAGTGCCTTGCAGCTCGCCAATGTGCTGGGGCTCAAATACCGCGAGGGTTTCATCAAGAACCGCTACATCGGCCGCACCTTCATCATGCCGGGCCAGAAGCAGCGCAACCAGTCGGTGCACCAGAAATTGAATGCCATTGACCTGGAGTTCAGCGGCAAGAACGTGCTGCTGGTGGACGATTCCATCGTGCGCGGCACCACTTCGCAGCAGATCATCAACATGGCGCGCGAGGCCGGCGCCCACAAGGTGTATTTCGCCTCGGCGGCGCCGCCGGTGCGTTTTCCCAATGTCTACGGCATCGACATGCCGACGGTGAACGAGCTGATCGCCCACGACCGCAGCGAGCAACAGGTGGCCGAGTTCATCGGCGCCGACAAGCTCATCTACCAGAACCTCGATGACCTAATTGACGCGGTGCGGCGCGGCAATCCCAAGATCCAGCGCTTCGACGCCTCGGTGTTTTCCGGTGAGTACGTCACCGGCGACGTGACCGGCGATTATCTGGCGACGCTCGCCAGGGAGCGTTCCGACGAGGCCAAACAGAAGCGGGTGCGCGACGATCGCCAAGTCATCGAGATGTACAACGTTTCCTGACGCCACCGTGTTCTGCTGAGGTACGCATGGACCGGCGCCAGTTCCTGTTGCACCTGTTCCAACGCGGTCTGGAGGCTGTGAACGGCCGCTGTTGCGTGTTCGCGGCGCTGCGCGGACGGCAGTATTCCGCGCCGTTGTATCTGGTGGCCATCGGCAAAGCCGCGGATTCCATGACCGCGGGTGCGCTGGATGCGGTCGGCAGCCAACTCACTTCCGGCCTGGTGATCACCCGCTACGGGCACCAGGACTCACCGGTGTATCGCGATCCGCGCATCGTGCTGCTGGAAGCTGGCCATCCGCTCCCGGATGAACACAGTCTGGCGGCCGGCAATGCGCTGCGCCTGTTCCTCGCGAGCGCACCGGCGGATGCGCATTTTCTGTTTTTGATCTCGGGCGGTGCATCCAGTCTGGCCGAAGTGCCGATGGCCGGAATCTCGCTCGCGAATCTGCGCATGCTTTCCCGCTGGCTGCTGGCCAGCGGCCTGCCGATTGATGCCGTCAACCGCGTGCGTTCCGCGTTTTCCCAGATCAAGGGTGGACGGCTGCTGGCGGATATCGGCGGACGCCACACTGACCTGTTGCTGATTTCGGATGTACCGCGCGATGTGCCGGAGCATATCGGCTCGGGCCTGCTGTTGCCGCCGCTGGCCGGTGCGTTGCCGGAATTGCCGGAGCAGTTCGCGGATTTGAATCCGCAATGGCCGCTGCCGCAGGTTGAGGCCGGCAATGTGTCGGTGCACCTGCTTGCAACCAATGGCCAGGCACGCCAGGCGGTGCAGCAGGCGGCTGCCGGAATGGTGGGATGCACGCGTGTGCACGCGGATCTTCCCGCCGGCGATGCGGCGGTCTGCGGCGAACGCATCGCGGAGTTCATGCTGCGTTCCGAGCCGGGCCTGCACATCTGGGGCGGAGAAACCGTGGTGCGCCTGCCGGAACATCCCGGACGCGGCGGCCGCAACCAGATGCTGGCGCTG
>JAGWLP010000001.1 GCA_028864905.1 Gammaproteobacteria bacterium
TTGCAGCTCCTTGTCGGGAATGGACTGGTGATATTGCAGCGACGTGAACATCACGCGTTCCACGGTGTGCCCGTCGCTGTTCACGAGATCGGAACGCAGCAGCATCCCGGTGTGCGCATCCAGCCACAGCCGGTAACCATAGCGGTACTGGTCACGCGGCATGATGCCGATGATCTTGCTGCGATACCCGGCAATCCGGCCGTCCCCGAGATCCTTGAAATCGTAATACGCCGCAAGCCGCGCGGCCGGGACGCTGGCCGGCAGGGCCGCGGGAAAACGCTCGGCTGCATAGCGGCGTTCCACCAATACCATGCGGCTGTCGGGCAGGATGCACTTGACGCTGTGATGATCGCGAATCACCTCGCTCGGCGGCCCGGTCAATGACACCAGGCGCTCGATGCCGCCCTGGGCATCGGCGCGGTGAAAGATGCGCATGCTTTCCAGATGGTCCCCGTGGACATACACGAACGTGCCGGTGTAATTGCGGTCACGCAGCGCCAGATTCATGCGCTGCAGCCAGACCTGGGGACTGGAGGCGGGCTGGGAGTGGCCGCCTGCCTGGGCTGCCGGAACCAGCAGCCCGCACGTCAGCAGTGCGATCGCCAGCCGCGGCCCGATGGTCATCGCTTGCGCGGCGGTATCTGCGGTGCGCCGGCCCGCGAGGCGCCGCGCGTTGCCTGGTTGACGTTATACGTGGTGATGTAAAAGTAAGGCAGCGGATCCGGCCGGCCGAGTGCCGCACTGGTCTCGGTGTGATTGATGATGTAGTTGTTGAGTTCCGCCTGGACCTCCGGCATGTTGCCGTTCCAGGCCGCCGCGTTCACCATGCCATAGCCCACCGGCGTGGTCTGCAGCGCCGACGCGGGCGGCACGATCTCCGAGGGCGCGGCGCCCAGGTGACCGGGACCGCCGCCAAAGCGCGTGACCGCCAGCGCCACCACCGCCACGCACACCGCGGCCGCCACGCTCGCGGCAATGCGCACGGCCGGAACGCGGCGCACGTTGTGCGGCTGAGGAGTGGCGGGCTCTCCGGCGAGCGCCTGCATGATGCGATCCGCCAATCCGCGCGTGTCCACCTGCGGCAGCCTCTTGCGCATGGCTTCGCCGATCAGATGGTAGCGCTCCCAGCAGTGCCGCAGATAACCCTCGGTCGCAAAACGCCGCAGCAGCAGTTCGTGCTCGCTCTCGGGAAGCTCGTTGTCCGTCAGAGCTGAAATTTGTTCGCGCAGTTTTTCCGTCATGTCTTCAATCGCTCGCGTTCAATCCAGCAAGGACCGCAGTTTGCCGTCAATCGCCTCGCGCGCCCGGAAAATGCGCGAGCGTACCGTGCCCACCGGGCAGGACATGGTCTGGGCAATTTCCTCGTAGCTCATGCCGTCAATCTCGCGCAGGATGATCGCGGTACGCAGATCCTCCGGCAATCCGCGGATCGCCGCCTCCACGGTGTGCTGGATCTCCTCGGTGAGCAGCAGACGTTCGGGCGTATCCAGGTCGCGCAAGCGCGACTGCATCTCATACTGCTCGGGATCCTGCAGGTCCACGCCGTGATCCAGCGGGCGGCGGTTTTCCGCCACCAGGTAATTCTTGGCGGTGTTGATGGCAATGCGGTACAGCCAGGTATAAAACGCGCTGTCACCGCGGAACCCGGGGATGGCCCGGTAGGCCTTGATGAAAGCTTCCTGCGCCACATCCAATGCCTCGCTACTGTCGTGCACGTAGCGCGTGACCAGCTTGACGATCTTGTGCTGATACTTGCGCACCAGCATATCGAAGGCCGCCTTGTCACCGCGCTGCACCCGAGCCACCAGCAGCTGGTCGGAATCGGTCCGGCCCGGCTGGAGCGTGACCACCGGCTTGGGCTTATGCATGCGCTCGGCTCATAGACACATGGGAGGCTGGATAGTTCGCCAAAATCGGCCGGGACGGGTATATTTCGCGTCCCCCGGCACCCGGCAGCCATTCTAGCAGCCCTTGAAGAGGGGCCGATTGCATGCAACAGGCGGCCAGTTACGACGTGCTCATCCTCGGCAGCGGCGCCGCCGGCCTGAGCCTAGCGCTGCGTCTGCCGGAGAACTGCCGGGTTGCCCTGGCCTCCAAGGGGCCATTGCAGGAAGGCAGCACGCTTTATGCCCAAGGCGGCATCTCCGCGGTTCTGGACAAGGCCGATTCGCTCGAATCCCATGCCGCGGATACGCTCAACGCCGGCGCGGGCCTGTGCGATCCGCAGACCGTGAGCTTTGTCGTTGAACAGGGACCGGAATGCATCCGCTGGCTGATCGCGCAAGGCGTGCGTTTCACCCGCGACCACGATGCCCACGATCCGGACGCCTATCATCTGACGCGCGAAGGCGGGCACAGCCACCGGCGCGTGGTGCACGCCGACGACGCCACCGGGCGCGAGATCGAAACCACGCTCGAGAAACTCGTGCGTGCGCGTGCCAACATCACGCTGCTGGAGCACCACATCGCCGTGGATTTGATTACCGCCGCCAAGCTCGGCAGGCCGGAGCCGCGCTGTTACGGCGCCTACCTGCTCGAGCGGCGCACGCAGCACGTACGCACCGTGGGCGCGCGCCACGTGGTGCTCGCAACCGGCGGCGCCAACAAGGCGTATCTCTACAGCACCAATCCCGACAGTTCCAGCGGCGACGGCATCGCCATGGCGTGGCGCGCCGGCTGCCGCGTGGCCAACCTGGAATTCATGCAGTTCCACCCCACCTGCCTGTTCCATCCGGCCGCCAAGTCCTTCCTGATCAGCGAGGCGGTGCGCGGTGAAGGCGGCAAACTGCTGCTGCCGGACGGTACCCCGTTCATGCAGAAGTTTGATTCACGCGGTGAACTTGCGCCGCGCGACATCGTGGCACGCGCCATCGACCATGAGATGAAACGCCTGGGTTCCGACCATGTGCTGCTCGACATCAGCCAGCGGCCGAGGGAATTCATCCAGGAACACTTCCCGACCATCTATGCACGCTGCCTGCAATACGGCTATGACATGGCCAAAGGTCCGATCCCGGTGGTGCCGGCCGCGCACTACACCTGCGGCGGCGTGCTTACCGATTTGCACGCGCGCACCGACCTGCCGGGGCTGTATGCCATCGGCGAAGTTGCCTGCACGGGCCTGCATGGCGCCAATCGCATGGCCTCCAACTCGTTGCTGGAATGCATCGTATTCGGCGCCGCGGCGGCCGCGGACATCACCGCGGCCCGGCCCAGCGACCCGCCGGGCAAACTGCCCAAATGGGACGAGAGCCGCGTCACGGATTCGGATGAGGAAGTCGTGGTATCGCACAACTGGAGCGAGCTGCGGCACTTCATGTGGGACTACGTCGGCATCGTGCGCACCGACAAACGCCTGCAACGCGCCTTGAGTCGCACCGAACTGCTGCTGCACGAAATCGCGGAGTACTACGGCAACTTCCGCATCACCGGCGATCTGATTGAGCTGCGCAATCTCGAACAGGTGGCACGGCTCATCATCCTGTCTGCAATGTCGCGCAAGGAAAGCCGCGGCCTGCATTACACGCTGGATTACCCCGAGCCTGACAACACACGCCCACCGCAGAGCACCGTGCTGGTGCCGCCCAATTTCGCGGCGGCCAAGCAGCCCGTGAACTGGATGTGCTGAGCGCTGCCGCATCCTGGAATGCAGGGTGGCAATGCTCTGCCGATGCGGTGCACATCACACGGAAGACACGCCTTTTTTATTAATGCGTCTAACGAAAAGGAAGGGAGTCGCCGCCAGAGCGCACAAAATCCCCCCTCACCCCCCTTTGCAAAGGGGGGGTGCGCGCACAGCGCGCAGGGGGATTTTTATCATGGGCGTTCAGTTGGTCAGATGCTCTCAGTGCTTCGGCGTTCCGTAACGCAGCATCACCCGCAAGCGGCGCAGACTGTCCGCGCTGCAACTGTCGTGCGCCAGCATCACGGCGCGGCGCCTTCCCTTGGTTGTCTGAAAATGCGCGACCATCATCCAGTTGCCAAGGTACGCCTGCGGCAACAGATCCAGATCGTGAGTGTTGCCCCGGCGATCGGTGATGCGCCAGCCCTGCTCGCGCGACCACAGCAGCTTCTTGGGCGTGCGCCGCCAGAACATCACGCCGTTCCAGATGAGGCTCACGAGGATCGCCGCCAGGATTGCCAGCCGGCTGGTCAGCGCCATGGGCAGCTGCGCAATCACCACGGCCGCGGTGAGATGGATGGCGAGCAACAGGCTCGCCACCTGACGCGAAGGCCGGATATCAAGTTCGAGGGGTTCGCCGTAGGCTGGCGATGACACGGCGTTGCTCCTGATTGTCCGGCTGCTCCCGGCCCATGATGTAACCCAACAGCAGCGGATCGGGGAGGGAGAGCAAATTGGCAAAGGCCTGCTGTTCCGCAGTCGGTGCCGCGTTGAAATGCTCCTGCAAATAGCGCTCCAGCAGCACGTCCAGTTCTTTCATGCCGCGGCGGCACTGCCAGCGCAGGTGCCCATATTCATTCATGAGCAGGCAACCCTCCATGGTGCGCCGGCCAACCATGCCATCCATGGCATGGCGCTCAGCGGGATTGGACAGCCACCGGCTGTCCAATAAATGCACCCAGTTCGCCCTCGGCGGCATTGCCAGCGCAATCGGGACATTTCATTCATGCGCTACGACCCTTCCCTGGCAGACCGGCCTGCCCGGACTTCCCGGCAACCGCGAATCCCGCCACGGAACAGCGTAGTCAGTAAACCCGCTTCTTCGGCGGGAAGGTTTCAACGTCCTGGGTGAGCGTATAGCTGTGCACCGGGCGGTAGTCGAGTTTCACTTTGCCCTTGGCGTCCAGCCAGGCGAGGGTGTGTTTCATCCAGTTCTTGTCGTCGCGCTCGGGGAAATCCTCGCGCGCGTGGGCACCGCGGCTTTCGGTGCGATTGATGGCGCCGGCCATGGTGACCGTGGCACAGGCCAGCAGGTTGGCGAGCTCCAGGGTTTCCACCAGGTCGGAGTTCCAGATCAGGGAATGGTCGCTGACGCGCACTTTCTCGAAGGACTGCGCCACCTCCGCGAGTTTGCTGCGGCCCTGCTCCAGGGTCTGGGCGGTACGGAATACCGCGGCATCGGACTGCATCACCTTCTGCATGCGCAGGCGGATATCGGCCGTGGGCTCCGAACCCTGGGCATGACGCAATTTGTCGAAGCGCTCCAGAATGCGGTCGCTGGCTTCCTGCGGGACGGTACGCGGAGTTTCGCCCGGCTGGATCTTCCCCGCACAGCGCCTGGCCGCGGCACGCCCGAACACCACGAGATCCAGCAGCGAGTTCGAGCCCAGGCGATTGGCACCGTGCACCGACACGCACGCCGCCTCGCCCACCGCCATGAGCCCGGGAATTTCCGCATCCGGATTGCCGTCCTTCAAGGTCATGGCTTCGCCGTGGTGATTCGTGGGGATTCCGCCCATGTCGTAGTGCACCGTGGGCAGCACCGGGATCGGCTGCTTGGTGACATCCACGCCGGCAAAGATGCGCGCGGTCTCCGAAATCCCGGGCAAGTGCGCGTGCAGCACGTCGGGACCGAGGTGCATGAGATTCAGGAACACGTGATCCTTTTCCTCACCCACGCCCCGACCTTCACGCACTTCGAGGGTAATGGCGCGCGATACCACGTCGCGCGAAGCCAAGTCCTTGGCGTGCGGCGCATAACGCTCCATGAAGCGTTCGCCGCTGGAGTTGGTGAGATACCCGCCCTCGCCGCGCGCGCCCTCGGTAATCAGGCAGCCGGCGCCATAGATGCCGGTGGGATGGAATTGCACGAACTCCATGTCTTCGAGCGGCAAGCCCGCGCGCAACACCATGCCGTTGCCGTCGCCGGTGCAGGTGTGCGCCGAGGTGCAGGAAAAATACGCGCGTCCGTAACCGCCGGTCGCCAGGATGGTCTGCTGCGCTAGGAAGCGGTGCAAGGTGCCGGTGGCCAGATCCCAGGCGATCACGCCCCGGCAGGCGCCATTTTCCATCAGCAGGTCAATGGCGAAATATTCGTAGTAGAACTCGACGTGATGCTTGAGGCTCTGCTGATACATGCTGTGCAGCATCGCGTGACCGGTGCGGTCGGCGGCCGCGCACGTGCGATGCGCGGTGCCCTCGCCGAAGCGCGTGGTCATGCCGCCGAACGGGCGCTGATAAATCCGGCCTTCCTTGGTGCGCGAAAACGGCACACCGTAATGTTCGAGTTCAATCACCGCGGACACCGCTTCGCGTGTCATGTACTCGATGGCGTCCTGATCGCCGAGGTAATCCCCGCCTTTGACCGTGTCATACATGTGCCAACGCCAGTCGTCCTCGCCCATGTTGCCGAGCGTGGCCGCGATGCCGCCCTGCGCCGCCACCGTGTGGCTGCGCGTGGGATAGACCTTGGTGATGTTGGCCGTGGACAGGCCGGCTTCCGCCAGCCCCACGCTGGCACGCAAGCCGGCGCCACCCGCTCCCACCACCACCACGTCATATACGTGGTCCACCAGCTTGTAGGCTTCGGCCATGCTCATCAACTCCCAAAGGCGATACGCAGCACCACAAAGACGCCGATGGCGGTCAACACCACGGCCAGCAGGCGCAGCAAAACGATGGCGCTCACTTTCACCCACGCGACATGCACGTAGTCCTCGACCACCACCTGCAGGCCCAGATAGGCGTGCCAATACACCGTGAGCACCAGCAGCACCAGCAAAATGGCGTTCCACGGAGCGTGCATCCAGTTCACGACCGTGACGTAGTCTTTGTGCATCAGCATGAGTATCGAAACCACGAACCACAGGCTGAGCGGCACGAGGGCTAATGCCGTGATGCGTTGCACGACCCAGTGCGTGGTGCCGTCCTTGGCCGAGCCCAGCCCGCGCGCGCGCGCCAACGGTGTGCGGTAGCTCATGGCCGGCCTCCGAGATAAGCAAACAGGATGGCCAGGACCGTCAGGATGCAGGCCAGCACCCATACGCTGTAGCCGCTGAGGTAAATAGTCCGGATCTGGAATCCCCGGCCCGCGTCCCAGAACAGGTGGCGAATGCCGTTGCACAGGTGGTAGAAGAGGCTGAAGGTCCATAACCACATGAGAATCTGGCCGATCCAGGTGCCGAAAAACCAGTGTGCGGTCGCGAAGTTGTCCGGCCCGGTGCCGGCCGCCACCAGCCAATACACCAGCGCCAGCGTGCCGATCGCCAACCACACTCCGGTAATACGGTGTGCAATCGACATGGTCATGGTGACCTGCCAGCGGTAAACGCCAACGTGCGGTGACAGCGGTCGTGTGTCGGTCATGGCCTTACCTCACTCGGCATCGGGCAGCGCACCGGGATCATTCAGAAATCAATGCAGCGCCCGGCTTTTTCCCAGTCGCCGTAACGGGTGGGTTCCGGTCCCTTGGGACCGCCGATTTCGCGCGGCTTGCGCTCTGGCTGCGGCATGGCAGCGGGTGGGCGCGGCGGCGGTGCGGATGGCTTGGTCTGGGCGTCGCGTTCGGACATGCGCTTGTTATTCGGACCGGTGCGCGTCATTTTACACCCAAGCTGTGCATCACTGACAGCGCAGCCGGCACCACTTATCATGGACATCGGCTACCGGGAATCTCATGCACCCCGACTGGCGAGCTTTTCTGCAACGACAAGGCGCAGTTTTCGATGCGCAGCGCGTGCTGCATTTCGGCGATGCAGGGGCCGGACTGCGCGCGGCCGCGGGTGACGTGGTGATCGCGGACCTGTCGGGCGATTACGCCGTGATCGCCGTCGAGGGCGCAGACCGCCGCAGCTTTCTGCAGGGCCAGTTGAGCACCAACCTGCTGGCGCTGACGCCCGCCTTGAGCCAGTTCAGTTCCTGGAACAACGCCAAGGGCCGTGTGACCACGACGCTACGCGTGCTCGAGTGCGACAATCGCCTGTTGCTGATTTTGCCCCAGGCACTGGCCGCGACCGTACTCAAGGGACTGTCCATGTACGTGCTGCGCGCCCAGGCCAGACTCATGGATGTCAGCGACACACTCTGCCAATTTGGACTGGCGGGCGAGCACGCCGTGGAATTGCTGAGCGCCCGTGGGCTCACGCCACCGGCGGAAATCAATGCGCTCACGGAGTACCAGGGCATACAACTCGTTCGGCTGCACGGCAAAACCTCGCGCTATCTCGTGCTCGGCCCGAGCCCGGAGCTGCAGTCGCTCTGGACCAATATATTGGATCGCGGCGCCCGGCCCGCGGGCAGCGACGCCTGGACCGTGCTGCGCATATTGGCCGGCGAGCCCGAGGTACATCCCGAAACGGCCGGGCACTTTGTCGCGCAAATGCTGGGACTCGAAGAGCTCGACGCCGTGCATTTCAACAAGGGCTGTTATCTGGGTCAGGAAGTCATCGCGCGCGCGCATTATCGCGGCGCCGTCAAACGCCATCTGCATCGCGCCCGCTGCCGCTCTGCCGAATCATTACAGCCGGGGTTGGCGGTTTTCGCTGCAGGCCACGATCAGCCGGTGGGCGAAATTGCCGATGCCTCGCGCGACGCGAGTGGCGAGTGGCAGATGTTATTGGTGCTTCAGGATGAATCCAGCGAGAAACCGCTGCAAATCCACGACGATCCCGTCACGGTCATTGCTTAGGGCAGGCCGCGATACTTCACCTGTCCATACTGCGGCGCATGACGAGTGCGTAAAAGCCGTCAGTCCCGTGACGCTGCGGCAACAGCTGCAAGGCGCCCTCGGGCGTAACCGCATCCGGAATTGCGACGCCCTGCCGCACCAGAATTTCCCCAGCGTGAACCGGCTTGAAGTCCGGATGTTCCGCCAGGAACAATGCCGTGACCGCGGCGTTTTCCTCAGCCAGCAGACTGCAGGTGGCATAGACGAGCCGGCCGCCGGGTTTCACCAGCGCGGACGCGGCTTCCAGAATGCTACGCTGCGTGCGCTGCAGCCCGACAATATCAATGTTCTTCCACTTGACGTCGGGGTTGCGCCGTAGCGTGCCGGTTCCTGAGCAGGGAGCGTCCACCAGCACCGCGTCCGCGGTTCCCGCCAGCCGCTTCAGCACGGGATCGTGTTCGCCGCGCAGCACGTGACGCTGGACGTTATCCACCCCCGCGCGGTTCAAGCGCGGCCGGAAACGATCCAGGCGTTTGCGCGACACGTCGAAAGCCTGCACCACGCCAGTGTTGCGCATCTGGGCAGCGAGCTGCAGCGTCTTGCCGCCTGCGCCCGCGCAGAAATCCACGATCTTTTCTCCGGGCTTGGCCTCCACCAGCAGGCCGATGAGTTGGCTGCCCTCGTCCTGCACTTCATACAGGCCCAGGCCGAAAGCGCGCGTATTGAACAAGGCTGCACGCTGCGCGCGCCGCAGACCCAGCGGCGAATACGGCGTTGGCGCAAGCTCAAAGCCCTCGTCCTTGAGTTGGGCCTGCAGATTTTCACGCGTGATCTTGAGCAAGTTGACGCGCAAATCCACGGGCGCGGGCTGGCTGAGCGCATCGGCAAGCTGCAGGGTTTCGTCTGCACCGAGCTGGCGTACCAGACTTTGCGCCATCCAGTCCGGCAGGTTGGCACGTACCGCGAGCGGAAACTCGAACAGGTCCAGCGCACGGATACGCTCCACCAACGCCACGGCTCCGCCATTGAAGCCCGCATCGGTCAGCGCACGCGCACTCCAGCCGCCATATTTCAACAACCAGGTGGCAACCAGCCAGCGCGCGCGCTCGTCGTCCGCTTCCGGTCTGTGCACGGGCTCGTACAGCGCTTCCAGCTCGCGCTTGCGACGCAGACACCCGTAAACGGTTTCCGCCGCGAAGCCGCGGTCGGTGGACCCCATCTTGCGGCGCTCGTGGAAATAGCGGCCGATCTCCGCGTCGGCCGGATACACAAAGCGCAGCAGCAGGGTCAGAAGCTCGGCGGCCTGTTTGAACCGTGCGCTGGCGATACCGTTGCGTCTGTCCACGACGAGTGCTCAAGCGCCCGCTGGACGCACTTACTCCGGACGCATGAGCGGGAACAGGATCACGTCGCGGATCGAGGCAGCATCGGTGAACAGCATCACCAGCCGGTCTATGCCGATGCCTTCGCCGGCGGTGGGCGGCATGCCGTATTCCAGCGCGCGCACGTAATCGGCGTCGTAATACATGGCTTCCTCGTCGCCCGCAGCCTTCCGGCCGGCCTGTTGGCGGAAACGCTCGGCCTGATCCTCGGGATCGTTCAATTCCGAGAAGCCGTTGGCGATTTCGCGCCCGCCCACGTAGAACTCGAAGCGGTCCACGAGAAAGGGATCGCCGTCCTTGCGGCGCGACAACGGCGAAACTTCCAGCGGATAATCAATGATGAACGTGGGCTGCTTGAGCCTGGGTTCCACGGTGTTTTCGAAAATCTCGAATTGCAGTTTGCCCGCACCGTCGCCGGGTTTCACCGGCAGCTTGAGTTTTTCGCACACTCCGCGCAGATAGGAAAGCTCGCGCAGCCGGGTGCGCTCCAGGTGATTGGCCTCGGCAATCGCCTGCTCGAGCGGCAGGCGCCGGAACGCGGGACCGAAATCATGGGCTTCGCCCTGGTAGGTGACCTGCGTGCCATGGCCCAGGGTCTGCGCCAGACTGCGCATCAGGTTTTCGGTCAGATCCATGAGATCGGAGTACGTGGCATAGGCCTGATAGAACTCCAGCATGGTGAACTCGGGATTGTGGCGCGTGGACACGCCTTCGTTGCGGAAATTGCGGTTGATCTCGTACACGCGCTCCAGTCCGCCCACCACCAGGCGCTTGAGGTACAGCTCCGGCGCGATGCGCAGGTACAGGTCCATGTCGAGCGCGTTGTGATGCGTCATGAACGGCCGGGCGGTGGCGCCGCCCGGAATCGGCTGCATCATTGGGGTTTCCACTTCCACGAATCCGAGTGTATTCATGAAATCGCGCAGGTGCTGCACGATGCGCGTGCGCGTCTGGAACACCCGTGTGGAATCCGGATTCATGACCAGATCCAGATAGCGCTGGCGGTAGCGGATTTCAGTGTCCGCCAGGCCGTGGAACTTCTCGGGCAGCGGCCGCAACGATTTTGTCAGCAGCCGCAGCTGCTGCACGCGCACCGACAACTCGCCGGTCTTGGTCTTGAACAACACGCCCTCGGCGCCCAGGATGTCGCCGATATCAAATGTCTTGAACTCGCCGTAAGTAGCAGGTCCTTTTCTTGTATTTTTTATTGCAGGCATAAAGATGGGGCGATCAAGTGCATCCTCCTGCAGGAAAAGCTGGAGGCGGCCGGTGCTATCCTGGATATGCACAAAGCTGGCCTTGCCCATGACGCGCTTGGCCATCATACGGCCAGCAACTTTGACACGCACCTGTTCTTTTTCCAGCGCCTCGGGGCTGTGCTTGCCGTACACAGCATGCAGTTCCTCGGCCAGCGCGTCGCGCCGGAAGTCGTTGGGAAACGCATGCCCGTCGGCGCGCAGTTTCGCGAGCTTCGCGCGCCGCTCGCGGATCAGGCTGTTGTCATCTTGATTATCGACCATTGACCGCTTCCTTCATTTTTTCTTGATAGGAGCGGCCCCCCTGGCCGCGATCCCAGGTATCTCGCGGCTGAAAGCCGCTCCTGCAACTTACACATTACAGGCCCTTTTTCAAGGACGCTTCGATGAAATCGTCCAGAGCGCCGTCCAGCACCGCCTGAGTGTCGCCTTTCTCCACCCCGGTGCGCAAATCCTTGATGCGCGACTGGTCGAGCACGTAAGAACGGATCTGGCTGCCCCAGCCGATGTCCGCCTTGCTGTCCTCGAGTTTTTGCTGGTCGGCGCGGCGCTTCTGCATCTCCAGCTCGTACAGTTTGGCCTTGAGCTGTTTCATCGCGGTGGAGCGGTTCTTGTGCTGCGAACGCTCGTTCTGGCAGGCCACTACGATACCGGTCGGAATGTGCGTGATGCGGATGGCCGAGTCGGTCTTGTTGACGTGCTGGCCGCCCGCGCCGCTCGAGCGGTAAGTGTCCACCTTCAGATCCGCCGGGTTGATTTCGATCTCGATGTCGTCGTCCACTTCCGGCGACACGAACACCGCAGCGAACGAGGTGTGCCGGCGGTTGCCGGAATCGAACGGCGACTTGCGCACCAGCCGGTGCACACCGGCCTCGGTGCGCAGCCAGCCGAAGGCATACGGCCCCTCGAAACGCAGCGTGGCGCTTTTGATGCCCGCCACTTCACCGGCCGAGATTTCCACCAGCTCGGTCTTGAAACCGCGGCGCTCGCCCCAGCGCAGATACATGCGCAACAGCATGTTGGCCCAATCCTGGGCCTCGGTGCCGCCGGAACCGGACTGGATATCGAGGAACGCGTTGTGCGCGTCCATTTCGCCGGAGAACATGCGGCGGAACTCCAGGTCCGCCACCCGCTGCTCGACGCGCTGCACGTCGTGCGTCAGGCTCGCGGCGGAGGCCGCATCGCCCTCCTCCGCCAACAATCCCAGCAGCTCATCCGAATCCTCAAGCTCGCGCGTCAGCCGGTCGAGGCCGGTCACGGTTTCCTCAAGGCGCGCGCGCTCGCGTCCCAGTTCCTGGGCGCGCTCCGGCTGGTTCCAGACTCCGGGAGTTTCCAGTTCCCGGCTTACTTCCTGCAGACGCTCGCGCTTGGCGTCGTAGTCAAAGATACCCCCGGAGAGCCTGCACGCGGCTCGTGAGGTCGCTGATCTTGCTGCGCAGGGGATTGATTTCTTCCACGGCGGTGTTCCGGTCAAACAAAGGGCGCTATGGTACTACAGGCTCGATGTACTCCACGAGCAACTGCAACCGGGTTTCACCGTGCCAGGCATTCACCTCCGGCCGGTAAACCACGCGTGCCTGCGGGCAATCCGGCGGCAAGTGCTCACCCACCGGATGGAACGCGATGGCATCGACGTGTGCGTGGCTGCGCGGCTCCGCCAGCGTGAGCTTCACGTGGCCGTTACCCACGATGCGCCGCTCCAGTATCTGGAACACGCCGTCGAAACTCGGCTCGGGAAACGCCTGGCCCCAGGGCCCGGCTGTGCGCAGCAGCACCGCGCATTCCAGCGTCAGGTATTCGGGCTCCAGCTCGCCATCGGTGTACAGCACGCCGTTCAGGTCGGCGGTCTTCAGCCAGCCGCGCACTTCGACATCAAAGGCCCGCGCAAATTCCTCATAGTGCTGCGCCGCGAGGCTGAGCCCGGCTGCCATCGCATGGCCGCCAAATTTCGCAATCAGCCCGGGATGACGCGTGTCCACCGCTTCCAGCACATCGCGGATGTGCACGCCCGCCACGGAGCGTGCCGAGCCCTTGAGCTGGCCATCCTCCGCACGCGCAAACGCGATTACCGGGCGGTGCATGCGATCCTTGATGCGCGCGGCCACCAGACCGATCACGCCCTGGTGCCACTCCGCATTGAACAGGCACAGGCCGAAGGGCAGCGTCGCATCGTCCGTGCTCAGGCTCATCTGCTCGAGTGCGTGCAGCGCCTCCTCACGCATCTGCGCTTCGATGGCGCGCCGCTCGCGATTGAGTGCATCGAGCTTTGCGGCGAGCTCGCGCGCGCGTGACTCGTCCTCGGCCAGCAGGCATTCGATGCCCAGCGACATGTCGGTCAGCCGACCGGCGGCATTCAGGCGCGGCGCTACCGCGAATCCCAGATCTGCCGCCGTGACTTGCTGCAATTCGCGCTGCGCGGTGCGCAGCAGGGCCTGGATTCCCGGCACGCATTGTCCGGCGCGGATGCGGGCCAGACCCTGAGCCACAAGCACGCGGTTGTTGTGATCCAGCGGCACCAGGTCGGCGACCGTGCCGAGCGCCACGATATCGAGGAGCTCCGCGAGGTTCGGTTCCGGGATGGCCCGCTGCGTGAACCAGCCGGATTCCCGCAGGTGGGCGCGCAAGGCCAGCAGCAGATAGAACGTCACGCCCACGCCCGCCAGGCATTTGCTCGGAAAGCCGTCGTCCGGCAGATTCGGATTGAGAATCGCATCGGCGTCCGGCAGGGTGGCGCCGGGCAAGTGATGATCGGTCACCAGCACGTGTATGCCGGCCGCGCGTGCGGCCGCCACCCCCACGTGACTGGAAATGCCATTATCCACGGTGACTATGAGATGCGGATTCCGCGTTGCAGCGAGCGCCACGATTTCCGGCGTGAGGCCATAACCATACTCGAAACGGTTGGGCACCAGATAATCCACGTGCCGGGCGCCCAGCATGCGCAGCGCACGCACGCCCAGCGCCGAACTGGTGGCGCCATCGGCATCGAAGTCGCCGACAATCAGAATCTTCAGGTCGTGTCCCAGGCACTTGGCCAGCAGCGCGACTGCGGCGCGCATCCCGTGAAATCCGCGGAAATCGTGCAGGGCGCTGAGCGCGTGATCCAGATCCGCCGCCGTCAACGCTCCGCGCGCCGCATAAATGCGCCGCAGCAGCGGATGCAGCGTATGCGGCAGGGACACGTCCGCCGCCGGTACGCGACGCTCAATGCGCCGGTGAGTCATCCGCTCCACGCAATTGTTCCACCAGCGCCCGGGCGCGCCGCCAGAAATGACGTGCGGGGAGCGGCGTCAACTCGTACACGGAATTGCCGCCGGGATAGAAGCGGATTTCACGCACCCGACCACGCAGCAAGGTGCGCCACAGTGGGACCATAAGCTCCCGCTCCAGGCGCGTCAGATCTGCGCCGAAGTCATACGCGCTCAAGGCCACGAGCCACTCGCCTTTTACTGCCTGGGCATCAAGATCCGCAGGCCAGGGTTCACTGGTCTGTCCTGCAAGCTGCGCCAGGCCCCGCACCAGAGGCAAGCTCGCGATAATGCGCGCGGGCGCGCGGGCGGCCCGATCGGGTAGCGGGCCGCCACCCCAAATCCACACGCTGTTGATGGTCGGCTGGCCAGCGGCTTCGCGCGCCTGATTCACGGGATGCGTGTGCAACAGCATCTGGATTTCGGTCATGAGTTTGCGCACTGGCTCCGCCGCGGCACCCGAGGGCATGAACTCGGTGATCGCCCAGTCTTCCACCCGTGCCGGATCCCAAGTGCGGCAGTGCCAGGCCTGCGGCGTCCGCAGGTGCCACGCATCCGGTCGTGGTGTCTCGAGCGCCATGTGGTCGTCCGCATAACATGCGTTGATACTGGCAGCCAAGGCGCGCGCTTCCTCCGGCGTTACGCCCAGCGTGTGGTGTGGCAGCATCACCACCTGGTCGCGATCCACCAGCAGGTGCACCGGATCCGCACGCCACCAGTGCCCGGGGTTGCGGGCACCTGCAAGTCCCAGCCATTCGAGCGCGGCCACCGGAAATTCCTGCGGCGGCATCCCGAAACACTCCGCGAGTACCACTGATCCGTCCGCCACCGGCCGGCGGGTGGCGCGCGCCAGGAATTTCTCCATGACCGGGAAACGCCCATCGCCGGCCACGCGGACCGCGGCTACCAAATCGGGAAGATAGAGGATGAGGCGTGAATCTCGCATACGCGCTTGTGCGCATTATGCCGTTCCCCTAACCTATTGGCGATGAAATTCACGCTTGACAGCACCGCGAGCACCCATGTCATCCGTGCCTATGCGCCGGGACGCATCAACGTCAATGACCGGCTGCTGAGCGCCAGCTTCGTGATTTCATCCGCGACGCTGGTCGAGAATTGGGCGCCGCAGCGCGCCGCGGACATCAGTCTCGAGACTCTCGAAGTGGCGCTGGCGCTGGAACCGGAAATCCTGGTGATCGGCACCGGCGCCCAGCTGTATTTTCTGGATGCGCGCCTCGCGGCTGAAATCCAGCGCCGCGGCATCGGCCTGGAAGTGCTGGACACCGCCGCGGCCTGCCGCACCTACAACGTGCTTGTCAGTGAAAACCGCAAAGTCGCGGCCGCCTTATTGATGATTTGACCGGCTCTGCGGCCTGGCTGGCCCGGTAGCGCGGTTATTCAAACAGGGATTCTTCCGACAAGCCCTCGGCCTGCAGCAGTTGACGCAGGCGTTTCAAGGCATCCATCTGGATCTGGCGCACGCGCTCGCGCGTGACGCCGATGGCCTCGCCGACTTCTTCCAGCGTGCCCTTGTCGTGGCCGTTCAGGCCGAAGCGCAACTCCACGACTTCGCGTTGCTTCTCGTTGAGACGTGCCAGCCACCGTCCCACGATGATTTGCAGATCGGTGTCCTGCACGAGGTTCGAGGGATCGGTGTTGTTCTCGTCGGGAATGGCGTCCAGCAGCATGCGGTCGCCGTCCTTGCCGATGGGCGTGTCCACCGAGGCGATATGCTCGTTCAGGCCCAACAGGCGCTTCACGTCGGCCAGCGGCTTGTCCAGCATGCCGGCGATCTCCTCGGGTGAAGGTGTGCGGTCCAGCGATTGCGAAAGTTTGCGTGCGGCCCGCAGGTAAAGATTGAGTTCCTTGATGACGTGGATGGGCAGGCGGATGGTGCGCGTCTGGTTCATGATGCCGCGCTCGATGGTCTGGCGTATCCACCAGGTGGCGTAGGTGGAAAACCGGAAGCCGCGCTCGGGATCGAATTTTTCCACCGCATGAATCAGGCCGAGATTGCCTTCTTCGATCAGGTCCAGCAGCGGCAGGCCGCGATTGATGTACTTGCGCGCGATTTTCACCACCAGGCGCAGATTGCTTTCAATCATGCGGCGGCGCGCGGCTTCGTCGCCGCGCAGCGCACGGCGTGCGTAATACACCTCTTCCTCGGCGGTAAGCAGCGCCGAGTAGCCGATTTCGGAAAGGTAGATGCGCGTCGCATCGAGCTGGTCCTCGCCGAACTGCGGCTCGGGTTCGGCGGGATCCGCGCGCAAGGCCGTGGCCACCTCACCGGCCAGCGGCGCGGCCTGTTGCTCGTCGTCCAGCAGATTGTCGCCGTCCGGCGATTCCTCAGCCGCGGCATCGGGAAGCATTTCCTCTTCCGGTTCCGACATGTGGTCGTGCTCGCGGTCGGTCATGATGTCGGAAACGCTCTCGGGACGGCGCAGGAGGTTAATCTTGCCAACGTTATGGCGTATTGCGCAAGTGTGCACGCGCCGGAAGGTAATCGAGTGGATTCACCGGTTTGCCGTCGTAGCGGATCTCGAAATGCAGCAGCGGATGGCCGTTGCGATCCAGCCCCATGGTAGCGATACGTTCGCCGGACCGCACCGCATCGCCCTCGCGCACCAGCATGCTGTCATTGTCGGCGTAGGCGCTGAGAAATCGCTCGCTGTTCTTGATGATGATGAGTTTGCCGTAACCGATGATGCCGCTGCCGGTGTACACCACTTTCCCGGGTGCGGCGGCATACACCGGCTGGCCCTGCGCACCGCTGATATCAATGCCTTTGGACAGCGGATCGCCTGCGTGGAAGAGCCGCACTACCGCACCGCTGGTGGGCCAGGCCCAGTTCATAGGGCCGGAAGGCGGCGCGTGATCACCGGCTGCTGTTGTAGCCGTGCTCGGTGCAGTGGTACGTACTGGGGGGCGCGTAATGACAACATGCGCCGGGGCAGACAGCACCAGTGTCTGGCCGGGCTTTATGAGGTAACTGGATCCGATGCCGTTCCAGGCCGCCACATCGTGATAATCCAGGCCGTAACGCCACGCGATGGAATACAGCGTGTCGCCGGGTTGCACTACGTACCTGCCGGGAATCGGCTCCACGGCGGCGCTCGCCTGCGCCGGCGCGGACGTGCTGTAAGGATTCCAGGTGAGAGCGCCGGCACACCCGGCCAGCGCGCCGGCGCACATGGCGATCAGCAGGCCGCGCAGCGCGCGGCTCATTCCGTGCCTTCCAGGAGCGGCACGAAACTCACGCGGTCCAGGCTCTTGCGCGTGTAATTGCGCCCGTCCGTGCGCGTCACCAGCAGCAAATCCTGTCCGCCTGCCCCGCCCACGGGGATCACCATGCGCCCGCCGACCGCCAGTTGTTCCCGCAGCGTGGCCGGTACTTCTTCCGGCGCCGCGGTAACCAGGATGCCGTCGTAGGGCGCGTGTTGCGGCCAACCCCAGTTGCCGTCAGCGTGCTTGAAGCGCACGTTACGGATTTTCAGGTCATTGAGCGTGCGGCGCGCGCGCTGCTGCAGCGCCGCGAGCCGCTCGACCGTGAACACCTGCGGCACGAGCCTGGCCAGAATCAAGGTCTGATAACCGCAGCCGGTGCCGACCTCCAGGACTTTCTCCGGCACGCCATCCTCGAGCAGCGCCTCGGTCATGCGCGCCACGATAAAGGGCTGGGAAATGGTCTGGCCCAGACCGATGGGCAAGGCGGTGTCTTCATACGCACGGCTGGCCAGCGCTTCATCCACGAACAGATGCCGCGGCGCGGAACGGATGGCATTGAGCACCGCCGGATTGCGGATGCCCTGCTCCTTGAGGCGCTGCATGAGCCGGTCGCGGGTGCGCGCCGATGTCATGCCGATGCCGCGCACGCCGGCTACCATCATGCGTGCGGCACACCGCCGTGGGGCACGGCGTCGGGCAGACAGCGCAGTCCTTTGGCGTGACCGCTGTTGCTATTTCTCCGCAGGATACGCACGCGATATTCCGCCGTTGCAACTGCAGCTCCTAGGATACTGTAAAACCGCGCTTGATATACTGTGACCGGAGTGGATGGTGGCGCGCATGACAAGCCTGAACAAAATCAGCCACGAAGAAGTTCGCGAGTTTCGCGCGGCGGTTGCCGACGCCATACCGCTGCCACCCAAACCCGTGCGCCGCACACCCAAGCCAAAGCCGCACGCACGTTTCACGCGCGCCGCGGTGCACGAAATCCTCGTGGAGAGCCTGAGCGGCCTGCCGGATCCCTCCGAACCGCTGATTGGCGACGGACTGTTCTATGCCAAGCCCGGTGTCCAGGATCGTGTGCTGCGCAAGTTGCGCCGCGGGCATTTCAGCGTGGGCGCGGAACTGGACCTGCACGGCCTGCGCAGCGAGGATGCGCGCCTGGCACTGGCGGAATTCCTGCAGCAGGCGCGCGGCGGGCGCGTGCGCTGCGTATGCATCATTCACGGCAAAGGCTACCGATCAGGGCCGCGCGGACCGGTACTCAAGCAGAAACTCAACGGCTGGCTCAGGCAACATGACGGGGTCATGGCCTTCTGCTCGGCGCGGCCCGCGGACGGCGGCACCGGCGCGGTCTATGTATTATTGAGCGGCCGCTGATATTTTATTACCCGAGGAACCTGTCTCTTGGTCATTCTCGCGAAAGCGGGAATCCAGGAAAACCAAATACCTGGAGCCCCGCCTACGCGGAGGTGACAAGTTAATAAAGTTTCCTTAACCGAGCAACCATCATGCACATCACGCTCAACATCAACCTGCTGGTCATCTTCACCATCGTCGGCGGCCTCATAGTTCTTCTGTGGCCGGGGCTGTTTCAGAAAATCAGGGTGCTGCGCTACATCGCCGGCATCGGCCTCATCGTGCTGGGCGTGCTCGCGCTCCTGGGCATTCTGATCCCGTACGTGAACAAACTCTGATAAAGCCCAGCCCGCTTCGTCATTCCGGTGAAGCTTGTCCCCGCGAAGGCGGGGAGCCGGAATCCAGCGAATTCAACAATCTTCGCGGCAAGTCTTACCTTGCAATTGAGCGCCGCAAAGTGCGACGTCAATGGGTGGAAGCGGGGGCGGAGGGTACAGCGGGGGCTGCAGTGTCGTAGGTGACCGTGGGTTTGTAATTCGCGTATTGCTGCAGCAGCGCCTGGAAGCGCGGGTCGTGGCGGATCGGATCCAAAAACGGGTCGAGCCGCAGCAGCACAGGCGAGTAAAAAGCGCCGATACCTGGCGAGGCGAGCGCTTTGGCGAACAATGGCACGGCGAGATCCGCGTGGCGGGCTTGCGCGTACAGTTGCGCATTAAGCACCATGTCTCGCGGCCCGTACAACCGATCCACGGTTTGATCGTCAATGGCTCGCGCCTTGGCGACGGCATGCAAACCAGCCGCGGCGTGACCGAGCCCCAATTCATCGTCGGCAACGGCTTGTCACACCAATGCCAGATTGATGCCCTGCTGCACGCGGAGTTGCGCGCGGGCACCAGGGAGCACCTGTGTGTACAGGAGCCGTGCATGCGCACTATCGCCCATCAGCCGGTACAGGTCCGCCTGTTGCTGAGCCTTCACGCCACCGAATGAAAAGTTGTCAGGTGTGTCCGGGATGCTGTCGAGCAACGCGAGCGCTTCAGTGTATTTGCGCTGCTCGGTCAACAGGGGGACACGTGCCAACTTCAATACCGGATCGTCGCCTTGCGCTACGCTCAGCGCACGCGGAATGTCGCCGGTACTTAACAGGATGGCCTGGGAGAGTTGAAACTTCGCATTTTGGTTATCCGGGTTCAGCGCCAGCGCACGCTGGAAGAGGTTCTCGGCATCGGTATTGCGGCTGGTGCACATGTACGTTATACCCAAGTTGAAAGCCAAGACGGAATTGCGCGGATCGAGCGCCAGTGCTTGCTCCAGCGAGGCGGTTGCGTCGTCGAAGCGGCCTTGACGGCGTTCGACATTGGCTTGCGCCGCGAGCGCATCGGCATCGCTGGACTTGAGCTTGAGTGCCGCGGCGAAGGCTCGCAGCGCGGCGTCGTAATCACCGCGGCCCCAGTATTCGTTGTAGCCGACGGCGAGATGCGCAGCGGACAGGTTGGGTCGTAATTGCAGCGCGCATTCGGCATCCGCGCGCGCCTGCTGATTGAGCTGCTTGACATCCACGCCGCCGCCAAAGAACCAGGCGAGTTCACTTTCGTTGTAGGGCAACCGCGCCCAGGCGAGCGCGAAGTTCGGGTCCTGTTCGACCGCCTGCCGGTACAAGAGGATCGCGGCTTTCCAACTGGTCGCGTTGAAGGTGGTGTCGCCCTGGTTGGCCTGATACTCGGCGCGCAGAAACAGGTCGTAGGCTGCCTGGTTCTGCGTCGGCACCGCGGCCAGTTGCGCGCTCTGCGCGGACGAGAGCTTCACGTCCAGCGCATCGGCGATCTTGCCCGCCACCTCACTCTCGACACCGAAAATGTTATCCAGCGTGCGCGTGTAGCTTTCCGCCCACAGGTGTGCATCGGATTGCACATCGATCAACTGCACGTTGATCAACACCTCGTTGCCGGCCGATGGCTTTCAGATTGTCCGGATGGCTCTGGTATTCTGCGGTCGAGGTGCGCGAAATCACCTTGAGATCGCCGATGTCGGCCAACTTGGTCAGAATCAGCCCCTACATGCCGGCCACGAAGTATTCGTTGTTCTTGTCCGCCGTGAGGTTCTCAAACGGCAAGGCCGCAATGGATTTGGCGGGTACCGGGGCCGCTGCAACCTGCTCCAATCTCTGCGCATGCAATTCGGAAAACTGCCAGGCGTAGAACCCGGAAACCGCGGTCAGCACCACTACCAACACGGATACCGCCGTCCCGAGTTTGCGGTGCTGGTGTTGCCATGCGCTGCTTCCCGACGCATCCCTGGGCCGTGCCAGCAACCAAGTGAGCACCAGCACCACCGGCAGGCTGACCAGCAATACAATCACCAGCGGCAGCACCGCCCCGGACCAGCCAAAGTACGGAAATACATGCGCCGCGACCTGCATCACGAAACCGATAACAATCGCGTAGGGAATCACCACGCGGCCGATATAGTGCCGCTTCAGGCGGTCAAACCAGCTTAATGCCTCGTCGGTCACGGTCCGTCGCACTTCCTGTGCGGTTTGCACCGTGAATATCTTATACCTGTGTGCTCAGCCCTTGCGGGCTGCGAGCCTCGCCAGCATGGCGCGCATGGCGGCCTGGGTTTCCGCGCTGAACCATACGTTCATCAGGTCCTCGTGGCTGCGCTCGCCCAGATCATCAAACAGTGTGACGAGGTCCGCCCGCGCCAGCATGCGAGTGGCCGCGACGGCCTGCGGGGGCAAGGCCAGCAGGCTGCGGCACCATTCGAGCGCGGCAGGAATCACCTGCTCCATCGGCAACACCTGGTCCACCAACCCGATGCGCAGCGCTTCGTCGGGCGCAATCAATAAACCATGCAGGCATAGGCGTTCCGCCTGGCGCGCGCCTAGCAGACGCTGCATGGCGGCATAAATGACCGCCGGCACGGGCAGACCCACCTGCACTTCATTCAAGCCGATCTTGAACTCGCCCTGAGCGGCTATGCGCGTATCGCAGAAAATCGCAAGCACCGCGCCACCCGCAGGGCTGTGGCCGGTGATGGCCGCGGCAACGGGAATCGGCGACTGGGCAATCGCCCGCAGCAGCTCAATGAACTCCTTCCAGAAAGTGCCCATGGCAGCGGCATCGAGCTTCAGGAGTTCCGGCACATCCAGACCGGCGGAAAACATGCCCTCGGCGCCGGACAGAATCAGCGCGCGTGTGCCGCTCCTGCCGGCCGACTCGATGGCCTGATGTAGCGCGTGCACCAAGGCCGGATTCAGGGCATTGGCCGGCGAATGTGCCAGCCGCAGTTCCAAGATTCCGTTTCCATGTTCAAATTTCGTCAGCACCGCTTTCTCCAGCTTTTTCGAACCTGTCTCACAATTTATTCACATCCGGGGGATCAAGGCTGGTGCCAGATCTGAGCATGGTGCCGAAGGCACGAAGTTTAAGGGCAGCATGTTCCTTAATATCCAGTGTTTCGACTTCGTGGAGCTGCGCTCCACTACGCTCAACACGAGCGGTTAGAGAATCTGAATTTAAGTTCTAGCTATCCGCGTCCACTAGTACCACCGCGTGGACTGCAATGCCTTCGCCGCGGCCGATGTAGCCCAGACCTTCGGTGGTGGTGGCCTTGACGTTCACGCAATCGCGCGGCAATTTCAAATCCGCGGCCAGATTTGCACACATGGCCGGAATGTGCGGCGCCATTTTCGGCGCTTGCGCGATGATGGTGGCATCCACTTGCACGGGCTTTAGCCCGCGCTCTGCCAGAAGTTTTAATACCTGCGCCAACAGCTTGCGGCTGTCGGCATTTTTGTAACGTGCGTCAGTGTCGGGAAAATGGCGGCCGATGTCGCCGAGTGCCGCCGCACCCAGCAGCGCATTGCACACCGCATGCAACAGTACGTCGCCGTCGGAATGCGCCTGGGTACCGTGCGTATGCGGAATATGCACGCCGCCCAGAACAAATTCAGTCCCGGGTCCGAAGGCATGCACATCAAAGCCCTGTCCGATTCTCATGCACGTGCTCCCAAGATGGCCTCTGCCAGCGTGACGTCCGCGGGCCGCGTGATCTTGATGTTGTCGCTGCGGCCCTCGACCACGCGCACCTGCCCGGGATGCGCGGTTTCCATGGCGGCGGCTTCGTCGGTCGGCACCCGCCCCGAATCCAGCGCAGTCTGCAGCGCGATTTGCAACAAGCCAAAGCGGAACATCTGCGGCGTGAATGCACGCCACAGCTTCTGCCGGTCGGGCGTCGCCTGGATGGTGCCATCCTCGGCAACCTGCTTCACGGTATCGGCGAGCGGTGCGGCCAGGATACCGCCCACGGCGTCCCGTTCGAGCGTGTGCATCAGCTTGTCGAGATCCTCGGCATGCAGGCACGGACGCACCGCATCGTGCACCAGCACCCAGTCGTTCGCATGCAATTCGTCGCGCAGACTGTGCAGGGCATTGAGTACCGAATGCGCGCGCTGCGCCCCGCCTTGCGCCAGCTTCACCGGCTTGCTCCAGGCGCGCACCAGGCAGCGCCGGGCGTAAACATCATCGTCGGCCACGGCCACGGTGACCGCGGCAATGCGGGCCTGCGCAAGCAGGCACTCAAGCGTGTGCTCGATGACCGTGCGCCCGGCGAGCGGCAGATACTGCTTGGGAACTTCACCGCCCATGCGCGTCCCGCGGCCCGCGGCGGGAACGATGGCCCAGAATCTCGGCCCGGGCGACATGCGGTCAATGCGTGGCCGCAGCCGGCGGCGGTATGCGCACGATTTGGTAGAAAGTTTCGCCTTGCTTGATCATCCCGAGATCGCTGCGCGCCTGTTCCTCGACCGCCGCCCGGCCCTGCTTGAGGTCGCGCACCTGCGCCGCCAGTTCCTGATTGCGCTTGGCCAGCTCGACGTTCTGGGTCTGCTGCGCCGCGACTTGCTGCTGCAGCTTGGTGGCATCGTGGATATTGCCGGTGCCGAACCAGAGCTGATACTGCAGCAGCAACAGCAGCAATATGAGAATCAGCGGCAACAGGAACTTGAGCTGCAACCCGCTTGGTTTCATGGGCGCTTGACCACCGCTTCGGCAAAGGCCGCCGGCCCATGATAACGCGCCCGGCGCCCGAGTGATTCCTGGATTCTCAGCAACTGGTTGTACTTGGCGAGACGCTCCGAGCGCGACAGCGAGCCGGTTTTGATCTGGGTGGCGCGGCTGCCGACCGCGAGGTCGGCGATGCTGGCGTCCGCAGTCTCGCCCGAACGGTGCGAGATTACCGCCGTATAGCCGGCCTCCACGGCCATGTTGATGGCCGCCAGGGTTTCCGTGAGCGTGCCGATCTGATTGAGCTTGATCAGAATGGAATTGGCTACGCCTTCCTGGATGCCGCGCTGGAGGATTCCGGTGTTGGTGACGAAGATATCGTCGCCCACGAGTTGCACACGTGCACCCAGTTTCTGGGTCAAAAGTCTCCAGCCTTCCCAGTCATTCTCCGCCATGCCGTCCTCGACGCTGATGATGGGATAGCGGTCCACGAGCCGCACCAGATAATCGCTGAATTCAGCGGAACTGTAGCGGCGCTGTTCCGAATCGAGTTGATAGCGGCCTTCCCGGTAGAACTCGCTGCTTGCCGCATCCACGCCCAGGTAAATGTCCTCCCCCGCCACGTAGCCGGCGCGCCCGATGGCCTGCATGATGACTTCGAGTGCTGCTTCGTTCGACGGCAGATCCGGCGCGAAGCCGCCCTCGTCGCCCACCGCGGTTGAAAGGCCGCGTGCGTGCAGCACTTCCTTGAGCGCGTGAAACACTTCGGCGGCATAGCGCAGCGCCTCGGCGAAATTCGGCGCACCGACCGGCAGAATCATGAATTCCTGCAGGTCCACGTTGTTGTCCGCATGCGCTCCGCCGTTGATGACATTCATCTGCGGCACCGGCAGGCTCAGGGCGCGCTCGCCGCCCAGCCAGCGGTACAGCGGCATCTCATGCTCGCGCGCCGCGGCGCGCGCCGCGGCCAGCGATACGCCGAGAATCGCGTTGGCGCCGAGGCGCGATTTGTTTTCGGTGCCGTCGAGATCAATCAAGGCGCGATCCAGTTTTTCCTGATTCTCGACCGCCAGGCCGCGCACGCGGCGCTGAATTTCGCCGTGCACATTGGCGACCGCCTTGCGCACGCCCTTGCCGCCGTAACGCCGCGGATCGCCGTCACGCAACTCCACCGCTTCGCGCGAACCGGTGGAGGCGCCCGACGGCACGGCCGCGCGCCCCACGATGCCGGAATCCAGGATCACGTCCACTTCCACGGTGGGATTGCCGCGGGAATCGAGAATCTCACGGGCGCGCAAGTCGACAATTTTAGTCATCGCGCTTCAATACCTCAGCCTTGGCGCTAAATCGTCGTCGCCCCGGCGAAAGCCGGGGTCCAGGTTTTAAGCAGCTGGATTCCGGCTTTCGCCGGAATGACGCCACGCATGGTTTTCACTTTTTTGTTCATGGCCGATTCTCGAGGTACTCGCGCCGCTTGACCACGGCATCCAGCTCCTTGAGGGTCTCCAGCAATTCCGCCATAAGTTTGAGCGGCCAGGAATTGGGGCCGTCACACAGCGCCTGGTCGGGATCGGGATGGGTTTCCATGAACACGCCGGCCACGCCTGCGCCGATGGCGGCACGCGCCAGCACCGGAATGAATTCGCGCTGCCCGCCGGAGCTTGCGCCCTGCCCGCCCGGCAACTGCACCGAGTGGGTAGCATCGAACACCACCGGGCAACCGATGTCACGCATCACCGCCAGCCCGCGCATGTCCACGACGAGATTGTTGTAGCCGAAGGAAAAGCCGCGCTCGCACACCAGGATCTGCGGGTTGCCGGCGGCGCGCGCCTTGTCCACGACGTTGCGCATTTCCCACGGCGACAGGAACTGGCCCTTCTTGATGTTAAGCGGCTTGCCGGCGCGCGCGGCACGCTGGATGAAATTGGTCTGGCGGCACAAGAACGCCGGCGTCTGCACCACATCCACCACGGCCGCGACTTCCTCGATGGGCGTGTCCTCGTGCACGTCGGTCAATACCGGCACGCCGATGCTCTGCTGCACCTTGGCGAGAATCCGCAGCCCGTCCTGCATGCCGGGACCACGGTAACTCTTGCCGGAGCTGCGGTTGGCCTTGTCGAAGGAGCCCTTGAAGATGTACGGAATCTTGAGCCGCCGGGTCACTTCCTTCAGGTGACCGGCCACGTCCAGCGCCAGTTGCTCGCTTTCCAGCGTGTCGGGTCCGGCAATCAGGAAGAAGGGCTGCTGGTTTCCGGCTTCGAATCCGCACAGCTTCATGCGCGTGCCGCCTTGAGTGCGGGCTGTGCGGTGGCGTAGGCACGCGCGGCGCGGATGAATTCGCTGAACAGTGGATGGCCGTCGCGCGGCGTGGACGTGAACTCCGGATGGAACTGCGAGGCGATAAAGAACGGATGCCCGGGCAGCTCGATCATTTCCACCAGCTGGTCCACGGAGAAGCCGGAAAACACCAGGCCCTTCTTCTCCAGCGTCTCCAGGTAATTGTTGTTGAATTCGTAACGGTGGCGATGACGCTCCTGGATGACATCCTTGCCGTACACCTTGTGCGCCAGCGTGCCGGGCTTGAGATGTGCCGCTTGTGCGCCCAGGCGCATGCTGCCGCCCAGATCCGATTGCTCACTGCGGCTTTCGGTCTGGCCGCTGCGGTCCTGCCACTCGGTAATCAGGGCGATCACCGGATGCGGTGTGCGCGGCGCAAATTCCGTGCTGTGCGCATCCTTGAGGCCCGCCACGTGGCGCGCAAACTCGATGACCGCCACCTGCAAGCCGAGGCAGATGCCGAGATAGGGAATGCGCTGTTCGCGCGCATAACCTGCGGCCGCGATCTTGCCCTCGATGCCGCGCTCACCGAACCCGCCCGGTACGAGGATCGCGTCCATGCCGTGCAGCAGCTGCGTGCCGCGCTTGGCGACTTCTTCGGAATCAATGTAGTGAATCTTGACCTCGGTACGCGTGCGGATGCCGGCGTGCTTGAGCGCCTCGTTGAGCGACATGTAGGCGTCGGCGAGATTCACGTATTTGCCCACCATGGCGACGTTGACGCTGGCCTCGGGATTGGCGCGGGCTTCCACTACCCGGCGCCACTCGCTCAGGTTGGCGGCACGCGCATTCACGCGCAGCATGTCCACCACAATGTCGTCCAGGCCCTGCTCGTGCAGGATGAGCGGAATGCGGTAGATGTCGTCGGCATCCGGTGCCGAGATCACCGCGCGCTCCTCGACATTGGTAAACAGCGCGATCTTGCGGCGCGCTTCCTCGGGCAGCGGCTTGGCGGCGCGGCACAACAAAATATCCGGCTGGATGCCGATGGAGCGCAATTCCTTGACCGAGTGCTGGGTGGGCTTGGTCTTGGTCTCGCCGGAGGTGGGAATGTACGGCACCAGCGTCAGGTGCATGTACACGCACTTGCCGCGACCCATTTCGATGCCCATCTGGCGGATGGCCTCGAGGAACGGCAAGGATTCGATGTCGCCCACGGTGCCGCCGATTTCCACCATGCAGATGTCGGCGTTGCCCGCGCCCTCGCGCACACAGCGCTTGATCTCGTCGGTGATGTGCGGGATCACCTGCACCGTGCCGCCGAGGTAATCGCCGTGGCGCTCGCGGCGGATCACGTTCTCGTAGATGCGGCCGGTGGTGAAATTGTTGCTGCGCCCCATGCGCGCGCGCACGAAGCGTTCGTAATGGCCCAAATCCAAGTCGGTTTCGGCGCCGTCCTCGGTGACGAACACCTCGCCGTGCTGGAACGGGCTCATGGTGCCGGGATCCACGTTGATGTAGGGATCCAGCTTGACCATGGTGACTTTGAGGCCGCGCGCTTCGAGCAGCGCGCCCAGTGAGGCGGAGGCGATACCCTTTCCCAGGGAAGAAACTACGCCGCCGGTGACGAATACAAAATGAGCCATCGGCACTCCCGAAGCGGTGCCGGAACGGCTCCGCGAATCGGGATGACAGGGTAACAGAATCGGCCGCCTGAATGAAGCTGCGCGGCACACGAATCCGACGTTTGCGGCTGGTTATTTTTGCAACGGCGGATGCACGCGCCACTGAATACGCAGACCGGGCTCACCTTTGCCGGCGGCAAACCGGGCACACACGAACAGGCCGGCCACGGCCGCGAGTTCGTCACCGGCGTAAATCAGCGGCAGGCGCTCGCGCATCCAGGGCAGTACCGCGAATTCCTGCAGCCATTTCTTCAACGGCCGGCGATGCGCGCGGCCCGCCGGGCGGCAAATCTCGCCGCCGCTGCGAAACCGGATGCGCAAGCCATCCGTGGGGCACAAGGACGCACGCAGGCCCTCACTGTCCACCGCCTGCAGAAAAAGGCTCCCCAGCCCGGCACCGAGGTCCTGCTCAATTCCCGGACGCAGCCGCAGTTCCTCTGCCGGTGCCTCCGGCAACGGCGCCATGGCATACAGACGCCCGCGGAAACGGCGCAATTCCGCGCCCTGCCAGTTCACGCGCGGATTGCGATCCGCGCCGGCCGCCAGTACTTCGGTAAACACCTGCTCGAGTTTGTGCGCCGGAGGTGCCGGCAACTCCAGCTTGTCGATCCAGAAACGCAGCAGATTCCCGGCACGCGGCACGCTCAGCTTGCGCAGCGCCGCCACCGCCAGCGACCGGCCCTCGCTATCGGCACACTGCTTCCAGTCCTCGGTTGCCAGGGCAGCGAGCAGTTCCACGGCCTCACCGCAATGGCGCGCACTGCGGCTCACGGTCGCCGCGGCCGCGGGCCAGCGTGCTTTCAGCCGCGGCAGGATTTCATGGCGCAGGTAGTTGCGCGCAAAGCGCGTGTCGGCATTACTGGGATCCTCCAGCCAGTCGCAGCGCTGTAACTCCGCCCAGGTGCGCAATTCCGCGCGCGTGAACCCGAGCAACGGTCGCGCCAATTTCCCGGCGCCGCATTTTGCGCACGCACGCATGGCCGCCAAACCGCGCAGGCCGGCACCGCGCAGCGCCTGCAGCAGAAACGTCTCGAGTTGATCGTCCTGATGATGTGCGAGCAGCAGCAGGTCTCCGGCACGCAGCAATTTGCGGTACGCCGCGTAACGTTGCGCCCGCGCCACGGCTTCGAGGCTTTCGCCCCTGGCCGGGGCCACGTTGACGTCGCGGCACTCAAGCGGCACGTTCAGTTGCGCGCACACGCGTGCACAGTGCGCCTGCCAGGCATCCGCCTGCGGCTGCAGGTGATGGTTTACGTGCACCGCGCGCAGCTCGCCGCCGAGCGCCGCACGGCATTGCGCCAACGCATGCAGCAGCACGCTGGAATCCAGTCCGCCGCTGTAGGCCACCCAATAGCGCTGCGCGGCCGGAAGGCCGCGCAGCGTGTTCAACAATTTGTCGGCATCGAAGTTCACGGCGCCCGGACGAATACCGCGTCACTCCTTGAACGTGCCAAAGGAAGTGAAGCGCTTGTAACGCATCTCCAGCAGTTCATCCATGGACATGTGCTCCAGACGGCTGAGGTTGTCCACCAGTGCTTTCTTGATGGCAGCGGCCATGGCATCCACATTGCGATGCGCGCCGCCCAGCGGTTCCTTGAGCACCGCATCAATCAACCCGAGGTTCTTGAGGCGCTCGGCGGTGATGCCCATGGCCTCGGCGGCGTCGCTGGCCTTGTCCGCGCTCTTCCACAGGATCGAAGCGCAACCTTCGGGTGAAATCACCGAGTAAATGCTGTATTGCAGCATCAGCACGCGATCGCCCACGCCGATTGCCAGCGCGCCACCGGAACCGCCTTCGCCGATCACGGTAGCGATGATCGGCACGCGCAGCCCGGACATCTCGAACAGGTTGCGGGCGATGGCCTCGGACTGGCCGCGCTCCTCCGCGCCCACGCCCGGGTAGGCTCCGGGTGTATCGATGAAGGTCATGAGCGGCAGGCGCATGCGCTCCGCAAGCTTCATGATGCGCAAGGCCTTGCGGTAACCCTCGGGACGCGGCATGCCGAAATTGCGCCGCACTTTTTCCTTGGTGTCGCGGCCTTTCTGCTCGCCGACGATCATCACCGGCCGGCCGTCGAGACGCGCCACGCCCGCGACAATCGCCGCATCGTCGCCGAAGGCGCGATCACCGTGCAGCTCTTCGAAATCGGTGAAAATGCGCGAAATGTAATCCAGCGTGTAGGGCCGCAACGGGTGGCGCGCAAGCTGCGCGACCTGCCAAGCGCTGAGGTTCGAGAAGATGGTCTCGGTGAGCATGCGGCTCTTGGCCTGCAGGCGTTCGATTTCGTCGGTGATGCTGACCGCGGATTCGTCGCCCACGAAGCGCAATTCCTCGATCTTGGCTTCGAGCTCGGCGATCGGCTGTTCGAATTCAAGGAAATTGAATTTCATCGCGGCGGCCGGACCTCTCGGGAAGGGCAAACGTTACCGGCTGGCTTGGCGGCGGGCAACCCCCCGGATGAACACCATCCGGGCTCCGGTCGATGGTCGGCGCACTCGGGACGCTCAGGCACTGGCGCGCTCACTGGCCGGTTCCATGGGGCGGGCGCCGTAATGCAGCCTGACTTTCTCGGCGCCCAGCCACGCCTGCAGCCGGCGCACCAGCATTTCGGCCGGATGCACCCGCCAGGCGTCTCCGAGGAACACCGGCACGCTGGCCTGCGCCTCCGCATAGCATACCCACACCGCGCAGCGCCCGCCCAGGTACGGTTTGAGTGCATCCTGCAGACGCCCGGGAAAATCCGCCCCGGCCTGCTCCGTCCAGTCCACATCCAGGCGGCGCACGTAACGCTCGCGCAGCTCGTCCACCCCATACATGTTCTTGACGGTGACGCGCCAGGCGTCGTTGAACTCGTCGAAGGTGAGTCGCCCTTCCACGACCACCACGCGGTCCTTGACCGCCAGGGTACGGAAGCGATTGAACACCTCCTCGAACAAGGTGACCTCGAGCCGGCCGCTGCGGTCATCCAGCGTCAGGTTGACGCGGCCGCCGCGGCGGCGCATCTCCACCACCAGCCCGGCCACGGTCACGTTGCGCGCACTGGCGAACACCTGGCCACGATCGCCGGCGGGCGGCGCGGCATCCGCAAGCTCCGCCAGCGGCGCGCTCACCACATGCTGCAGATCCGCGGCATAGCGTGTTACCGGATGACCGGTGAGATACAAACCCAGGGTTTCGCGTTCACCGCGCAGACGTTCGTCCTCGTCCCAGTCGGGCTGCTCCCGGGCCGATGGCTGCGCCGGCGTGCGCCCCGCCGCGCCGGCCAGACCGAAGAGATCCACCTGTCCCGCGTCCTGCGCACGGCTGCCCTGATCCGCCGCCGCCAGTGCCTGCGGCAGACGCGCCATGAGTGTGGCGCGATTGATGCCGAAGCTGTCCAGGGCGCCGGCACGAATCAGCGCCTCGAGCACGCGGCGGTTGGCTTTCTGCAGATCGATGCGGCGACAGAAATCCTCGAGGTTGCGGTAAGCGCCGTGCTCGCGGCGCTCGGCCAGCACACCTTCGATGGCCGCCAAGCCCACGCCCTTGATGGCGCCCAGGCCATAACTGATGCTGCGTTCGTCTACCACCGTAAACAGATACTCGGAACGATTGATGTCCGGCGGCCGGATTTCAAGCTCCAGGTTGCGGCATTCGTCGATGAGCGCCACCACCTTGTCGGTGTGGTCCATGTCGGAGGACAACACCGCCGCCATGAATTCCGCCGGATAGTGCGCCTTGAGCCACGCGGTCTGATAAGCGACCAGCGAATAGGCCACGGCGTGGGACTTGTTGAAACCGTAACCCGCGAATTTCTCCATGAGGTCGAAAATCCGGTCGGCTTTCTGCGCGGAGAGCCCGTGCCTGGCCGCGCCTTCGCGGAAAATCGTGCGCTGTTGCGCCATCTCTTCGGGTTTTTTCTTGCCCATGGCACGGCGCAGCAGATCGGCGCCACCCAGCGTGTACCCGCCGATGATCTGCGCCATCTGCATGACCTGTTCCTGATAGACCATGATGCCGTAGGTTTCTTTGAGGATCGGCTCGACGCGCGCATCCGGATAGACGACGGGTTCACGCCCGCGCTTGCGCGCCACGTAGTTGGGAATCAGCTCCATGGGGCCGGGACGGAACAAGGCGTTGAGTGCGATCAGGTCCTCGAAGCGGTCGGGGTGTGCGTCTTTCAGCAAACGCTGCATGCCGCCGCCTTCAAACTGGAACACCGCGACCGTGCGCGCCGCGCGGAACAACTTGAAGACTTCCGGGTCGTCGAGCGGCAGGGCCGCGATGTCGAGCGGCGGCTCGTCCTGGTCCGTGCGGCGCGCGTTGATGCTCTTGACGGCCCAGTCAATGATGGTGAGCGTACGCAGGCCGAGAAAATCGAACTTCACCAGGCCCACGGCCTCCACGTCGTCCTTGTCGAACTGCGTGACCGGGTGGCTGCCCTCGGCTTCGCAGTACAGCGGCATGAAATCGGTGAGCTCCGCAGGCGCAATCACCACGCCGCCGGCATGTTTGCCGGCATTGCGCGCCAGGCCTTCGAGCGATTTCGCCAGATCAATCAGCTGGCGCACCTCGTCGTCTTCCTCGTAGCGCTTGTGCAGTTCCGGTTCCTGGGCCAGCGCCTTGTCGAGCGTCATTTCCAGCTCGAAGGGAATGAGTTTGGCAATCTGGTCCACGTAGCCGTAGTTGTGCCCCAGCACCCGGCCGACGTCGCGCACCACGGCACGTGCGGCCATGCTGCCGAAAGTGATGATCTGCGCCACATGACCCTGGCCGTAGCGCCCGGCCACGTAGTCAATCACGCGGTCACGCCCCTGCATGCAGAAGTCCACGTCGAAGTCCGGCATGGAGACACGCTCGGGATTGAGGAAACGCTCGAACAGCAAATGGTGCTGCAGCGGATCGAGATCGGTGATGCCGAGCGCGTACGCCACCAGCGAGCCCGCTCCCGAGCCGCGGCCCGGACCCACGGGCACGCCATGCTCGCGCGCCCAGCGGATGAAATCCGCCACGATCAGGAAGTAGCCGGCAAATCCCATGCGCAAAATCACGTCGACTTCGCTCGCCAGGCGTTCGCGATAAGGCTGGATTTGCTTCGCGTGATTCGCCGCGCCAGCGACGCTCTCCAGTCGCCGCGCGAGTCCGCGCTCGGCCTCGGCACGTAGAAAGCTCTCGATATCCATGCCGGACGGCACCGGATAGGCCGGCAGGAAATTTTTCCCCGCATCCAGGCTGAAATTGCAGCGGCGCGCGATCTCGACGCTGTTCTCCAGGGCTTCCGGCAAATCCGCGAAGCGCTGCTGCATCTCCGCCGCGCTGCGCAGGTACTGCTGCTCGCTGTAACGCCGCGGTCGCCGCGCATCGTTGAGCGTGTAGCCCTCCTGGATGCAGACGCGCGCCTCGTGCGCACCGAAGTCCGCCGCCTGCAGGAAGCGCACGTCGTTGCTGGCCACCACCGGCGAGCCGCTGCGCGCCGCCAAGGCCACCGCCGCGCGCAGATATTCCTCCTCGCCCTCACGCCCGGTGCGTTGCAGCTCCAGATAAAAGTGCTGTGGAAACCACCGCGCCCATTCCTCAAGCAGCGCCTGCGCCTGGGAGTCGCGGCCGGTGAGCAATGCGCGGCCGATCTCGCCTTCACGCCCGCCGGACAAGGCGATCAGCCCTGCACAGTGTTCCGCGAGCCAGGCGCGCTCCAGCACCGGCTGGCCGCGTTGCTGACCCTCGAGATAGCTGCGGGTAATCAGCTGCGACAGATTGCGATAGCCGCATGCATCACAGCACAACAGCGTAAACCGGCTGCTGCCGTCCGCGTCGGTGTCGCGCAGGCGCAAATCCGCGCCGATCAGCGGCTTGATACCGGCGGCTTCCGCCGCGCGGAAAAACTTCACAAGTGCAAACACATTGCCCTGGTCGGTGAGCGCGACGGCCGGCATGTCCGCCGCCGCCACGGCCTCCACCAGCTCGGTAATGCGGATCACGCTGTCGGCCAGCGAATACTCGCTGTGCAGGCGCAGGTGCACGAAACCCGGAACCGCACTCACCTCAATGCTCCAGAACGCGCCGCACCGGCGCAAATGAACGGCGGTGAATGCTGCACGGTCCGTGACTTGCGAGCGCCTGCAGATGCGCGGGCGTCGGATAACCCTTGTGCAGCGCAAAACCATAATGCGGAAATTCAGCATCCATGCGGCACATGAGCGCGTCGCGTTCAACCTTGGCAAGAATCGACGCGGCACTGATCGCGGCCACGCTGCGATCGCCCTGCACCCGGGCCTGCACCGGACAGTCCAGCCGTGGACAGACGTTGCCGTCCACGAGCACGCGCTCCGGCGTCACCGCCAATGCCATCACCGCGCGTTGCATCGCCAGCAGCGAGGCCTGCAGGATGTTGATGCGATCGATCTCTACGGCATCCGCCCAACCCACCGCCCAAGCCACGGCCAGCGCACGGATTTCAGCCGCAAGCGTTTCGCGGCGCGCAGCCGTCAGTTGTTTGGAATCGCGCAATCCCGCTATCGGTACCGCGGCGCGCAGAATTACCGCGGCGGCGGCCACCGGACCCGCGAGCGGCCCGCGTCCGGCCTCATCCACACCGGCCACCAGAACATGGCTGTGTGCCTGTCTCATGAAATCGCACCATCGGCGCGCGACTGCGCGCGCGCGCGCGGCGTCGCCGCAGGCTGTTGCAGCAAATCGAGAACCGCGGCGGCGGCACGCTCATTCGCGCCCAGGCGCAAGCCCTGTTCCAGCTCGGCAAAACTCTGCAATTGGGCATCGCGCGCACGCGCATCCTGCAACAGGCGCAGTATGGCATTGCCGAGATTGAGCGGCAGCGCCCGGTATTGCAGAAATTCCGGTACCACCTCCCGGCCCGCCAGCAGATTGGGCAAGGCCACGTGCGGCACGCGCAACAGTCCCAGGCCCTTGACCAACGCGTAGCTGCCGGCGGACAGGCGGTAGGCGACCACCATCGGGCAGCGCCACAGCATGGCTTCCAACGTGGCGGTGCCGGAAGCAATGAGCGCGGCATTCGCCGCTCCCAGGATCTCCTGCGCATGCCCCTCGATCACGGTAACCGGAAGGTCGGGCACGAGCATGCGCACCTGATTCTTGATATGGCGGCTGAGCGCCGGCGAGGCGGCGGGCATGGCGAATCTGAGCTGCGGCAGGTGGTTCGCCAGCCACTGCGCAGTTTCCAGGAACACCGGCAGCAGGCGTTCCACTTCGGTAAAACGGCTGCCGGGCAACAATGCCACCAGCGGGTCTTCGACCGGCAGATGCAGGCCGCGGCGCAACGCGCCGCGGTCCAGACTGCGTGGCGCGCGATCCGCAAGCGGGTGGCCGACGTATACGGCATGAAATCCGTGTTGTGCGTACAGCGGCTGCTCGAACGGCAACAGCGTCAGCACCAGCTCCGCGGCCTTGCCGACCTTGAATACGCGGCGCGCGCGCCAAGCCCAGATTGAAGGGCTGACGTAATGCACCGTGCGGATTCCCGCCTTGCGCAAGCTGGACTCGAGACCCAGATTGAAATCCGGCATGTCGATGCCGATAAGTACGTCGGGACGGTGTTGCAGAAAATGCCTGTACAGGCGCCGGCGCACACGCAGCAAACGCGGCAGGTGCGCCAACACTTCGGTGATCCCCATGACCGCGAGTGTTTCGGCATGCACCAGCGGCCGGCAACCGGCCGCGATCATCGCCGGACCCGCCGCGCCCTCGAATTCGGCATCCGGCACCCGCGCGCGGATGGCACGCATCAGCCCGGCGCCCAGCTGGTCGCCGGAACTTTCGCCCGCAATCATGCCAATTCGCAACATGCTCGGCTGCGCCCCGCTGTCCTGCCGTACTTTCAGCGCGTGATACTGCGCTCGCTCGCTTCCAGAAACTCCACCAGGCATTGCAACTCGGATTGGGTGGCGCTCAGCACGCGCAGCTTCGCCAGCGCCTCTTCCAGACGCAGATCCGAACGATACAACACTCGGTAGGCGTTTTTGATGTTGCGGACCTGCGCGGCATCGAATCCACGGCGGCGCAGACCTTCGCTGTTGATGCCGCGCGGCTCGGCCGGCGTACCGGAAATCATCATGTAGGGCGGAACATCGCGGCTCAGGTCCACATTCATGCCGGTAAAACTGTGGGTACCGATGCGACAGAACTGGTGCACCTTGGTGAACCCGCCCAGAATCGCCCAGTTCTCGATGCTCACGTGTCCGGCGAGCGTCGCATTGTTGGCCATGATGATGTGATTGCCCAACTCGCAATCGTGCGCCACGTGCACGTAGGCCATGATCCAGTTGTCGTTGCCGATGGTGGTTTTGCCGCGGTCCTGCGCGGTGCCGCGGTTGATGGTGACGAATTCAAAGAAGGTGTTGCGGTCGCCGATTTCAAGCCAGGTCGGCTCGCCGTGATACTTCATGTCCTGGGGAATGCCGCCTATCGAAGCAAACTGGAAGATGCGGTTGTCGCGGCCGATGCGCGTTGGTCCCTGGATCACGGCATGCGGCCCGATTACCGTGCCCGCGCCGACTTCCACCTGCGCACCGATGATCGCGAATGCCCCGACCGTGACATCCGCCGCCAGCCGTGCGCCGGGGTCCACGGCGGCGCGCGCGTCAATCAAACCTCAAACTCCCGCGCGGCGCACATGAGCTCGGCGGCCGCCACCAGCTGGCCATCCACTTCGGCGTGCGTATCGAATTTCCACACGCCGCGTTTGTCCCACAGGTATTCCACCTTGAGCAGCACCTGGTCGCCGGGTTCCACCGGTTTCTTGAAGCGCGCCTTGTCAATGCCGACGAAATAGTACAGTTCGTTGGCCTGGGGCGCATGACCCAGACTGGCAAATGCCAGCAGGCCCGTGGCCTGGGCCAACGCCTCGAGAATCAGCACCCCGGGCATCACCGGCCGATGCGGAAAATGACCGGGGAAAAACGGTTCATTGATGGTGACGTTCTTCACCGCGACCAGGCGCTTGCCGGGCACGCACTCCAGCACCCGATCCACCAGCAGGAACGGGTAGCGGTGCGGAAGCTGGCGCAGGATCGCGTGTATATCCAGAGACGATGCCGTTGACATGCTGTTTCAATCCTTCAATTTCTGCTCAAGCTGTTGCAGGCGCCGCGCCAGATCATCCAGTTGGCGGAAGCGCACGCTGTTCTTGCGCCATTTTGCCGCGCGGTCCATGGGGGCGCTGCCGGAGTACACCCCGGGCTCATGTATCGAGCGGCTCACCAGCGTCATCGCAGTGATCACGACATCATCGGCGATTTCGATGTGCCCGACGATGCCGGCGGCACCGCCGATCATGCAACGTTTGCCGATGCGCGCGCTGCCGGCGATCGCCACGCACCCGGCGATGGCCGTGTGCTCGCCGATGTGCACGTTATGCCCGATCTGAATCTGATTATCCAGCTTCACGCCGTCGCCGATCAGCGTGTCCTCCAGCGCACCGCGATCAATAGTGGTATTGGCGCCGATTTCCACGTCATCGCCGATTACCACCGAGCCCAGTTGCGGAACCTTGACCCAGCGTTCGTCGTCGCGCGCAATGCCGAAGCCGTCCGCGCCGATGACCGCGCCGGCATGAATCAGCGCGCGCTTGCCGATCTGCACGCGCTCGGCGAGTGTGACGTTGGCCACCAGGCGTGTGTCTTCGCCCACCTGTGCCGCGCGCAGCACCACGCAGTTGGGTCCGATGGCGGCACCGGCGGCAATCTCCGCCGCCTCCTCAATCACCGCCCCGGGACCAACCCAGGCGCTGGCCGCGACTTTGGCTGCGGGATGCACCCGGGCGGCGGTATCTATTCCCTGGCGAGCGGGAGGCGCGAGCGCGAGCATGGCGGCAATGCGCGCGTAAGCCAGATACGGATTGTCCACCACCAGTGCGGGTACCGGGCAGGCGTCCGCATCGGCCGGCGCCAGAATCACGGCCGAGGCGCGCGTGCCCGCCAGATAGCGCCGATAGTGCGGATTCGAAAGAAAGCTGATACTGCCGCGACCTGCATGCTCCAGCGTGGCTACGCTGTGGACACGCACGCCGGCATCGCCGCGTACCTGCGCCCTGCAGCTTTCCGCCAGTTCGGCCAGCGTGTATTCCGCCGCCACGCGCCGCTCGACCTCAACTGCTGCCCGTGGCCGCCGCAGGGGCCGGCGCCTTGTAGTCCTTTTGCAACTGCGCCAGCACCTGATCGGTCACGTCCACCGTGCCGTCAGCGTACACGATGCCCAGGCCGACGATCAGATTGTAATTGTGCGCCTTGGCGAAGGCCTGCACTTCCTTGACAACCACTTCCTGGATGGCGCCGAGCTTCTGGTTCTGCCATTGGTTCAAGTCCGCCTGAAAATCGCTTTCCTTGCGGCTCAAATCCTGTTGACCGGCGTCCAGCTGATTCTGCAGGTTTTGCAACTGTGAGGCACTCATCACCGAGCCGTTGCGGTTGATCTGCTCCTGCAAGGCCTTGACCTTGTTTTCCTGCGCAATCAGCGCGCTGCGCCGACTGCCGAACTTCTTCTGCATGTCCGCTTCCGCCGCCTTGGCCTGTGGCGACTCTTTCATCAAGGCCTGCATGTTGACCACGCCGATCTTGAGATCCGCGGCACGCAGCGTCCCGGCGCCGAGCAGCAGCGCGGCAACGGCGACCATCAGCAACATACGGTAAGCGAATCGCATAGAGATCTCCGTAACCATCAGAAATAAGTACCGAGGGTGAACTGGAAGCGCTCCGTCAAATCCCCGGGCTTGGGATTCAGTGGGAAAGCATAACTGAATTTCATGGCGCCGAGCGGTGTCAGGAAGGTGGCGGCCAGACCCGCGGAAACCCGCAGCCGGTTCCAGCGAAAATCACCGGGATCGGCAAACGCATTGCCCGCATCGATGAACAGTGCCCAGCGGCTGGAGCCGGTACCCCCGGTGCCGGACGTCTCGTCACTCTTGCCGAAATTCGGGAATATCAGCTCGTTCTGGATCCAGAAATCCGCACGCCCGCCAAACGGAAAGCCGTAGGAATCCTTGGGGCCGAGTGTCGCGACCTGCCAGCCGCGCACCGTGTCCGCGCCACCCACGAAGAAATTCTTGTAAGGCGGGTAGGTGGCGGTCTTGCCGTAGGGTGCGCCGTAATCGGCTTCGCCGTTGATGCCGTATATGAATCCCTTGAACAGCGGGATGAAGGCCAGCTGCTGGTAGGTCAGTATGTAGTATTGCTGATCGAATCCCGGCAAAGCCGCGGTCAGACTCAGGGTTTCCTGCGAGCCGCTGGTCGGGAAGATGATGCGATCGCGGGTGTCGCGCACATAACTTACTTTGGCCTCAAGCGTGTTGTACTGCAGCGCCGGGTATGGACACAGGAAAAAGAATCCGCGCGCATCCGAGCAGGCACCCAGCGTATTCACGACTTTGCCGTTCTGCGGGTTGGAAATGAAAGCCACGTATTGCTGTGACGAGCCCGATTGCGTGAACAGCTCATTGTGCGAATACGTTGCGCCCAAGCCCCACCAACTCACCTCGGTGAGCGGCATGAGAAAGCTCAGGCTGCCGCCGTAGGAATTGGTGGACAGTGGTGCGCTGTTGACGGTGATGGAGGAAGACTGGCTCTGGAACAGGGAAATCGTGCGGCTCACGCCATTCACGGTCCAATAGGGATCGGTGAAACTTCCGGAATAGGTGTGGCCGATGTAGGTACGGTTGGCGTTGATTTCCAGCCGCTCGCCGGTTCCCAGGAAATTGGCGTTCACGATCTGCCCGCTCAACACCAGGCCACTCAGGCTACCGTAGCCCACGCCCACCTGCGCCGTGCCCGCCGGGCGCTCGGTAAGCGTGTAATCCACGTCCACCATGTCACTGGTTCCGGGCACCGGCACGGTTTTGACCGTCGCATTTTCCACCCACGGCAGACGATTGAGGCGCACCCGTGAACGCTCGACGTCCACGTTCGACAACCACGTGCCCTCGAACTGGCGCATCTCGCGGCGGAACACCACGTCATCGGTACCGGAACTGCCGCTGAAATTGATATGCCGCACGTACACCCGCGGGCCGGGCTCGACAAAGAACGTGATGGATACCAATTTATCCTTGCGATCGATGTCGGGAATGGAATTGACCTTGGCAAAACCATAGCCGTCCTCGCCCAGCCGCGCCTGCATCAGCTTGGTGGTGGTGGTGGCAAGCTGCAGGGAAAACGTCTCGCCCGGCTTGACCAGCACCAGTTTGCGCAATACCGCTTCCGGCACCACGAACTGGCCCGCAAGCTTCACGTCCTTGACCTTGTAAATCGCGCCCTCGCTGATATTCACCGTGATGTACACGCTGGTGCGATCCGGCGAGATCGCCACTTGCGCGGAATCCACGGCAAAGTCCGCGTAGCCGCGGTCCATGTAATACGAGCGCAAGGACTCCAGATCGCCGACCAGCTTTTCACGCGCGTATTCGTCGGAGCTGCCGAAAAATGTCCAGAAATCCGCCACCTTGAGCTTGAATACATCGCGCAGCTCATCCTCCGAGAACGCATGGTTCCCGACGATGTCGATGACGCGGATCTTGGCGGTCGCCCCTTCCTTGATCTTCACCGCCACGTTGACGCGGTTGTCGCCGATGTCGGTGATCGTGGGCGTGATGACCACGCCGTAGTGGCCGTGGCTGTAGTACTCGTCGGTGAGCTGCTGCAGGAATCCATCCAGGGTCACGCGGTTGAAAATCTGCCCGGTGGACAGGCCGGCTTTGGTGAGATTTTTGTTGAGGTCGTCGCTCTTGATAAGCTTGTTGCCGGTGACCACGAAGCTCGCAATCGAGGGACGCTCCTGCACGACGATGATGAGCGTATCGCCGTCGCGGCGCATGGCGACGTCGCGGAAAAATCCGGTCTTGTAAAGCGCGCGGATGGCGTCCTGGATGCGGGTGGCGTCGATCTGATCGCCGATATTGATGGGCAGATAGTCGAAGACCGTGCCCTGGGAAATGCGCTGCAGGCCGACGATCTCGATCTTCTTCACCACGAACGACTCATCCGCCCGGGCGGCAGGAAGAGTGAGCATCAGGACAAACAGCGTTGCCAGGATTATCCCGGTGCCTTTTAACAGACCCACTCGTCCTCCTTACCCAAACAGTCGCAGCAGATCGTTGTAGACGGCAAAACCCAGCAACATCAGGATCAGCGTCAACCCGATACGCTGACCGGTCATCTCCGCCTGGGCGGACAGGGGTGAACCCTTGATCGCCTCCATGACGTAGTACAGCAGGTGGCCGCCGTCCAGCACCGGAACCGGCAACAGATTCAGCACCCCGAGGCTGATACTCACGATGGCCAGAAACGCAAGAAACGGCACCAGGCCGCTCTCCGCGGTGTAGCCAGCGTAGCGCGCAATGTCTATCGGCCCGCTCAGGTTGCGCAGCGAAACCTTGCCGATCACCATGTTCCAGGAAGCATCCAGGGTGAGCCAAGCCAGGCTGCCGGTGCGCACCACGGCACGGCCCAGAGCGGCCGCGGGATTATACCGTTCTTCGGACTCCAGACGCTGCAACACCCAGGCGGGATACCCGAGCTCGGCGCCGATGTGACCGACGACTTTGCCGTCAACTTCCTGCGCGCCCACGCGCAGCGATAAATTCAGCCGCTGCTTGCCCCGTTGCACCAGGATCTCGAGCGTCTGCTGTGGCGCAGCCTGCAGAACTTTCGCCAGTTGGCCCGGACCGGTAAGTGCCGTGCCGCCGACTTCGAGAATGACATCTCCCGGTTTCAGCCCCGATTGCCGGGCGGTGCCATCCGCGGCCAACTGTCCCACCACGGGCGCGGCCTGCGGTTGCCACTGGCTCAGTCCCAGACCTGTGAGTAGTGCTCCCGGCATCGTGAGCGCACGGGTGTCGGCAGCGGGAAGCAGCAACTGGCGTTCGGCATGTTGCGGAGTACGTACGGTCACTTCGATGCGATGGCTCTGCAACACGCCTTCGAACAGGTGCACGACCGCGGTATCCCAGGTAGGCGTGGCGTGACCGTTGACGGACACAATCTCGTCCTGCGGCTGCAAACCGGCGATTGCGGCGGGCGAGCCGGCCCGGATCTCGCCCACGATTGGGCGAATGCCGGGCACGCCGATCATGAAAATCACCCAATAGGCAATGATCGCAAACACGAAATTGAAGCCCGGTCCGGCCAGCACCGACAGAAACCGCTTGGGCAATGACTGGCGGTTGAAAGCCAGGTGTTTCTCGGCCTCCGGCACCTCGCCCTCGCGCTCGTCGAGCGGTTTGACGTAGCCGCCGAGTGGCAGCCAGCCGACGGCGATTTCAGTGGACTCAGGAGTACGCTGCCAGCGCAGCAGCGGTTTGCCGAAAAATACGGAGAAACGCAGCACCTTGATGCCGAAGGCGCGCATCACGACGAAGTGGCCGAACTCGTGCCAGATGATGAGCACGCAGATGGCCACCAAAAACGCGCCGATGCTGATAAGTACGTTCACGACGCCTGCCCCATCACCTGCGCGGCAATCCCGGTCGCCATGCTGCGCGCACGCCGGTCACAGTCGAGCACCTCTTCAATGGAACCAGCGGCCGCGGAAGGACAGCGTTCCAGGGTCTCGCTCACCACCTCGGCAATCGCCGTGAACCGCAGCCGTTCCGACAAAAACGCCTGCACCGCGATTTCGTTGGCCGCGTTCAGCACCAGCGGCGCGCTGCCACCGGTCTTGGCCGCTTCGATGGCCAGACTCAAGCACGGGAACGCCGCGAAATCCGGCGGTTCAAAATCCAGATGCGCCACACCGAACAGGTCCAGCGGCTGGATGCCGGCCTGGATGCGCTCCGGCCAGGCGAGCCCGCAGGCGATGGGCGTGCGCATGTCCGGATTGCCGAGCTGCGCCAGCACCGAACCGTCGGCATATTCCACCAGCGAGTGCACCACGCTCTGCGGATGCACCACCACATCGATGCATTCGGGCGGCAGATCGAACAGCCAGCATGCCTCGTTCACTTCCAGGCCCTTGTTCATGAGCGTGGCGGAGTCCACCGAGATTTTGCGCCCCATTTTCCAGCGCGGATGCGCACACGCCTGATCCGGCGTGGCCGTGTGCCGCCGTTCCCGCGACCAGCCGCGGAACGGGCCGCCCGAGCAGGTGAGCAGCAGGCGGCGTACGCCCTCGGGACGTGCGCCGGCACGATACCCGTTCGGCATGCACTGAAACAGCGCGTTGTGCTCGCTGTCGATTGGCAGCAGTTCGGCGCCGTAACTGCGCACCGCCTGCATGAACAGCGCACCGCTCATGACCAGCGATTCCTTGTTGGCGAGCAGCACGCGCTTGCCGGCCTTGACGGCGGCCAGCGTCGCGAGCAGCCCGGCCGCGCCCACGATCGCGGCCATCACGCAGTCGCTCTCCGGCAGCGCCGCGACGTCTTCCAGGGCGCGCGCACCCGCGAGCACTTCGGTTTTCAGGCCCTGCGCCTTGAGCTGCGCGCGCAATTCCCGTGCCGCGACCTCCTCCACCATCACCGCATAATCCGGCTGGTGCTCGCGGCACTGGCCGAGCAGGCGCTCGACATTGCTGCGCGCCGTCAGCGCCACCACGCGGTAGTCCTCGCGATGGCGCCCGACGACATCCAGGGTGCTCATGCCGATGCTGCCGGTGGCGCCGAGGATCGTCACGCCCTTCATTTCAGGCGCTCCAGGATCGCCAGACCCAGCCAGAAAGCCGGCAGCGCGGCCGTCAGGCTGTCAATGCGGTCGAGCACGCCGCCGTGACCGGGAAACAGCCGGCCGCTGTCCTTGAGCGCGGCTTCACGTTTGAACATGCTTTCGGAAAGATCGCCCACGATGGACAGCCAGCCTGTGAGTACACACACCAGAATAAGAGCATAGCCGCCGGCCGGCAGCGCCCAGAACACACCGGCGCAGGCCACGGCCAGCAGCGCCAGCGTAGCACCGGCGACGCCCTCCCAGGTTTTGCCGGGGCTCACTTCGGGCGCAAGCTTGCGCCGCCCGAAGGCCCGCCCGGCGAAATACGCGGCAATATCCGCCGCCCAGATCAGCACCAGCAGGAACAGCAGCTTGCGCCGGCCGTCGACACTGGCATGCAGTGCGATGGTGGCAACCCACGCGGGCAGGATTGTCAGCAGGCCGCACAGCAATTTTACGGGCAGCGCAAATTCCCTGCGCCAGACGGCGATCCAGACGAGCGCGAACAGCCACCAGCCCAGCGCCGCCCCAGTCGTGATCCACAGCACCCAATTGTTGTGCCGCAGCACCCAGAAGCAGATGAGCAGCACCGCCAGCAGCAGTGTGAAAGCGGCTTGCAGCCACGGCGCGCGCAGTCTGGACAGGGCGGTCCATTCCCACGCGGCCGCCAGCGCCACCACTCCGGCCGCCAGACCCAGCGCCCAAGTGGGTGCAAACCACACCAGCGCCACGACTGCCGGCACCAGGATTGCGGCGGTGAGGATGCGCAGCTTAAGCATGATCCGCGTCCCGGGTCTGTTCGGGTGTGCGGCCGAAACGCCGCTGGCGTTGCGCAAACCAGCTCAACGCCGCCTCCAGCGCCGCAGCATCAAAATCCGGCCACAGCACCTCGGTGAAATACAGCTCGGTGTACGCCAGATTCCACAACAGAAAATTGCTGATGCGCTGTTCGCCACCGGTGCGGATGAAGAGATCGGGATCCGGCAGCTCCGCGAGCGCCAGCGCATGCGACACTTGCGGTTCGTCCAACTCCTCGACACGCAAGCGCCCGCTTACGGCCTCGCCCACCAGGCGCCTCGCGGCCTGCAACAAATCCCAGCGTCCACCGTAACCCGCCGCGATGTTCAACACCAGGCCGTTATTGCCGGCCGTCAACTCTTCGGATTCACGCATGCCCTGTTGCAGCGCCGCCGAAAACTGTTCACGTGCACCGATGAAGCGCATGCGTACCTTGTTCTTGTGCAGTTCCGCGATTTCGCTTTCCAGCGCGTTCATGAACAAGCCCATGAGACTGCCAACCTCCGGCTGCGGGCGCCGCCAGTTCTCGCTGCTGAAGGCAAACAGGGTGAGTGCGCCGATGCCGCGTTGCACGCAGGCCTCGATCAGGCGGCGCGCCGCGGTGAGACCTGCACGATGGCCGGCCTGGCGCGGCAGCAGACGACGCTGCGCCCAGCGGCCATTACCGTCCATGATGACGGCAATGTGGCGCGGCAGACTGAAGCCTTCATCTTTCGTCATGGGGTGGATTCCGGCGCGCTGCCCCGCGCCTCAGGCAAGGTTCAGACTTCCAGCAGCTCGGTTTCCTTGGCGGCCAGAATCTTGTCTATACCCGCGATATGCCGGTCGGTGAGCTTCTGAATGTCATCCTGGGTGCGGCGCTCCTGGTCCTCGGTGATTTTCCGGTCCTTGAGCGCGGTCTTGAGTTCCGTATTCGCATCGCGGCGCGCATTGCGGATGGCCACGCGCGCGCCCTCGGCTTCCTGGCGCGCCAGCTTGATGATTTCGCGCCGCCGTTCCTCGGTAAGCTGCGGCATGGGCACGCGAATCACGTTGCCGGCGGTGGCCGGGGTCAGGCCCAGATCCGACGTCATAATGGCCTTCTCGATCACCGGGATCATCTGCTTTTCCCAGGGCGTGATGTTGAGCGTGCGTGCATCCGAGGCGCTGACGTTGGCCACCTGGTTGAGCGGAACTTCCGATCCGTAATAGGCCACGCGGATGTGATCCAGCAGACTGGTGTGGGCACGGCCAGTGCGCAGCCGGGCGAGCACATCCTTGAGCGTGTCCACGGCTTTCTGCATGCGGCCATCCGCATGCTTCTTCAGATCGTCAGTCGTCATGTTGAACCTCCGTTATCCACCAGGGTACCCACATTGGGGGTGCCCTGGACGATGCGCAGCAGGTCGCCGGCACGGGTGAGATCAAAGATTCGCAGTGGAATATTGTTGTCGCGGCACAGGACGACGGCGGTGGCATCCATGACCCCGAGCTTGTCGGCCAGTACCCGGTCATAGGTGATGTGCGCGTAGCGCTGTGCCTGCGGATGCTGCTTGGGATCAGCGGCATACACACCGTCCACCTTGGTGGCTTTGAGCAGCAGCTCGCATCCGGTTTCGATGGCACGCAGCGCCGCGGCGGTGTCGGTGGTAAAGAACGGATTGCCAGTGCCGGCCGCAAAGATGCACACCCGTCCCTTTTCCAGGTGGCGCACCGCGCGCCGGCGGATGTAGTCCTCGCACACCTCGTTGACGCTCAGTCCCGACATCACGCGCACGTACACGCCCAGGCGCTCGAGCGCGTCCTGCATGGCGAGGGAATTCATGATGGTGGCCAGCATGCCCATGTGGTCCGCGGTGATGCGGTCCATGCCGGCGCGCGCCAGTCCGGCGCCACGGAAAATATTGCCGCCGCCGATGACCATGCCGATTTGCACGCCGAGATCGCGCACCGCGCGCACTTCTTCGGCCAACTGCTTGATGACGACCGGATCGACGCCGTAGTCGACGCGGCCCATGAGGGCTTCGCCGCTCAGCTTGAGAAGTATGCGCCGGTAGGCCGGAGCCGGGTTCGACATTGATGCGCCGCCACGCCAGGGATATGCAGAGCCCCGCAACGCGGGGCTCCCAGCGGAATTGTACCGTAAACCGCCGCCGCCCGTGTTGCGGCAGCGCGCTTCAGGCGGTTTTCGCGGCCTGGGCTTTGACCTCGGCGGCGAAGTCTTCCTGCTTCTTTTCGATGCCCTCGCCCACTTCGAAGCGCGCGAATCGCAATGCCTTGGCGCCATGGCGCGCCAGCAGCTTGTCCACCGATATATCCGGTTCCTTGACGAACGGCTGACCCAGCAAGGTGATTTCCCCGAGGTATTTCCGCAGCCGTCCTTCGACCATCTTCTCGACGATCGCTTCCGGCTTGCCACTGTCGGCGGATTGGGCGCGGATGATTTCGCGTTCCTTGTCGAGCACTTGAGCCGGCATCTGATCGGGGCTCACGCACAGCGGCCGGCTGGCGGCCACGTGCATGGCAATGTCCCTGGCAAGGGCGGTATCACCGCCCTGCAACTCCACGAGCACGCCGATGCGCGCGCCGTGCAGATAACTGCCGAGCGTTGCGCCACTTTTGAAGTACGTGCCGCGCCGCACGCTCACGTTCTCGCCGATCTTGGCGACCAGTTCGCGGCGTGCGGTATCCACGCTGGCGCCGCCCGTCAGCCGCAGCGTGTCGAGCGTAGCGGGATCCTGTGGTGCCTGTTCGAGCAGCGCTTGTGCCACGTGCGCGGCGAATGCCTTGAAGTCCTCGCCGTTGGCGACGAAGTCGGTTTCGCAATTCACCTCGACCATGGCGACTGCGCCCTGCATCTGCGCAATCGCAATCCGGCCTTCGGCCGCAATGCGCCCGGCTTTCTTGTCGGCCTTGGCGAGTCCGGCCTTGCGCATGTGCTCGACGGCGCGTTCCAGATCGCCGCCGGTTTCTGCCAGCGCCTTCTTGCACTCCATCATGCCGGCGCCGGTGCGCTCGCGCAGTTCCTTGACCAAAGATGCCGAAATCGTCATGCAAAATCCTGTAGTGAACGTGTGCCAACCCGCACCGGTTGCCGTCGCACCGGAGTGTCGCGGTGCTACTCGCCGCTGTCTTCGGCTTTGTCTTTCTTGGCCACGCGCTTGTGGCTCGCGGCTTTTTTGACCGGCGACTTTTTGCGCACCACGGGTTTGTGTACCGGAGTCCCGTCAGCCGCGTCCGCCGGTGCCGCCTGCGCTGCGGGGGCGGTCGCTTGCGCGGGCGCCGGGGCCGCAGGTCTTTCCGCGGGTTTGCGCCGCGCCGCAGGCTTTTTGGCGGTGGTCATCTTCACCGGTGCCCGGCGGCGGCCGCGGCCGCGCTTCGGATTGCCGTGCTCATCCAGCTCCACGAACTCATCTTCGTCGCTGCCCGCGAGTTGCGGCATGGATTCGCGCCCGGCGAGCACTGCATCCGCCACGCCCTCGGCGTACAGCTGAATGGCGCGAATCGCGTCGTCGTTGCCGGGAATCACGTAATCCACGCCGTCCGGCGCGTTGTTGGTGTCCACGATGGCCACGATGGGAATGCCCAGCTTGCGCGCCTCGCTGACCGCGATCTTCTCGTGGCCAACGTCAATCACGAACAGCGCGTCCGGCAGGTTGTTCATGTCCTTGATGCCGCCCAGGCTTTTTTCCAGTTTTTCCATCTCGCGACGCAGGCGGATGACTTCCATTTTCCCCAGGCGTTCGAAGGTACCGTCCTCCGACTGCACATCGAGTTCGTGCATGCGCTTGATGGACTGGCGCACGGTCTTGAAATTCGTGAGGGTACCGCCCAACCAGCGTTGTGTGACGTACGGCATGGCGCAGCGCTGCGCCTGCGCGCTGACGGCCTCGCGCGCCGCGCGTTTGGTGCCCACGAACAGCAGCGTGCCGCCGTCGGTCACCAGGCGCTTGACGAACTCCAGCGCCTCGCGATACAGCGGCAGCGTCTTTTCCAGATTGATGATGTGGATACGGCTGCGCTCGCCAAAGATGTACGGTGCCATCTTCGGGTTCCAATAACGTGTCTGGTGGCCGAAATGCACGCCAGCTTCCAGCATCTGGCGCATGGACAGCTCGCCCATGGATGTACTCCGTGCGGTTCGGAACCCGGAGGTTCCAGGGGTTAGGCCTCCATACACCCCGAATCGCAACCCTGGTCCAAGCGGACCGGCGGGCACCCCGCGAGCGGTATCGGTGTATGTGTGGGTTTAGTGAAATTCGCCGGCCTGCAGCCGGCGGTTTGCCAAAAAAGGCCGCGCTTTATACCATAAGCCGCCCACAACGGCAACGCCGACCCGGGCTTGAACAGCACGTCGGTAGCCCCATTCATCCAACCGAACTCTCATGCCCGTCACCATCAAATCCGCGGAAGAACAAGCCAAGATGCGCGTGGCCGGACGGCTCGCGGCCGAGGTGCTCGACACGATCGCGCCCTACGTACAGCCGGGCGTGACCACCGAAGAACTCGACCGCGTGTGTCACGACTACATCGTCAACGTGCAACACGCGATTCCGGCCAACGTCGGCTACCACGGCTTCCCCAAGACGCTGTGCACTTCGGTGAACCATGTCGTGTGCCACGGAATTCCGGGTGACCGCAAACTCAAGCACGGCGACATCCTCAACATTGACGTGACCGTCATCAAGGACGGCTTTCACGGCGACACCAGCAAGATGTACTACGTGGGCGAACCCTCGGTACAGGCGCGCCGCCTGGTACAGGTCACGCACGACGCCATGCTCATCGGCATCGAGATGGTCAAGCCCGGCGTGCAGCTCGGCGACATCGGTCACGCCATCCAGCGTTGCGCCGAGGAGCAGGGCTACTCGGTGGTGCGCGAGTACTGCGGCCACGGCATCGGCCGCGTGTATCACGAGGACCCGCAGGTACTGCACTACGGCACGCCCGGCACCGGTCTGGAACTGCAGTCCGGCATGACCTTCACCATCGAACCGATGGTGAATGCCGGCAAACGTCACGTGCGCTTGTTGCCGGACGGCTGGACCGTGGTGACCAAGGATCATTCGCTCTCCGCGCAGTGGGAACACACCCTGCTGGTCACTCCATCCGGCCACGAAGTGCTGACCGCACGCGCCGGCGGCGAAATCTGACCGCGCGCTTGAACGCCACATCCGGCACCCCTGCCACCGCCCGTCCAGCCACCGCGCGCAAACCCGCACGATCCAGGCTGCATCCCGCACTCGAGCCATTGCGCGCGGCGTTACGCGCTGCCGACCACAGCCTGCGCCAGCAATTCAGTGCCGGTGCGCCGGTTGAGCAATTGGTATGCGCGCGGGCGCAAGCGGTGGATGCCGCGGTACGGCACGCCTTCGAGTTGCACTTGTCCGCGGGCGCACAGGACCTGGCACTCGTGGCCGTCGGCGGCTACGGTCGCGGCGAGCTGCATCCGTACTCCGACATCGATCTGCTGATCCTGTTGCGGCAGGCGGACGGCGCACCCGAGCGGCGCGCCATCGGCGCATTCCTGGCCACGCTGTGGGATATCGGTCTCCAAGCCAGCCACAGCGTGCGCACTGTGGCGGAATGCGTCACACAGGCGCGCGCCGATCTGAGCGTCGCCACCAACCTCATGGAAGCACGGCATCTGGCCGGAGCGGCCGATCTGTGCGTACAGCTGCAACGGCACATGCAGCCGCCGCAGATGTGGCCGGCAAAAGAATTCTTTCTCGCCAAGCAGCGCGAACAGCAACTGCGACATGCCAAGTATCACGACACCGCCTACCGGCTGGAGCCCAACGTCAAGGAGAGCCCTGGCGGTTTGCGCGACATCCAGACGATTTCCTGGGTCGCACAGCGCTACACCGGCGCGCTCAGCCCGCAGGAACTGTTGACGCGTGGTTTTCTGACCGCGGATGAACAGCGAGCGTTGCAACAAGGACAGGGCTTTCTGTGGCGCGTGCGCTTTGCCCTGCACTTGCTCTACGGCCGGCGCGAAGACCGCCTGCTGTTCGACGCCCAGCCGCGTCTGGCAAAGCAATTCGACTACCGTGATGCGCCCGACAATCCGGCCGTCGAGCAGTTCATGCAGACGTATTACCGCACCATCAAGGAACTCAGCCTGCTCAACGAAATGCTGTTGCAGTCGCTGGAAGAAGTGATCCTCGCGGACGGATCGCCGGCGCCCACGGTCCTGGATGACAACTTCGAGGAACGCGGCGGTTTCCTGCGGCTGCGCGATCCCGAGCTGTTCGCACAAAGTCCCGCGGCGTTGCTGGACACGTTCCATGTGTTACAGCAGCATCCACGCCTCAAGGGCGTAAGCGCGCAAACCTTGCGCAGCTTGCGCGCCAATCTCGAGCGCATCGATGACGGGTTCCGTGCCGCGCCGGAGCAGCGCGCGCAGTTCATGCAGATTCTGCGCGCACCGCAGGGCGTGACCCACGAACTGCGGCGTATGAACCGCTATGGGGTGCTGGGGCGCTACCTGCCCGCCTTCGGCCACATCGTCGGCCGCATGCAGTACGACCTGTTCCATGCCTACACTGTGGACGAGCACATACTGTTCGTCATCGGCAATCTGCGGCGCTTTGCCTTGAGCCGCTACGACCAGGAATTTCCCCAATGCAGCCGCATCATGCAGGCGCTGCCTAAACCCGAACTCGCGTATCTGGCCGCGCTCTTCCACGACATCGCCAAGGGCCGCGGTGGTGACCACTCGCAGTTGGGCGCTGAGGAAGCCGAAGCTTTCAGCCTGGACCACGGCCTGAGCCGCTACGAAGCGCGCCTGGTCGGCTGGCTGGTGGAACATCATCTGCTGCTGTCGCTGACCGCCCAGAAACGCGACATCAGTGATCCGAAGGTGGTGCACGCTTTTGCGCGCGCGGTCGGCGACCAACTGCATCTGGATTACCTGTACGTGCTCACCGTGGCCGACGTGCGCGGCACCAATCCGGAATTGTGGAATTCCTGGAAAGCCAGCCTGTTCCACGAGCTGTATGCCGAAGCCAGCCGCGCATTGCGCCAGGGCCTGGAAAATCCCCTGGACAAGGACGAGCTGATCCGCGAAACGCAGTCGCAGGCGCTTGCCCTGCTGCGGGAACAGGGGCTCGAACCCGAGGATGCGCGCGAGGTCTGGACGATGTTCTCGCAGGAGTACTTCCTCAGCCACACCCCCGACGAAATTGCCTGGCATACCGCGGGCCTGCGCAGACGCCTCACGGGCAGCGCACCGCTGGTACTGCTGCGCCAGCAGGCCGCGCGCGGCGGCACCGCCGTCAGCGTCTACGCCGGGCCCGATGCATTCATTTTCGCGCGCGTGGCCGCGACGCTCGCGGAACTCGGGCTCACCATCCTGGACGCGCGCCTCGTGCCCATGACGCAGGGCCGGCGGCTTGATACTTACGTGGTGCTGGAAGACGACCGCCAGCCGATCGTGGACTCCGAACGCCTTGCCGAAATCGCCCGCAGCGTGCAGCACGAGGCCCAGCGGCAGCAGCAGAGGCCGATGACGATCACGCGCCATGCACCGCGCCAGGTGCGCCTGTTCACCACACGCAGCGAAGTGGAGTTCGCCGCGGATCTCTCCGGCCGGCGTACCGCGCTGGAAATACGCGCCGGGGACCGGCCCGGCCTGCTGTCACTCATCGGCCAGGCGCTGGCGCAGTGCGAGATCCGCCTGTGGAATGCCAAAATAACCACCGTCGGTGAGCGCGCCGAAGACGTATTCCTCATAACCGATGGTAACAACCGGCCGCTCGACGATGCGGCCGCACGCGAGCGGCTGCGCACTGTGCTGCTCACCCAGCTGAACGACGCCGCGTGAAAGCCCGACAACGACGGAACCCGCATGAATCCTGATCTCGAGAAACTCTTCCCCTATCCCTTTGAGCGTCTGGCAAAGCTCAAGGAAGGCGTGACTCCGCCGGCGCATCTGCGCCACATCGCGCTCTCCATCGGTGAGCCCAAGCATGCGCCGCCGGAATTCGTGCTGCAGGCGCTGCGCGACAATCTCGGCGGGCTCGGCGCCTACCCCACGGCCAAGGGTCAGCCGGAATTGCGTGCGTCTATCGCGAGTTGGCTCACGCGCCGCTTCAAGCTTCAGCCCGGCCGGATTGACCCGGAACGCCAGGTGCTCCCGGTGTCCGGCACACGCGAAGGCCTGTTTGCCTTCGCGCAGGCGGTGATTGACCGCCGCGCCAATCCGGTGGTGCTGATGCCGAACCCGTTCTACCAGATTTACGAGGGTGCCGCGCTGCTGGCCGGCGCCGAGCCTTATTACCTCAATACCCTGGAAGCCGGCGGCTTTTTGCCCGATCTGGACGCAGTGCCCGCGGAAATCTGGCAGCGCTGCCAACTCTTATATATATGCACGCCCGGCAACCCCACGGGTGCGGTCATGGACCGCGCCTATCTCGGCCGGGTGCTGGAACTCGCCGACCAACACGACTTCATCGTGGCCTCGGACGAATGCTACGTCGAAATCTACCTGGACGAGGACAAGCCGCCTCCCGGCTTGCTGCAGGTCTGCGAGGAAACCGGCCGCCACGATTTCCACCGCTGCGTGGTGTTTCACAGTCTGTCGAAGCGTTCCAGCCTGCCGGGTTTGCGCTCGGGTTTCGTGGCCGGCGATGCCGACATCCTCGCGAAGTTTCTTCAGTACCGCACCTACCACGGCTGCGCGGTACCGCTGCCGGTGCAAGCGGCAAGCGTGCGGGCCTGGAACGACGAAGCTCATGTCGCCGACAACCGCCGTCTGTATCGGGTGAAATTCAAATCCGCCATGGAGATTCTCGGCCCGGTGCTGAACCTGCAGTGTCCGCCGGCGGCGTTTTACCTCTGGCCGAAAACGCCGGTGGATGGCGAGCGTTTCGCTCGTGAGCTGTATGCCACGCAAAACCTCACGGTACTGCCCGGCAGCTATCTTTCGCGCCCAACTCCATCCGGCGATCCCGGCACAAACCGCGTGCGTATTTCGCTGGTCCCGCCGCTGGCCGAGTGCATCGAGGCGACCAAGCGCATCCGCAGCTACGTGGAGTCGCTGTGAATCACGACACGTTGCGCCAGACAATTGATGCCGCTTATGCACAGCGTGCCGCTCTCATACCGGAGCGCACACCGCAGGAGCTGCGCGCGGCAGTGGACACCGCCATTGCGCAACTGGACAGCGGGACGCTGCGCGTCGCGGAAAAGCGCGATGACCGCTGGCAGGTGAACGAGTGGTTGAAGAAAGCCGTGCTGCTGTATTTCCGCATTCAGCCGAATCAGGTAGTCACAGGCGCCGGCACCCGCTTTTACGACAAGATTCCGCTTAAATATACCGCGCACAGTCAGGCTGAATTCCAGCGCGAAGGCGCCCGTATCGTGCCGCCTGCCACCGTGCGCTACGGAGCTTTCCTCGCACCGGACGTCGTGCTCATGCCAAGCTACGTCAACATCGGCGCTTACGTGGACCGCGGCACCATGGTGGACACCTGGGCCACCATCGGCTCCTGCGCCCAGATCGGCAAGCACGTGCACATCTCCGGCGGTGCCGGCATCGGCGGCGTGCTCGAACCGCTGCAGGCCGCGCCCACCATCATCGAGGACGACTGCTTCATCGGCGCACGCTCGGAGATCGTCGAAGGCGTGATCGTGGAACAGGGCGCGGTGATTTCCATGGGCGTATTCATCGGCCAGAGCACGCGCATCTACGACCGCGAAAGTGGCGAAATCACTTATGGCCGCGTGCCCGCCGGAGCAGTGGTCGTGCCCGGCAGTCTGCCCTCCGCCGACGGGCGTTACAGCCTGCAATGCGCGGTAATCGTGAAGCGCGTGGATGCCAAGACCCGCGCCAAGGTGGGCATCAACGAACTGCTGCGCGGGATCCGCGAATGAGCGCGGTGCTGGAACTCGCCAAAGAACTCATCGCCCGACCTTCGCTCACGCCCGACGATGCCGGCTGCCAGCAGCTCATCGCCGCGCGCCTCGCCAAACTCGGCTTCAAGATTGAGCACCTGCGTTTCGGTCAGGTGGACAATCTCTGGGCGCGCTTCGGGACAGAAAAACCACTGCTGGTATTCGCCGGCCACACCGATGTGGTGCCCACCGGACCGCGCGAACAATGGAAGTCAGATCCCTTCACGCCCACCGTGAAGGACGGCCTGCTCTATGGCCGCGGCGCCGCCGACATGAAAGGCGGCTTGGCCGCCATGGTGGTGGCCGTGGAACAGTTTTTTGCCAGCAAACCGAAAATCAAAGGAAGCATCGCCTTTCTCATCACCAGTGACGAGGAAGGTCCCTCCGTGGACGGCACCATCAAAGTGGTGGACTGGCTGAAACAGCGCAACGAGAAGATTGACTGGTGTGTGCTGGGCGAGCCTTCATGCCTGGAGAAATTCGGCGACACCATCCGCCACGGCCGACGCGGCTCACTCACAGGCCTGTTAACCGTGCACGGTATCCAGGGCCATGTGGCCTATCCCGAGCGGGCCGATAATCCGATTCATCGCGTATTGCCCGCACTTGCGGAACTCTGCACAACGCAGTGGGATACACGCCCCAATCCGCACTTCCCGCCCACCAGCTTCCAGATTTCCAACTTCCATTCCGGCACCGGTGCCGGCAACGTGATTCCCGGCGACGCCGCCATCCGCTTCAACTTTCGTTACTCCACGGCCGTCACTGCCGCAGAACTTCGCATACGTACCGAAGATATCCTCAAGCAGCACGGCGTCCGTTATTCAATCGAATGGCGCCCCATGGGCGAGCCGTTTCTCACCCAACCCGGAAAATTAAGTAGTGTGGTTCAAGATGCCGTTGCAAAAGTGACTGGTATTCGACCGAAACTGGACACCGGTGGCGGCACTTCCGACGGCCGTTACATCGCGCCCACCGGCGCCGAAGTCATCGAATTCGGCCCGATGAATGCCAGTATTCATAAGATTAATGAGTGCGTGGCCACAAGCGAACTTGACTCACTTGCTGAAACCCACCGCGCAATTCTCACCAAACTATTAAACTGACAACTTATGTGAGGCAGAAGCAGCCTTCCGGCACTACCACTCCATGTCAAAGAAGTTATTTGAGGTAGTAAAACAAGGCCCATATCAGCACATGTTCGGTGCCGGATGGGTACTCCGATCTCCACAACTTGCAGCGCTGGTATTCAATGCAATTGCAATTTGGTCATATTTAGAAGCAGTTTCTATAACAAGGCTATTGGCAATAATAAGTGGCTCAAGCGCGTTGACAGCGGTCGCCGCATACGAAGCACTGAATAGTGATGCGACAAAGCAAGCTGTATTAGAAGCTGTAGCAAAGACACATATAACTGATAAGAAATATGCTCTTTTAAAAGCGATTCTGCGCAATATTAAA
>JAGWLP010000052.1 GCA_028864905.1 Gammaproteobacteria bacterium
TAGCTCAGCTGGGAGAGCATCGCCTTTACACGGCGAGGGTCGGGGGTTCGAACCCCTCAGCACCCACCAGGCGCTGCGGAGTGCCACTGCGGAGTGGTAGTTCAGCTGGTTAGAATACCGGCCTGTCACGCCGGGGGTCGCGGGTTCGAATCCCGTCCACTCCGCCATACCCAAGTCCTTTCGTAGGGCGCCCGCGCGGCGCCCTTTTTTGTTGGCCGGCGGTGTGCCCGGTCCCGAGGGTCGTGCAGCAATGGTTATCCAGGCATTTCGCGACAATATCCCCAAATGGCTAACCGGCATCATCTTGGTGCTGATCATCGGCCCGTTCGCGCTCTGGGGCATCAATTCGTATTTTTCCGCCTCCACCGACACTTCGGTGGCTAAGGTCAACGGCAGCGAGATTTCCCCCCAGGATTTCCAGCAGGCCTACCAGAGGCGGTACGAACAGATGCAGCAGCAGTTGGGCGCGTCGTTCAAGCCGGGGATGATTGACGAAAAGCAGCTGCGCCAGGAGGTGCTGCGCCAGCTCGTGAACAGTACGTTGCTCGACCAGCAGGTCGCCAAGCAGCATTACACCATCGGTAATGCCGAGCTGGTGGCGGCGGTGCAGCAGATTCCGGCCTTCCAGGTGGACGGCAAATTCTCGACCCAGGCTTACCAGGCAACGCTGACGGCCAATGGTCTGACAGCGGCGGCATTCGAAGCACGCGAACGCCAGGACCTGGCGGTAACTCAACTGCAAAACGCCGTCATGCTGAGTGCCTTTGCCACGCCGCAGCAACTGGAAATCAGCCAGCAGGTGCAGGGCGAGGAGCGCGAGATCGGCTATATCACGATTGCCGCAGCCCCCTATTTGAAAGCGGCCACGGTTTCCGATCAGCAGATTGCCGCGTATTACCAGGCGCATGCCAAACAATTCGTGACGCCCGAGAAACTCACGCTGGCGTATGTGGAACTGGACGAGGCGCAATTGGCGAAAAGCGTGTCTGCCACGGATGAACAGCTGCAGGCCCTGTATCAGCAGCAGCTGGCGACTTTCAGCCAAGGTGAGGCGCGTGAGGCGCAACACATACTGATTGCGGTGGGCGGCAAGGACGCCAAAACCGATGCCGCCGCTGAAGTCAGGGCGGCGGACATCCTGAAGCGGCTCAAGGCGGGCGCGGATTTTGCCACGCTGGCCAGGCAGTATTCCGACGACGCAGGCTCGGCCGCGAACGGTGGCAACTTGGGCTGGGTTACGCGCGGGAGCACTGACAAGAGTTTCGAGGACGCCTTGTTCGGCATTCCCAAGGTCGGAGACTTGGCCGGCCTCGTGAAGCTCGCGGGCGGCTACGACATCATCAAGCTGGATGGCACCCGCGCCCCCAGCACCAAATCATTTGCCGATGTGCGCGGCCAGTTGTTGGCGCAATACCAGCAGAAGAAAGCGGATGATGAATACTTCGCGCTTGGCGATCAGCTTGCCAATCTGGCCTACGAACATCCCGATTCGCTGCAGGCCGTCAGCAAGCAGCTCAATCTGCCGATTCAAACCGTGAGTGACGTGACGCGCGACAGCGGCAGCGGCATCGCAGCAAATCCCGCGGTGCGGCAGAAGGCCTTCAGCGACGAGGTTCTGACTCAGGGCAACAACAGCGATCCAATTAAAATTGGATCGAATCACGTGGTGGTGATCCGCGTGCAAGGCCATGTGCCAAGCACGCAAGAGTCGCTGGCTTCGGTACGCGACCGGATCGTTACCACGCTCAGGCAGCAGCAGGCCACGCTGCAGGCACAGACCATTGCCGCCCAAGTGCAAGCCGCACTCGACTCCGGTCAATCTCCGGCGCAGGTAGCGGCCAGATACCAGCTTGAATTCACCGCCGGCAAGTTCGTGGGCCGCAGCGATACAAGCGTACCCGCGCCGGTGCTGAGCGCAGCGTTTGCAGCGCCCCTACCCGGCAACAAAGCACCGCAGGCCGGCGTGGCGGCGCTTGCCGGAGGCGATCAGGCCGTGTACGTGGTTACCGCGATGAAGGCGGGCGGCATGTCCGGGTTGAACAAGGCACAACGTATCGCCGAGCTGCAGCAACTTACGCGCGCCAATGCCCAGTCCGAATTTTTCGCCTACCTTGAGACCTTGCGTCAGCACGCCAAGGTCAAGATCAATTCTGCAAATATCCAGGAATAAGACCGCCGGTGCCTGCGCACTTGGTGCGGCCAATGCTGGTCATGACAAGGTGAATTATTGAACACCGAGTCGCGCACGCGATCGCCACGCCAACAAGTCCGGGGCTGATTAATTCCGCTTGCCGCTCATTCCAGATTCATGCCCACATGACTGTAACCGGCATCTACGTACAGGATTTCACCGGTGATGCCCGCTGCCAAGTCAGAACATAAAAAGGCCGCGGCATTCCCCACATCCTCGATACTCACATTCCTGCGCAGTGGTGCCATGTTCTGAACGTGCTCCAGGATGGAGCGGAATCGGCCGATGCCGGCGGCGGCCAAGGTCTTGATGGGTCCGGCCGAGATGCCGTTGACGCGGATGCCTTCGGGTCCGAGCGCATTGGCGAGAAAACGCACATTGGCTTCGAGGCTGGCCTTGGCCGGACCCATGACGTTGTAATTGGGGATCGCGCGTACCGCACCCAGGTAGGTCAGCGTGAGAATGGCCGACGGGCGTCCCTGCATCAGCGTCCGGGCGGCTTTGGCGAGCGCTGCCAGGCTGTAGACGCTGATGTCGTGGGCGATGCGGAAACCTTCGCGCGTGACGACATCCGCATAGTTGCCGGAAAGCTGCTCGCGCGGCGCGAAGGCCACCGAGTGCACCAGGATGTCGAGCGCGCTCCAGTGGCGCTGCAGTGCCGCAAAGGCGGCGTCAATTTCACTATCGCTGGCCACGTCCATGGGGAACACCAGCGTTGAGCCGAATTCCCGGGCCATGACCTCGACCCGTTCGCGCAGGCGCTCGCCCTGATAGGTAAACGCCAGCTCCGCGCCCTCGCGTTTGAATGCGGCCGCGATGCCGTACGCTATGGAGCGCTCACTGGCTAGGCCGACAATCAGTGCGCGTTTTCCGGAGAGAAAACCCATGCAAGTATCCTGCAGTGGCCCCAACGCTGGGCCAGTTTAGCAGTGTCTGCTGCTCAACTGCTGGCGGATTGGTCGGTTACGTCCACGTAAAGTTTCAGGCGTTCACCGGCACGCAGGTAATCCGAGGTGTTGATGCCGTTCCAGTCGGCAATCTCGGCGACACTCACGTTGAAGCGTGCCGAAATCGAGGACAGTGAGTCGCCCGTGCGCACGCGGTAATACACCACGCGCTGGGTATTGGGCGCGCCGGCCGGCAATTCGTAGGCGGTGTCCAGCACCTGCGCCTGTTGCCGGCGGATCGTCAGTCGCTGGCCAACATGCAGTCTGCTGTGCAGGCTGAGCCCGTTCCATTGCGCCAAGTGCGCGACCGTGACGCCGTAGCGCCGCGCAATCGTCCACAGCGATTCGCCGCTGTGCACGTGATGCACGATGCGGCCGCCCGGCTCGTAACGGTCGCGGCCGGGGCCGTGCCGGCGTGCCAAGCGGGCTTCCGCCACCAGTGTGGCGTCCGCCAGCGTCTTGCGCGCCACCGGAATGAGCAGCACCTTGTGTACATGGATGAGGTTGTCGTGCAGGCCGTTGAGCGTGCGGATCACGGCGACGGTCGTGTGATGGTTGCGCGCAATTGCGCCCAAGGTGTCACCGGACTGCACGCGGTGCGTGGCCCACTGTACCCGGTCATGCGGTGGCAACGCGGCCAGCGCGGTTTCAAACTGGGTTTGCCTGTCGAGCGGTACCAGCAGGGTGGTCGGGCCGGAAGGATCCGTGGCCCAGCGGTTGAAGCCGGGGTTCAGCAGATACATTTGCTGAGTGGTGATGCCGGCGAGTTTGGCGGCGGTGGCCAAGTCAATCTGACCGCCGACGTTCACCTGCGCCAGATAGGCCTGATTGGGAATCGTCGGCAGGCTTACGCCCAAGTGCCCGGACGTGGCTACCAGCTGGCAGATGGCCAGCAGCCTCGGCACATAGGCGCGGGTCTCGGCCGGCAGGTCGAGGTTCCAGAAATCCGTCGGCAGGCCGCGGCGTGCGTTGTAGTCAATAGCGCGCTGCACCGTGCCGCCGCCGGAGTTGTAAGCCGCCAGTGCCAGCAGCCAGTCATTGTGGAACTGGCCGTGCAGATACTCGAGATAATCCAGTGCCGCACGCGTCGAAGCTACGACGTCGCGACGCCCGTCGTACCACCAATCCTGTTTGAGATCCCAGCTGCGCCCGGTTCCGGGGATGAACTGCCACAAGCCCGCAGCGCGACCGTTGGAATAGGCGAACGGATCGAAGGCACTTTCCACCACCGGCAACAATGCGATGTCGAGCGGCATCTTGCGCGCTTCGACTTGCTGCACGATGTAATACAGGTAAGGGCGTGCACGATTGGCAACACGCTCCAGATACGCACCATGTTGTGCGTACCAGGTCAGCTCGCTTTGCACCCGGCCATCGCCGCCAGCCCCCGATAGGGTGAAATGCTTGCCGAGATAATCCCAGAGATCGGCATATTCGGTTTCCGCGGGCGTGATATTGAGATTTTTCCACTGAATCAGCGGCGAATTGTCGTTGAGATCCGGAATGGGAGTGCCACTCGCGTTGGCCGCTGTCGCGACGCTGCTGGCGGACGGCGCAGCCACGGTCACGGTCACGGCCGCGGCCGGCGGTGTGCGGCTGGCCGCCGCAACTGCGGGAGAGTGATTCATGGATGCACAACCGACGCTGGCCAGGGCCGAGGCGCACACCAGCAGCAGCGAAATCGTGCGTCGGGTCATTACCGGTGGCTTCCTCAAGTAAAAGTGTCCTTCCAGCTTCGAATCACGGCAAACACCTCAATCTCATCCCGCGGCGCGTGCCCCGCATGCCTAGCCGCGGCGGCGATCACCGCCGGTTCGCGGCAGCGCAAAAACGGGTTCACCTGTCGCTCGCGTGCCAGATTCGAAGGCAACGTGGGCAGGTTTTGCCGGCGCCGCTCGACGGCTTGCTCGGCGTATATCCGTATCTCCCGGTTTTGCGGTTCGACCACCTGGGCGAAGCGCAGGTTGGCCACGGTGTATTCATGTCCACAACACACGCTGGTCGCGTCCGGCAACGCCGCGAGCTTGCCCAGCGATTGGCTCATTTGCGCAGCCGTACCCTCAAACAGGCGCCCGCAACCGGCGCTGAACAGCGTGTCGCCGCAGAATACTATATTGTGGCCGTGATAGGCGATATGCCCGGCCGTGTGTCCGGGAATGTCCAGTACCTCGAAGCGGGCCTGAAGCGCGGGGATTTCCGCGCATTGCCCTGCGTGCAACGGCCGATCGACGGCGGTGATGGATTCGCGAGTCGGACCGTACACCGGACAGCCGTAGGTTGCGGCCAGATGAGCGGCGCCGCCCATGTGGTCCGGGTGATGGTGGGTGATGAGAATTGCCGCAAGCGCAAGTCGCTGATCCGTAAGCGCCCGCAGCACCGGGCCGGGCTCGCCCGGATCCACCACCACGGCCGTCTGCTCGCCGGCCAGCAGCCAGATGTAGTTGTCACGCAGCGCGGGCAGCGGTATCAGATTGCAGCGCATGCCGGCATGGTAACCAAGCCGGCTGCGGCCGCCAAACCGCACAGCGTTGTGCTAGTGTCCCGGCGGTCGGAGACGGATTGAAATGACGGACTGCAGCACGATGACGCGGCGGGATTCCTGGTTGACGGAGCGCACCGGTGCGTATTTGTTGCGGCAGGAGCGCGCGGTGTTGGCCGAGGCGCTGCCGACGATATTCGGTTATTTCCTCGTGCAAGTGGGCATGTGGGGTCCGGCTGGAGGCTTGTTGCATGCCAGCCCGATCCGCGCGCAGTTTGTGCTGGCTCCGGAGCCCGATACGGCGCCGCAGGTGCGCACCGAGCCCGAGGCCTTGCCGTTGGCCACCGATTCGGTGGATGCCATGCTGTTGCCGCACACGCTGGAGCATGCGCGAGATCCGCATTGTGTGTTGCGCGAGGCGGAACGGGTAATGGTCGGCGAAGCGCACCTGGTCATTCTCGGCTTTCACCCTTGGGGCTGCTGGGCATTGCGGCAGCGTGCGGGTGCTCCGACGCCATGGGCGGGACACTATGTGGGTGTGCGGCGCTTGCGTGAATGGCTTGCGGTGCTGGGGTTCAACACCGTGAGCGTGCGTCACTATCTCTTCCGTCCGCCACTTGCACGTGGACTGCTGGTGCGCAGCGCGTTTCTGGATCACTGGCGCTGGCGCATCACCGCCGGCGCCTATATGCTGGTGGCATGCAAGCGCGTGTATGGCGTGACTCCGTTGCGTCTCAGACGTGCCATGCCCAAACGCGCATTCGCGGATGTGGCCAATCCAACAGTACGGTGACGAGATGGACGCGGTGGAAATCTATACCGATGGTGCCTGCCGCGGCAATCCCGGTCCGGGCGGCTGGGCGGCGGTGCTGCGCAGTGGCGCACACGAAAAAACCCTGCAGGGAAGCGCAGCGCAAACTACCAACAATCGCATGGAATTGACCGCGGCGGTGTCCGCGTTGCAGGCGCTTATGCGGCCGGCGAGCGTCGTGCTCTACACGGATTCCAAATACGTGCAGCAGGGGATCAGCGAGTGGCTGCCGTCGTGGCGCGCACGCGGTTGGAAAACCGCGGGCAAGAAGCCGGTCAAGAACCTGGATCTGTGGCAGGCGTTGCACCAGGCGACGGCCGGTCATGCCATCGAGTGGCGCTGGGTACGGGGGCATTCCGGAAACACCTACAACGAGGAGGTGGACCGGCTCGCCAACGAAGCGATTGACAAGATGCTGAGCGCCGCGAGCAACGCATGAGACAGATTGTGCTGGATACCGAGACCACCGGCCTCGAACCGGGCGAGGGCCATCGCATCATCGAGATCGGGTGCGTGGAGCTGCTTGATCGGCGCATCACGCAACGTAGTTTTCACCAATATATAAATCCTGAGCGCAGCGTGGACGCCGGCGCCGCCGAAGTCCACAACCTCAGCGAGGAGTTTCTGGCCGGCAAACCGCGGTTTGCGCAGATTGCCGCGGAATTCCTCAAATTCGTCGAGGGCGCCGAACTCGTGATTCACAACGCGGCCTTCGACGTCGCGTTTCTCAACAGCGAACTGCGCCGGCTGGGCGACGCGCAGGCGGACATCACACGCCAATGCCGCATCCTGGATACCCTGGAACTGGCGCGCGGGCTGCATCCCGGTCAGAAGAACAACCTGGATGCCTTGTGCAAGCGGTATCACGTGGACAATACCGCGCGCGAATATCACGGCGCGTTGCTGGATGCGCAACTGCTGGCCGAGGTGTATCTGGCCATGACCGGCGGGCAAGCCAGCCTGTCGCTGGATGCGTCTTCCGGAAAATCCGGCACGCGGGCCGGTACGCTGCTGCCCGTGGATCGCACGGGAATTTCCCTGGCCGTGATTCATGCATCAGACCAGGAACTTCAGGCGCATCGTGAACGTTTGGCCGCCATCCGCAAACGCAGCGGCAAGTGTCTGTGGACGGAGTGAATGCGTAGGCAGGGACGCTGAGCCATGCGTGCGTGGCACAGTTTGTGCGGCCTGTTTCTCGGCGCCGCGCCCGGCTGGTACAAGCTGTGTATTCTCGCGTTTCTGTGCGTCAATCCGCTGGTATTCTTCACCGCCGGCGCCTTCGTGGCCGGCTGGCTGCTGGTCGTGGAGTTCATCTTCACGCTCGCCATGGCACTCCAATGCTATCCGCTGCAGGCCGGCGGGGTTTTGGCACTGGAAGCGGTGCTCATCGGCATGGCGTCACCGGGCGCGGTGTATGCGGAGGTCGCGCACAACTTGCCGGTGCTGCTGCTGTTGATGTTCATGGTGGCCGGCGTTTTCTTCATGCAGGACCTGCTGCTGGCCGTGTTCACGCGCCTGCTGCTCGGCCTGCGCCGCAAGTGGCTGTTGAGCCTGTGCTTTCTGCTGGTGGCGGCCAGTCTTGCGGCATTCCTCGACGCGCTGACCGTGATCGCGGTGGTGATTACCGTGGTGGGCGGTTTCTATAGCGCGTATCAGCGCGCTGCCCAGTCCGGTGCCCTGCAGGAGCCGGAATTGGAACAGTTCCGTGCCTTTTTGCGCAGCCTGACGATGCAGGCGGCGGTGGGCACGACCCTGGGCGGCGTGATCACGCTCGTGGGACAGCCGCAGAATCTGCTCGTGGGCGACGCCATGGGCTGGGATTTCGGCGAGTTCGCCCGGCGCATGGCGCCGGTCGCGGTTCCGGTGATCGCGGCCGGATTGCTCACCGGCGTGTTGCTGGAAAAGTTCCGGATGTTCGGCTATGGCGCCAGCCTGCCGCCCGGCGTGCGTCGAGTGCTCGAAGCGCACGCCAGCCAACAAGGTGGGCAGGATCACTCCCGCCGGCGCACCGTGATTTCCATTCAGGCCGTCGCCGGAGTTTTGCTGATTGCCGCATTGGCATGGCATGTGGCCGAAGTCGGGCTCATTGGCTTGGCACTGTTGCTCGCAGTCACGGCGTTCACCGGAGTGACCGAGGAAAAACGCCTCGGTCAGGCGTTCCACGCGGCTATGCCCTTCGCGGCACTGCTGGTGGTATTTTTCGCGGTGGTGGCCGTCATTCAGCAGGCGCAGTTGTTTACTCCGGTAATCCGCTGGGTATTGGGTTTCGAAGGCCGCGCGCAGTTGGCATGGTTGTACCTCGCCAACGGACTGTTGTCGGCGGTCAGTGACAACGTGTTCGTGGCCGCGGTTTACATGCAGCAGGCGCGCGAGGCATTTCTCACGGGGCAGGTCAGCCGCGGGCAATTTGAACTGTTTGCCGTGGCCATCAATACCGGCACCAACATTCCCAGCGTGGCCACGCCCAACGGGCAGGCCGCATTCCTGTTCCTGCTGACTTCCGGCGTGGCGCCGCTCATTCGGCTGTCGTACCTGCGCATGGTATGGATGGCACTGCCGTTTACCGTGGTACTGACATCGGTGGGACTGCTGGCAATGATGTTTCTCGTGTGACGGTCGCGGATGGGCTAAACTGATGCGCCCCGAGCCTGCCAACGCCCACCGATCACGATCAAAGAGGTGAAACATGTCGAAGACACTTGCGGGATTGTGCGGCGCGTGCTGGATACTGATTTGGCCGCTGGTGTGTGTCGCCCAACAGACGAATGCCGCGCAGGGCCAGCCGCTGCAACCGAGCGTCGATCAGTCCTCGGCGCCAGCGCAGCCCGTGGGGCCGCAGGATGTGTTCAGTTACAGTTATCTGCAGATCAATCGCCTGTCCGAGCAATCCTATGCATTCAACAGTCTGTCGGCGGGCAACGGATTGCGATTCGCCTATGATTTTCCCGATCAGGTGTATCTGTTCGGGGAATGGAACTCGTTGAATTTCGACAGGCTGCCCGGAAGCCATGACGTCACCGGGCTGGGCGTCGGCGCCCATCAGCAGTACAACGCCTCGACATCCTTTTACGTCAACCTCTCGTATCTGCGTGATCAACTGAGCGGCAATCTGGGCGGCGCGCGCGATTACTACTGGCGCCTGAGCTACGGTTTCCAAAGCCAGCTGTCGAGCTTTATCGGGCTGACGGCGGCGATTCTCACCGAGCGCAATACCGATTTCGGCCGCCGCCCGTTCGGCGAACGGCTCGGCCTGATTTTTGGCGGCCGCACTGCGGCCGTGATCGTGTCAGCCGAGCACACCAACAACGGCAACCGGCTGGAAGCCGCGCTCACCTGGTACTACCGGTAATCCGGTGCATTGATTCTGGCCCGCCCGGCCGCGCCGCATGAAACGTCCTGCCGATTTTGCCAAGCTTCCGGATGCGGGCCTGTCCGCACGCGTGCAGCGCGTGTATGCAGGTTTGCGGCACGATCTGCACCTGAACTTGTGGTTTCCGCAGGCGCCTCTGGCTGTTGCGGTGGCGCTCTTCGGCCTGCTGAAGATTTCCCCGGAAATTCCCCGCGCCCTGGGCTTGCATCTGATCAGCACCGGCGAGGCGGTGCAGTCCGCGAGCCTCATGCATTCGGCGGCGCATGGTGTGCCCGCCATCGTGATCGGGGTATTCCTGATCATCATGGCCATCGGCATGCAGCTGCGTTCGCGGCTCGCCTGGGTGATCGTGCTGCTGATCCTGGCTACGGATCTGGCGCTCGGCATCGCCGATTATTCGACGACCTCGGGTTTCATGCTGGCCGCCAACGCGATCCTGCTGGTGGCCACGCTCGCAGCGTACCGCAGTTTCCAGCGCAGCAGCGTGGCGGCCGGTACGTTATTCGCGGTTACCAGCATCGCCTTGCTGCTGGCATACGCAGTGTTCGGCAGCTACGAGCTGGGCGCGGAATTCAAGCCGCCGATCACCGATCTGGCGACGGCGCTGTATTTTTCCGTGGTCACCATGACCACCGTGGGTTACGGCGACATCACGCCACAGACCATCGAAGCCAAGCTGTTCGTCGTCTCGTTCATCATACTGGCGGTGGCCATATTTGCCGTATCCTTGGGAGCCATCCTGGTTCCGGTCATCAACGGGCGGATTGCTTCGCTTTTGCGGCCCGGGGAGCGAAAAATGCAGCGCAGCGACCATTACGTCATCGTCGGCAAGACCCCTCTGGGTTACAACACCTGCAAGGAGTTGCGCGCGCGCGGCCAGCAAGTGACGTTCATTCACGATCCCGGCGCTGATCGGGAGACGGACAGTGAACTCGACGTGGTCACGGGCAATCCCAGCGATCTGGAAGTGCTGCGCCGTGCCGGTGCCGAGCGTGCGCGTGCGGTTCTGGCGCTGAGCGAGGACGACGCGGAAAACGCTTTCGTGGTGCTGGCCATGCGCGAGCTGGCGGAAAAGGTCAAGACCGTGGCCGTGGTGCATCACACCCGCAATCTCGCCAGCGTCAAGCGCGTGCGTCCCGATCTGATCGTGTCGCCGCAGGTTCTGGGTGGCGAACTGCTGGCCATGGCCCTGAGCGGCGAAGACATCAATACCGATACCTTGCTGGACCAATTGCTGCATTTCCGCGCCTGAAGCAGGCGCCCGCCGTGTAAAATGCGCACCCGGATTTACCTCCCGTACCCTGCATGACTGTCCGCACCCGCTTCGCACCGAGCCCCACCGGCTACCTGCACATTGGCGGCGCGCGCACCGCGCTGTTCTGCTGGTTGTACGCGCGCCATCACGGCGGCACGTTCGTGCTGCGCATCGAGGACACGGATCGCGAGCGCTCCACGCCCGAGGCGGTGCAGGCGATCCTCGACGGCATGGCATGGCTGGATCTCAGGCCTGATGAGGGTCCGTATTATCAGACGCGGCGTTTTGACCGCTATCGCGAGATAGCTGCACAACTGCTGCAATCGGGGCATGCGTATCACTGCTATTGCACCAAGGAGGAACTCGAACGGATGCGCGCCGAACAACTGGCGCGCAAGCAGAAGCCGCGCTACGACGGACGTTGCCGCGAGCGCCGCGAACCGCGTCCCGGCGTCGCGCCGGTATTGCGCTTCAGGAATCCGCAGACCGGCCAGACGGTGGTGAATGATCTGGTACGCGGCCGGGTGGTATTCGACAACGCGGAACTGGATGATCTCATCATCCAGCGCTCGGACGGTGCGCCCACCTACAATTTCAGCGTGGTGGTGGACGACATGGACATGCGTATCACGCATGTGATTCGCGGCGACGATCATCTGAACAACACGCCGCGCC
>JAGWLP010000002.1 GCA_028864905.1 Gammaproteobacteria bacterium
TACCCGGTTTACCCGACGGCACCTTCCAGCGAGACCGCCAGCAGGCCCTGGGCTTCCACCGCGAATTCCATCGGCAATTCCTTGAACACGTCCTTGCAGAAGCCGCTCACCACCATGTTGACCGCATCTTCGGCGGAAATGCCGCGGCTGCGGCAGTAGAACAACTGGTCGTCGTCAATCTTCGAGGTGGTGGCCTCGTGCTCCACCTTGGCGGTGGGATTCCTGACCTCCATGTACGGAAAAGTGTGCGCACCACAGCGGTTGCTGAGCAGCAAGGCGTCGCACTGGGTGAAATTGCGCGCGTTGTCGGCGCCGCCCAGTACTTTCACCAGCCCGCGGTAGCTGTTCTGCGAGCGGCCGGCGGAAATACCCTTGGACACGATGGTGCTGCGGGTGTTCTTGCCGATATGCAACATCTTGGTGCCAGTATCGGCCTGCTGGAAGTTGTTGGTGACCGCGACCGAGTAAAACTCGCCGATCGAATTGTCACCGCGCAGGATCACGCTCGGATACTTCCAGGTGATGGCCGATCCGGTTTCCACCTGGGTCCAGGCGATGTGTGAATTGGCGCCGCGGCATTCGCCGCGTTTGGTGACGAAATTGTAGATGCCGCCCTGGCCGTTGGCGTCGCCCGGATACCAGTTCTGCACCGTGGAATACTTGATGTGCGCGCCTTCGAGTGCGATCAATTCCACCACCGCGGCGTGCAACTGATTGGTGTCGCGCATCGGCGCCGTGCATCCCTCGAGATAGCTCACGTAGGCGCCTTCTTCCGCGATGATGAGCGTGCGCTCGAACTGGCCGGTGTTGGCGGCATTCATGCGGAAATAGGTGGACAGCTCCATGGGGCAGCGCACTCCCTTGGGCACGAACACGAACGAGCCGTCGCTGAATACCGCGGAGTTGAGGCTGGCGAAGAAGTTGTCGGAATAGGGCACCACCGAACCGAGATACTGTTCCACCAGCTGCGGGTGATGCTGCACGGCATGCGAGAACGAGCAGAAAATGATGCCAACCTCCGCCAGCTTTTTGCGGAAAGTGGTAGCGACCGAAACCGAATCAAACACCGCGTCCACGGCCACGCCCGCCAACTTGGCGCGCTCGTGCAGCGGCACGCCCAGTTTCTCGTAGGTTTCCAGCAGCTTGGGATCCACGTCCGCAAGGCTTTTCGGACCCTCTTCTTTTTTTTGCGTCTTGGGCGCCGAGTAATAGGAGATTGCCTGATAATCGATCGGCGCATGCTGGACGTGCGCCCAATGCGGTTCTTGCATGGCGATCCAGTGACGGTAGGCCTTGAGGCGCCACGCGAGCATGAATTCCGGTTCGCCTTTTTTGGCCGAGATCAGCCGGATCACATCCTCGTTCAGGCCGGGCGGTACCGTGTCGGCTTCGATGTCGGTGACGAAACCGTGGCGGTACTCGCTGCGCATCAGCTTTTCCAGGTCAGTTGCGCGTTTGGCCATGCGCTTGCCTCGTTCAGGTGCGGGAGTGGCGGGTGTGCGTGAGCAGCGCGCCAAAATCCATGTGCAGTGGTACCGCGGCAGTCGGCCGCGCAAGCTGCGCCAGGGTGACGGTACGCAGCGCTTCACGGATCGCCATGCTGATGCGCTGCCAGTTGTGACCGACGCCGCATACGGCTTCGAGGTTGCAGCGATCGTGCCCGAGGCTGCACTGGGTGATGGCGACCCGGCCTTCGACGGCGTCGATGATCTCCACCGCGGTAATGCGCTCCGGCGCGCGCGCCAGGCTGTATCCGCCGCGTGCGCCGCGCTGCGAGGTCACCAGGCCGGCGCGCGTGAAACACTTGAGCAATTTGCTCACCGTGGGCACGGTCAGGTGCGTGGCGGTCGCCACATCTGAGGCGGCAAACATGTCCGCAGGCTTGCGGGCCATGTGGGCCAGCACCACGGTGCCATAGTCGGTCAGCTTGCTTACGCGCAGCATCGGTCTTGGACTCGGAAACGATATGGGACTATTCTAGTCCTGTTAACCGCAATAACCAAATCCCAACCTTCTGATGGAGACTCTGCGTGTTCGATGAAGTCCGGCTGGCCCACATCATTTTCGCGGGCGGCAGTATTGTGCTGTTCGGGCTGCGCGGCGGGTTTACCGTGCTGGCGGCACGGCCGCTGCCGCAGCGCATCTGGAAGGTGCTGCCCCACATCGTGGACAGCCTGCTGCTCGCTATGGGCATCTGGCTCGCGGTGATGCTCAGGCTCAATCCCTTCCACGTCACCTGGCTGGGCGTGAAGATCCTGTGCGTGATCGGCTACATCGTGCTCGGCGTATTGGCGTTCCGCCTGCCGCGGCCACGCTGGCTGCGGTTTGCCCTGTTCGCGAGCGCCATCCTGCTGTTCGCGTTTATCGTGAGTATTGCGATTTTCCGGGATGCACGCGGTATATTTGTGCTCATGGCTTGACCCAGGAGCGCGCCATGGCACAGGAATTTGCCGACTTCCGCAGGTTTTACGGTTTCTATCTGAGCGAGCATCGCAATCGCAGCAACCGGCGGCTGCATTTCATCGGCAGCGGGCTGGTGCTGCTCACGCTGATCGGCGTGTTGGTCAGTCACTGGTGGTGGGGTTTCATATTGATGCCGGTTTTTGGCTATGGCTTCGCCTGGGTCGGGCACTTCTTCTTCGAAAAGAATCGCCCCGCGACCTTCAAGTATCCATTGCGCAGTCTCGCAGGTGACTGGGTGATGTTCCGCGACATTTTGTTGCGGCGCATTCCGTTCTAGACTGATTCTCAATTTTCTCTTACTTAAGTAAAATACCCGATCTCCGATAACCGGGAATCCCGCTGCTCAGGGGAAAGTGTGCGCATGCATCCGTGGTACACAAGTTGGCTGTTGTGGCCGGCCGTCGCAGTGCTGGCCTGCCTGCTGGCAGCCGTTATTGCCATTTTCATCTGGCTGCGCCTCACGGCGGTGCGTCGAGACATGCTCGGGACGTTGCGCAACATTGCCGACCGGCTGATGCGCGACATGGTGCTGCCGGACGGTGTCGGCGGCCATATCGGAGTGGACGCGCTGCTGCTGCGCGACGGCAAGCTCTACTTGCTGCTGCTGCGCCACGCCGACGGTGCAGTGTTTGCCGGCAGCAAAATGGACCAGTGGAGCGCTGTGGGGCGGCGACGATTCGTGTTCCGCAATCCGCTGCACGCACTGCAGGACCGTAGCATTGCGCTGCGTGCATTGACGCCGGAGCTGAACATCGTGCCGCGCGTGCTGTTTACCGGCAAGTGTCATTTTCCCAAAGGCTGTCCAGCCGAAGTGGAGTTGTTCGAGGATTTCGCCCGCCCGCTGCGGCGCAAGAAAAAGCCGGCAGTCACGCTGGATACCGGGCTTGAGGCTGCGTGGACCCGGTTACGCGAAGCCGCCGGCGTTCACGCCGACGAGGAACTGCCGGCGGTCAAGCCCCAATCATCCGATGCGCCGGCAGGCTGACAGCGCCACCCATCAGCATCGCCGCAAGATCCCACTGCGGTCTCCACAGCTACGGCGATCCCGCGTGCCGCCCGTTCATCAGGCACATTACCCGGGATTGCGCGCCCTGTGGTCAGCCAGCACCTGCGCCACGCAGGCGGTGAGTTTCTTGGCGGTGGGAATGTGCAGGAATTCATTCGGACCGTGCGCATTGGCATGCGGACCCAGGAGGCCGGTCACCAGGAACTGCGCCTTGGGGAATTTCTTGCCGAGCATACCCATGAAGGGAATGCTGCCGCCGGTACCCATGTACATCGCGGCCTTGCCAAAAAATGCCTTCGAGGCCGCCTGCATCGAGCGCTCCAGCCACGGCGCCACAGATGGCGCGTTCCAGCCGCCCATGGCCGGATCGGACGTGAATTTGATGCGTGCGCCGTAGGGCGGATCTTTTTCCAGCAAGCGTTTGATTTCGGCGGTCGCCTTGCGTGCATCCGCGGTCGGCGGCAAGCGGAATGAAAGCTTCACTGCGGTGTGTGGCCGCAACACGTTGCCGGCACTTTCGATGGCAGGCAGGCCTTCGGCGCCGGTAACGGAAAGCGTTGCGCCCCAGGTATTTTCCGTCAGCAGTTTGGCAGGCTGCAAGGACGTAGGCCGCATGCCTTTCACGAACGGAAACTTTCCGTACACACTCTTGCCAAGCACCGTGGCAGCTTTGCGGATTTGCGCACGGCGTTGCGCCGGAATGACCGGTTTCAGGCTTTTCACCTTGCTCGCGCCCGTGGCGCTGTTTTCCACGCGATCGAGCAGCGTGCGCAGAATGCGGAAGCTCGAGGGCACGATGGGACTCGCAGCGCCGGAATGCACGCCCTCGGTGAGCACATCCACGGCGAGCGTGCCGGTCAGGTTGCCGCGCAGGGAGGTGGTGCACCAGAGCTGGTCGTAGTTGCCGCACTCGGCATCGAGACACACCACCAGACTCACTTTGCCGAGTCGCTCGCCCAATTGGGAAATGTAATACGGCAGGTCGAGGCTGCCGGATTCCTCGCAGCATTCGATGACCACGACGCAGCGCGCGTGCGCAAGGTTCTGATCGTGCAAGGCGCGGATCGCGGTGAGCGAGGCAAATACCGCGTAGCCGTCGTCTGCGCCGCCGCGGCCGTAAAGCCTGTCATCGCGGCGCATCGGTGTCCACGGATCCAGACCCTCGGCCCAGCCGGTGAATTCCGGTTGCTTGTCGAGATGACCGTAGAGCAGCACGGTGTCCGTGCCTGCGCCGGGAATTTCAATGAACAACAGCGGGGTGCGACCTTCAGCCCGCAGGATTTCAAGCTGCATGCCCGGAACTGCGTTACGGCGGCACCACTCGGCTGCGAGTTGCACGGCGCGCTCCATGTGGCCGTGCTGCTGCCAATTGCGGTCAAAGGCGACCGACTTGTTGGGAATGCGGATGTAATCCTGAATCGTAGGCAGTATGGAATCGTCCCAGTTGTGGCTGACGAACTGCTGGATTTTTTCTTGATTCACTGTGGTCTCCGGACAGGTGGAGCGATGCGTGTACTCATTTTAACAGGATGTTGAAAAAACGCCTGGCGTTGGCTGTGGTTTCATCGGCAACTTGCTTGCGGAGTTTAGCAACGCACTCCGCCACGGTCGCGCAGATATGTGCGAGGTACATCGGCTCGTTGCGGTGCGTGTGCGGCTTGGGATTGAGGTCGCGCGGCAGCAGATAAGGCGCGTCGGTTTCCAGCATCAGCCGGTCAGCGGGAATCAGCCTGACCAGTTCGCGCAGATGCCTGCCGCGGCGCTCGTCGCAGATCCAACCGGTGATACCGATGTGGCAATCGAGTTCCAGGTAGTCCCGCAGCTCCTGCTCGCCATCGGTGAAACAATGTACGACTGCGGCGGACAACCGTGGCCGCCAGCGCCGCAGAATCGCCGTGAAATCAGCATGCGCGTCGCGCTGGTGCAGGAATACCGGCTTGCCGGTTGTCGCGGCCAGTTTCAGTTGGGTTTCAAAAACCCGGCGTTGGTTGTCCTGCGGAGAAAAATTGCGGAAATAATCCAGTCCGCATTCACCTACGGCCACGACCTCGGGCGCGGCGAGCAGGGTGCGCAGTGCGGCCGGCGCGGCGGCATCAAATTCTTTGGCCTGGTGGGGATGCGTGCCGGCGGTGGCAAACAATGTGCCTGGCCATTGGCGACAGAGTTCCAGGGCTTTGCGGCTGTGCTCCAAATCACTGCCGGTGACGATGAATTGCGCCACACCGGCTGTTTGCGCGCGACGGATCACCGCTTCACGGTCGGCGTCAAAGCTGTCGTGGGTCAGATTGGCGCTGATGTCTATCAGTGCGTGGTGTGTGTTCACAAGCTGCTGGGATCCTGACGGTAAAAGAGACACAGTTGCCGATAAAGCTCCGGCAGATGCGTGCGCAATATAACCGGCGTTTCAAAAAAAGCTTCACTCGCCACCGCGAAGAACTCGCCGGGGTTCTCGAGACCGTAAGGGTCGAGCACGGTGATCTCGCCCGCCTGCCATGCGCGTTGCAATGCGGCATAGGCTTGCTTGAATGCGCGCGTCCATTCGCCACGCCGCATGTCTGGGTGCAGGGGTGGAAAGCCGTTGGCTTCGCCGTTCAACATGTCGAGCTTGTGCGCGAATTCGTGGATCACCACGTTGTGTCCGGGCGGCGTGCCGGCTTGCATGACCGATTCCCAGGACAGGATCAGCGGGCCTTGTTGCCAGGATTCGCCGGCCATGACGCGGTGGTCGTGGTGCACCACGCCGGCCGCATCCACAAACTGGCGATTGGGAATGAACAGGCCTGGATAGAGCACCACGCCATGCCAACCGCGATACCATTTGAGGCCGAGATTCAGGATCGGAATGCAGGCATGCACGGCCAGCAGCACGCGCATGCCATCGTCGAGCCGCAATCCCTGTACCGGCTCCAGTGATTTTTCCGCGAGGAACAGCGTTGCCAGCACCCGCAGACGGGCCTGCGCGCTGGCGCTGAGGCGGCGCGCAGGAGCGCAATGGTCGAGCGCCTGCCGCCAGGCGCGCTCGCCGATGGGCCGACGTTTGAGAATGGAACGTTCACGCCATTGGCGGAGAAAGGTCAGCATGGGTGTACAGTGCCGGTCGTCAATCCATTATCCAATGGTGCCGGTGATCGCCCGCTGTCGGCATCAGATCCGGCACACTGTACGTGAGGAGGTGGAGCATGTCTCCGGAGATGACCGTATTGGCGGTAGTCACGTTGTTTTACTTGTTTTCCTGGTTGCCGCTGTGGATCGCCCAATCCCAAACGTCCGGGTTTCAGTGGCTCGCAGGCAGCCGCGTCAGCGCAGAGCGGCCGCCGTTGCCGCCGGCCGCCGAGCGCGCGCTGCGTGCGCATGACAACCTGCGGGAAAATTATCCGCCGTTTGCAATTGCGGTTTTGCTGCTCGCTTTCACCGGCGGCTTTACCCAATATACGGCCTGGGCCTGCCTGGCCTTCCTGGCTGCGCGGCTGGTACATATGCCGGCTGGAATTCTGGGTGCGTCCTGGTTGCGCAGTTTCAGCTGGCTGCTGGGCATGGCTGCCACCCTGTACCTGCTGATTATGGCCCTCGTGGCGCTGCTCTAGCCCACCCCTGGGCGGTGCCCATAGAATCATGGGGTCCCGCAATTCACCGTTTCGCTGACCCTCGGAGCAGGCTCGATGCGTACGCCGTTCCGGGAAATCGTTGACGGTTTTTCCGCGTGATTGTGCTTGCTGTTGCTGGCGGCACTTGTGTGAATCGAATGGCGCTACAGAACTGAAATCCAGAAAGTGAAAGAACCGATGGGCATGTTGGGATCACCGGAATACCGCTGGCGCCGCAGTACACGCGCGAAACAGCTGCAGGTGCGCATCACGCCGTGGCAGGGGATCGAGGTGGTGATTCCCACGCACACCAGCAAGGAGCGCGTGCGTGCGTTTCTTGCCCGGCAACGCCAGTGGATACGCAGCACTTGGTCGGAGATGCAGTCACAGCTCACCGATGCAGATCAGGAATTGCCCAGAGACCTCGACCTGCAGGCGCTGGGTGAACACTGGCAGGTTCAATATCGCAAGGGGATCACGTCTGGGGTCCGCATTCACTGCGCGGGCCGGAACCTGACCGTGCTGCATACCGATGCCGATAACTCGCGGTGCCGAGGCGCGCTGCGCCGCTGGCTGACGCGTCGTGCACGTGCCTGCCTGGAACCACAGGCCCTGCGCTTGTGCGCGCTCATGCAAGCCAGTTACCGGCGACTGCAGATACGCGGCCAGACCAGCCGCTGGGGCAGCTGTTCTTCCAGTGGCACGCTCAGCCTGAATTACAAATTGCTGTTTCTCGAGCCGCGGTTGGTGCACTATCTGCTGGTGCACGAACTGGCACACACCCGCGTGCTCAGTCACGCGCCGCGTTTCTGGAAACTGGTGGCACACTACGAACCGCGCTGGCGCGAGCTGGATCGGGAGCTGGGCGAGGCCTGGCGCGATGTGCCGGCGTGGGTGGAGTTGAAATAACGACGTGCGCGGGGCGAGAACTTTGCTGATTTCTCCCTGACCCACAAATTGCCTTTGCGCGTCCATGCCGACCCGCATGAGGCTAAAGCTCAATCGAGAAACAGGTCAGGCGCCAGCGGGCTGCCGGGTCTGACCGCATATTTGTCCAAATCGGTTACGCCTTCCTCGCGCAGCACTTCGTCATCAATGAAAAAATGACCTGAGCAGGTCTTGGCATCACGCGTCAGGATGGCATGCGCGGCGTCGGCGACGATTTCCGGCGTGCGGCATTGCTCCGCCGCCACGCGCCCGCCAAGCATGGCGATGGCTGCCGTGGCGATCACGGTGCGCGGCCAGAGTGCATTGACCGCCACGCGTCCGGAGAATTCCGCGGCCATGCCGAGCGCACACAAGCTCATGCCGTACTTGGAGATGGTGTAGGCGGTGTGTCTCGCGAACCATTTGGCCGCGAGATTGGGCGGCGGCGCAAGATTGAGAATGTGCGGATTTGCGGCCTGCAACAGCTGCGGCAGAACGGCTTGCGAACACAGAAAGGTGCCGCGCAGATTCACCGACATCATCAGGTCGAAGCGTTTCATGGGCGTATCCGCGGTACCTGCGAGCCAGATGGCGCTGGCGTTGTTCACCAGGATATCGATGCCGCCGAAGCGTTCCACCGCCTGGGCGACTGCCGCCTGCACGGATTCCTCCTCGCGCACGTCGGTCTGAACAGCCAGCGCCCGGCCACCGGCCTTTTCGACTTCGGCCGCCATCGTGTGGATGGTGCCGGGCAGCTTGGGATTGGGCTGCGCGGATTTGGCGGCAATCACGATGCTGGCGCCATCGGCCGCCGCACGCAGTGCAATGGCCGCGCCGATGCCGCGGCTCGCGCCGGTGATGAACAGGGTTTTGCCTTTTAACGTGCGTTCCATGAATGCGCTCCTTGCGGGTGCCCGGAATTATACTTTTCCACGACGTATTTATGAGGAAGTGGTATGCGATACACCACGCTGGTTGATGCGGAAACCTTGGCGCGCCAACTTGATTCCGGGTGGCGCATATTTGACTGCCGCTTTGAGCTTGTCGATCCATTCGCCGGTGAGCGCGCGTATGTCGCCGGACATATCCCTGGTGCGCACTATCTGCATCTGGACAGGGACTTGGCTTCCGCCGTGACGGCTGCGAGCGGGCGCCATCCCTTGCCGGAGCCGGAGGTCTTGGCGGCGAAACTTGCGGCAGCTGGCGTGGGTGCCGGCACCCAGGTTGTGGCTTATGACGATGCGGCCGGTGCTTTTGCCGCGCGGCTCTGGTGGCTGCTGCGCTGGCTGGGTCATCCGCAAGTCGCGGTGCTTGATGGCGGCTGGACGCAGTGGCACAGGGAAGGTCGGCCGGTCAGTCACGAGCCACCGCCGGTGTCGGCACGGGGTAAATTCCAGGCCCGACCGGATGACAGCATGTGGCTCAGTTCGGCCTTGGTGCTGGAGCGTATGCGTTCCGGGGCGGGCCGGCTGCTGGATGCGCGCGCCGCCGAGCGTTTCCGCGGTGAACAGGAGCCGATTGATGCAGTGGCCGGCCATGTACCGGGCGCCGTCAACCTGCCGTACTTGGGGAACATTTCGGGGGATGGACGATTCCAATCAGCAGAGGCGCTGCGTAGGCGCCTCATCGCCGCCCTCGACGGCGCGGCACCGGGCGAGACTGTCTGCATGTGTGGCTCCGGTGTCACGGCCTGTCACAACCTGCTGGCCATGGAGGTGGCGGGATTGAGCGGCGGCCGGCTGTACGCCGGTTCCTGGAGTGAGTGGATACGCGACGCATCGCGACCGGTAGCGCGGGGTTCGTGATGATATTGGCCATTACAACGTAATTCTTCGTATTTTTGCGCTATACTTTGAACGTGTTCCGGGTTTGGCCCGGAGGAGGTGGATGATGAACGCTCGATCTTGTGCATGGGTGCTCGGCCTGATGCTGACAGCCATGGGCGCGGCGACCATGGCGGCCTCGCCGTTTGTGGGATCGCGCAGCGAACCCCATGGCGTGCTGTATCTCAATGTGAACCAGACCGCCAAGCAGATCTGGCCGGTAAAAATCTGGGCGGTGGACGGCGAGCTGACCAACCGTTCCGACCAGGGCGTGTTATGGATCAAACCCGGCGATTACACCTTCAACATCAAGCTGGGCGCGGTCAACATCGCCGATGTTCCGGGTCTCTCGCGCAGTGCTGCCTACGGACAGAAGGCGCACGAGTTGAAGCTGAACGTGCAGGCCGGCACCGCCTATTACATCGGCGCCAAATTTGCGGCTTCGGGCAAATGGCAGCCCGTAGTGTGGAAGACGGAAGCCGCCAAGTATTGAGTTTTTGCTTGCAGCTGCACCTGCGCGCAGGAGGTAATCCATGAACATCGCAATTCGCAATTCGCTGGCTTGGTGTGCGGGTGTGCTGTGTGCGGCGATCTGCGCCACGGCGTTTGCCGCAGTTTCGTCCGCGTTCGTGAACTCGCGCAGCGAGCCGCATGCGGTACTGTATCTGAACTACAAGATGGTTCCCAGCCAGATATATCCGGTGCGCATCTGGATGGTGGATGGCACGCTCACCAACCGTTCGGATCAGGGCGTGGTGTGGATGAAGCCGGGCGACTACACGCTGCGCATCAAACTCACCAAGATTGTGAATCTCGACTATGTGCCAGGTCTCAAACAGAAGCTGCCCGATGCGCGCCAGATGCAGGACCTGAAACTCGACCTGCAGGCCGGCAAAGCCTACTACATCGGCGCCAAGTTCGATGCTTCCGGCAATTGGCAGCCGGTGGTGTGGAAGACCGCAGAATTCAAGTAAGCGCGCAGCCCGTTGCATTCCGCCGCCGTTATCAGTCAGGATAACGGCGGTTTTTTATGCGTGGTCAATGGAGCTTGACGAGGGAGGTTGGTCATGCAGGTCACCGCCAACATGCTCACCGACGGCATGCTTGATTCGCTGCGTCGCACCCGGCCGTGGGTAATTTTTCTGGCCATACTGGGCTTTATTCTCACCGCCTTCATGATCATCGGCGGAATCTGGATGTTCGCGGCGTTCAGCCTCATCGGCGCTATGCCAGCGCAACAGCCGTTGCCGCGATTCTTTGGCCCCGTGCTTGGCTTCGGTATCGGCGCGGCGGAAATCGTGGCAGCGGTATTCATGTATCTGCTGCCCTGCATCATCCTGTTCCGCTATGGCTCGGCCATCGGGCGCATGGCTCCGGGTAACATTCAATTGGCGGTGGAAGACGCGCTGGCGAGGCAGAAATCCTTCTGGAAGTACCTCGGCATACTCATGATCGTGCTGCTGGTCGTGTACGTGCTGCTGATTGCCGGAATGATTGTCAGCTTTGGGATCTTGGCGGTACACGGCGTGCATGCGGTACCCGCCACGACCGCCTGAACAGATAAAAAACCCCGCCAGCGGCGGGGTCTTGCACATCAGAACGGCACCTTGAGCTTCGCCGCACTGGAATCGCGGCCTGTGTCGCCCCATGGGGCGGGTTACGCCGCCAGCTGACGCAATACGTATTGCAGGATGCCGCCGTTACGGTAGTAATCGCGTTCCTTCGGGGTATCGAGCCGCACGCGCACTTTGAAGCTCGTGACCTTGCCGCCGTCGGTCTTGGCCTTGACGGTGACTTCTTTGGCGCTGGCCCCATCCAGTCCCTCAATGGAAAATTCCTCCTTGCCACTGAGGCCGAGGGATTTGGCATCCTCGCCCTTGTGGAACTGCAACGGCAGCACGCCCATGCCGATGAGGTTGGAACGGTGGATACGCTCGAAACTCCTGGCGATCACCGCCTTCACACCCAGCAGCAGTGTGCCCTTGGCAGCCCAGTCGCGTGAAGAGCCGCTGCCGTATTCCTCGCCGGCGATCACCAGCAGCGGCGTTCCGTCCTGCTGGTATTTCACCGAGGCGTCGTAGATGGACATGACTTCGCTGCTCGGGATATGCATGGTCACGCCGCCTTCCGTGCCAGGCGCCAGCAGATTACGCAAGCGGATGTTGGCGAAGGTGCCGCGCATCATGACCTCGTGATTGCCGCGGCGCGAGCCGTAGGAATTGAAATCTTTGGGCTGCACGCCGTGCTTGATCAGATATTCGCCCGCCGGTCCGTTCTTCTTGATGCTGCCCGCGGGTGAGATGTGGTCGGTGGTGACCGAGTCGCCGAGCAGTGCCAGTACGCGTGCGCCCGTGATGTCGGCAACCGCTTGCGGCTGCATGCGCATGCCGTCGAAGTAGGGCGGGTTGCGCACATAGGTGGAATGCTCGTCCCATTGATAGATTTCGCCTTCGGGAACGCGCATGCCATTCCAGTGCTGGTCGCCCGCGTAGACCTTGCCGTACACCTCGGTGAACATGCCGGACTCGATGTTGTCGGCAATCAGGTCGGATATTTCCTTCTGGCTGGGCCAGATGTCCTTGAGATACACGGTTTTGCCGTCCTTGCCGGTGCCGAGCGGATCCTTCACCAGATCCACGATCATGCTGCCGGCAATGGCGTAGGCCACCACCAGGGGCGGCGACGCGAGGAAGTTCATTTTGACTTCCGGGTGAATACGGCCTTCGAAATTGCGGTTGCCGGAGAGCACCGCACACGCGGACAAATCGCCCGCGCCGATGGCTTTGCTGATTTCAGGACGCAGCGGTCCGGAGTTGCCGATGCAGGTGGTGCAGCCGTAGCCCACGAGCGCGAACCCGAGCGCGGCGAGATCCTCGAGCAATCCCGCTTTACGGAGATAGTCGGTCACGACTTTGGAGCCGGGTGCGAGGCTGGTCTTGACCCAGGGCTTGGGTTTCAGTCCAAGCGCTCGTGCACGGCGCGCCAGCAAGCCGGCTCCGATCATGACTTCGGGATTCGAGGTGTTGGTGCAACTCGTGATCGCGGCGATGACGGCGGCGCCATCCCGCAACGTGAAGCTGTTGCCGTCCATGTTGACCGCGGACGCTCCCGGCGTGATCACTGTGTTCGCCTTTTGTGCTGGCGCGCCGCCTTCGTCCTCGAAACGCGCTTCATCCTGCAGGCGCTGCGCGCGTTCCGCGGCGAACTTGGCCGTGTGCTTGTCGACGATCTCCTTGGCGGATTTCAGCGGAATGCGATCCTGGGGACGCTTCGGACCGGCGATACTCGGTTCAATGCTCGAGAGATCCAGCTCCACAATCTGGCTGTATTGGGCGGGCTTTTCTCCCGGTTCGTGCCACAGCCCTTGCGCTTTCGCATAGGTTTCGACCAGTTGGATGCGCTCAGCGCTTCGGCCGGTGAGTTTGAGATAACTCAGGGTTTCGGCGTCAATCGGGAAGATCGCGCAGGTCGAGCCGAATTCGGGTGACATGTTGCCGAGCGTCGCGCGGTTGGCGAGCGGCAAATTGGGTACGCCGGGTCCGAAATATTCCACGAACTTTCCCACCACGCCGGTCTTGCGCAGGAGCTCCGCAATCGTAAGTACCAGATCGGTGGCAGTGGCGCCTTCGGGCAATTTGCCGGAAAGCCGCACGCCCACGACCTGCGGAATGAGCATGGTCGAAGGCTGGCCGAGCATCGCGGCTTCGGCCTCGATACCGCCCACGCCCCACCCGAGCACGCCCAAGCCGTTGACCATGGTGGTGTGTGAGTCGGTGCCAACGAGCGTGTCGGGGTAGGCCTGCAGCTTGCCGTTTACTTCGCGCTCGAATACCACGCGTGACAGGTATTCCAGATTCACCTGGTGGCAGATGCCGGTGTCGGGTGGCACTACCTTGAAGTTTTCGAATGACTGCTGGCCCCACTTGAGGAAGGAATAGCGCTCCTGATTGCGCTGGAATTCCATCTCGGCGTTCCTGGCGAGGGCGTCGGGGCTGGCGAAAAAATCCACCTGCACCGAATGGTCGATGATGAGTTCCGCGGGCGCCAGCGGGTTGATTTTTTCGGGATTGCCGCCGAGGTTCTTCATGGCGTCGCGCATCGCGGCGAGATCCACCACGGCGGGCACACCCGTGAAGTCCTGCATCAACACGCGCGCCGGGGTAAATGCGATTTCCTTGCTGGGCTCGGCTTTGGGGTCCCATGACGCCAGCGCCTCGATGTCTGCGGCTTTGACGCTTATCCCGTCTTCCAGGCGCAGCAGCATTTCCAGCAGCACCTTCAGTGAATAGGGCAACCGCGACACCTGGTACTTCTTTTCCAGGGCGTCGAGTTTGAAAATTTCGTAGTTCTTGCCGCCAACGTTGAGCATGGCGCGGGACTTGAAACTGTCTTTCATAACGACTCCGGCGGGGGCGCGGCGCCGCATTCAGGCTGCGGGCCGGGCAAAAGCGGATTTTCTACGTGCGCATTATACAAGGATGGTTGCGTTCAGGCGTAGCGGCCGCTCTCGCCAAGCAGGCGCGTGGCTTCCTTGTGCAGATGCGCGCGCGTGAACAGCAGCATCCAGCGCGAACCGCCGCATTGCCGCCACAGCACCGCGGCACGCAATCCGCCGAGCAGCAGGCTGCGCACCAGATTGATGATGCGCGGGTTCTGGAGTTGCACGGCGTCGCCGGTCACCATGATGCGCGGTTGAATGGTGCCCGCACTGCGCGCGTAGGTGTCGGCGAGACTGGCGAGTACGTTGGGGTGCAGCGGGCCGAAATGCTGGAATTGACTCTGGGCCCTGCGGATGCCTTCTTCCAGCACTTGGCGCAGCGCGCGGCGGCGCATCACCTTGCTCTGCAACTGCATCAGGCTGAGCGTGTAGCGCAGTACCACCAGATCACTTTGTTGATCGTGCGTTCCGAGCAATGCCGTCAAGCGCTGCAGGCCGAGTCCCAGGCCGCGCAAGCCGCCAAACACTTCCGGCACGTCGTGGGTTTGGGTTTTGATGATGCTGCCGAGGGTGGCGTGCAAAGCCAGTTCGTCGGGCTGTTGCACGCTGGTGGCCACGTTGTTCACCAAGGAACTCGCCTGGACCATGCCGGCCAGTGCCAGCACCCGGTCCGACAATGATCGGCTCATGCGGCGTGCCGCGTATGCGCGCCGGCACAGGCTGCCGTTTCCACGGCGCATATCGCGCCGCCGCCCAGGCATTCCTCGCCACGGTAAAGCACGACGTACTGGCCCGGCGTCAGCGCCCGCTGCGGCTCGTTGAAGGTCACGCGCGCAGTGCCGTCCTGCAGACTAACATGGCAGATCTGGTCCGGCTGGCGGTAACGACTCTTGGCGGTGCAGTCGAACTCTGCCGCCGGGGGAGTGCCCGCGATCCAGTGGAGTTGTTCCGCCACCAGCCAGCGTTGCGTGAGTGCTTTGTGCTCCGGTCCCTGTACGACCACCAGTACGTTGCGCGGTCGATCCTTGGCGGCTACGTACCAGGCCGTATCGGCGGCATCCTGCCGGCCGCCGATACCGAGGCCGCGGCGCTGGCCGAACGTGTAATACATGAGTCCCTGATGCCGGCCGATGATTTCACCTTCCAGCGTTTCGATGTCGCCCGGCTGTGCCGGCAGGTAGTGCGCCAGGAACTCGGCAAAACGGCGCTCGCCAATGAAGCAGATGCCGGTGCTGTCGGGTTTGGCGTGATTGGCGAATCCCGCGGCGCGCGCCAGCGCGCGCACTTCGCGTTTGTGCATCTCGCCGAGTGGAAACTGCGCGCGCGCCAGCGCCGTCTGCGGCACCGCGTGCAGGAAATAACTCTGGTCCTTGGCGGCGTCGCGGGCTTTCAGCAGGCGCACCTGTGCGTCGTCGCGGGAGAGGCGCGCGTAATGTCCGGTGGCGATGGACTCCGCGCCCAGGCGTAGCGCGTAATCCAGAAACACCTTGAACTTGATCTCACGGTTGCAGATTACATCCGGATTGGGCGTGCGGCCGGTTGCGTATTCGTCGAGGAACAGGCGGAACACGCGCTCGCGGTAATCGGCCGCGAAATTCGCCTTGTGCAGCGCGATGCCGAGTACGTCGCATACTTGGCGGGCGTCCTGGAAGTCCTCGGCGGCAGTGCAGTAGGTCTGTTGCTCGCCGTCCTCCCAGTTGTCCATGAATAGACCTTCCACGGCATGGCCCTGCTGTTTGAGCAGCAGGGCGGCGACCGCGGAATCCACGCCGCCGGACAGGCCGACCACCACGCACGACCGATTGCTTCCGTTCATGAGCCTATATTACCTGCGGGGAACGCTGCTCAACTGCGCGCCTGGGCAGCGTGTGCCGTGATGGAGTCCAGCGAGGCGAGCAGATCCAGGGGAAAACGCCGGCCGCCGAGATAGTCGTCAATGCAACGTAGCACCAGCGGGCTGCGCAGTTGCACGTTGTTCGCGCCAAGTTCCTCGCGTGTCATCCACCTGGGAGCGACAATTCCCGTATCCAGCGTGCGATCAGGATATTGGCGGAGGCAACGGCCGCAAAAGGTAATGCGCAGAAAGGTGGTGCGGATGGCAGCGTTGGTCCACAGATAAATGCCGGTAATGGCGCTGGGCTCGAACTCCCAACCGGTTTCCTCCATGGTTTCACGCCGCACCGCGGCAGTGAAACTCTCGCCGGCTTCCAGGTGGCCGGCGGGATTGTTCAGCACCAGACGCCCGCGCACTTTTTCCTCCACGATCAGAAAGCGCTTATTCTGCTCGGCGATTGCGGCCACGGTGACGTGTGGCGACCAGGTCATGCTTTCACCTTGGTGCCCGTCGGATGGCGGTGGCAAGCACGCGTCCCAGGTGAAGTGACGGGAATCACAGGCCCAAGCGGCGGAATTCCTGCTCGGGTTCCGCCGCCTCCCAAATCTCGTCGAATTGCCGCAGACGATTGCGGGCTTGGAACGCATCATCAAGGTCGGCGAAGCCCTCAAAGCGGCTGGCCAACGGTCGGAACATCAGGCCGGTATCGTCACTGATGAGGAAAGCTTCCGCGAGTTTCGCGTGATCCTCCGAAGGCCGGCGGATTTCCATGTAACTGCTGAGTCGCCGCGTGAGCTCAATGAGGCGGTGACCGTCACTGACTGCGAGTTGCGGATCAATCACCACCATGCGGATGCGCGCATACCGGCTGCGCAGCGCCATCTGTTGTACGGCAGCGATAAAATCCGCGGTGTCGTAAATCACCGGTTCCAGATCACGCGAGAACAGTGCCAGACTGCGACGCGCCTGAGTGGCCAGTTGCAACGCGGCCTGACGACAGTCACCGGAGGTTGCGAGAATTCGATGGGTGGGTGGACGGTCAGTCATGTTCCGGCACTCGGCTCAGGCGCGGTTGCCCGGTATTGTAACGAGCCAACAGACGAAAGCCGCAGCCGCAGTAATACCCGGCACGGTCTAAATGTGTATTGTGTTAACTCACCGGTCGGAGCGACGTCGGGCATTCAGATGTCGTGGGCCAGGCGCATTGCAAGACCTGTATAGCTGGCGGGCGTCAATTCCAGCAGGCGTTGCTTGACGGCATCAGGCAATTTCAGCTCGCGAATGAACTGCTGCAGCTGTTCACGATCCAGCCGCTTGCCGCGCGTCATGGCCTTGAGCTGTTCGTAAGGGGAAGGCAAGCCGTAACGTCGCATCACTGTCTGCACGGCCTCCGCGAGGACCTCCCAGTTGTCATCCAGCTCCTGTTGCATGCGTTCGGCATCCGCTTCCAGTTTACTCAATCCCTTGAGATAGGACTCATACGCCAGCAGGCTGTGGCCGATGGCCACGCCCACGTTGCGCAGTACGGTGGAGTCGGTGAGATCGCGCTGCCATCGGGATATCGGCAGTTTTTCGGCGAAATGCCGCAGCAGGGCGTTCGCGATGCCCAGGTTGCCCTCGGCGTTTTCAAAATCTATGGGATTGATCTTGTGCGGCATCGTGGACGAGCCGACTTCGGCTCTCACGGCTTGCTGGCGAAAATAACCGAGTGCGATGTAACCCCAGATGTCCCGGCAGGCATCCATCAGCACGGTATTGAAGCGTGCCAACGCATCGAAGTATTCCGCCATCCAGTCGTGGGACTCGATCTGGGTGGTGTAGGGTGACCATTCCAGCTCCAACGCCTCCACCATTCTTTTGCCAAGGGTCGGCCAGTCAAGGTCCGGGGCTGCGGTCACGTGCGCGTTGTAGTTGCCGACTGCGCCATTGAATTTTCCGCTAATACTGACCGCCGCCAGTTGCGCCTGCTGGCGGCGCATGCGCGCCGCGAAATTGGCAAACTCCTTGCCCAGTGTGGTGGGCGAAGCCGGCTGCCCATGAGTGCGCGCCAGCATGGCAATGTCGGCGTAGCCGTGTGCCGAGTCACGCATGCGGTCCAGGATTTTTTCCATGGCCGGCAGCAGGTGCAAGTTGCGCGCCTCACGCAGCAGCAGGGCGTAAGCGAGGTTGTTGATGTCCTCGGAAGTGCAGGCAAAATGCAGAAACTCGCCGACGCGCTGCAGTTCGGTATCGCCGTTTACCTGCTCCTTGAGGTAGTACTCAACAGCCTTGACGTCGTGATTAATTGTGGCTTCGATTTCCTTGATGCGTGCAGCAGCGGTTGAATTGAACTCCATTACCAAGCGGTCCAAAGTGCTACTCGCCCGCCGGCTGAGTGCCGGAACCTCGGGCAGTTGCGGGTGCCCGGCCAGCGTCCTGAGCCAGGCGACTTCCACACGCACCCGCTGGTGCATGAGTCCTGCCTCGCTGAACAGCCCGCGCAGCGAGTCAAGACGCGTGGCGTAGCGCCCATCCAGTGGGGAAATCGCAGTCAGCGGCGTGGGCGGCATGTGGTTTCCGTGCAAACCTCGGGGGTATTGCGGATAATAACCGAGTGGTTATGACGTTTTCGCAGGCGCCGGGTAACCAGCATCGTGGCAAAGAATTATATCATTGGATCATAACGTTACGGTATATATATGAGTTCATTTCTTGGAGAAAAATTATGGCCGACACGGGATTCCGGCTAGAACACGACGGCATGGGCGAACTCAAGGTGCCGGCCAAAGCCATGTGGGGCGCTCAAACCCAGCGCGCAGTGCAAAACTTCCCGATCAGCGGCCTGACTTTGCCACGCGCCTTTATACGCGCGCTTGGCCTCATCAAGGCTTGCGCTGCAGGCGTCAACCGGGAACTCGGCCTGCTCGACGCCGGGCGCGCCCAAGCCATAGAGGTGGCCGCATTGGAGGTGGCTGAGGGGCAGCACGACCGCCAGTTCCCGATCGACGTGTTTCAGACGGGCTCCGGCACCAGCACCAACATGAATGCCAACGAGGTAATTGCGCACTTGGTGGCACGCTCGGTGGGGCAGCCGGTACACCCGAACGATCACGTCAACATGGGTCAGAGCAGCAACGACACCATCCCCACGGCCATACACGTGAGCGCGGCGTTGGAGCTGAAGGAGAAACTGCTGCCGGCTCTGGCGCACCTCGCCGAGGTTATTGAATCCAAATCGCGTGAGACCTCCGATATTGTGACTACCGGGCGTACACATCTCATGGATGCGATGCCAGTCACCTTGGGGCAGGAGATGTCCGGCTGGGCTGTGCAGATTCGCCATGCCGTTGAGCGGCTCAATGCCGTGACGCCGCGTCTCTACGCGCTGGCTCAAGGTGGCACGGCGGTCGGTACCGGCATCAATGCCCACCCGGAATTCGGCCGGCGCATGGCTGCGGAACTGGCCCGGCGCAGCGGCGTGGCTTTCAAAGCCAGCGCAAATTATTTCGAGTCCCTGAGTTGCCAAGACACAGCCGTGGAACTTTCGGGTCAATTGAGGACTTTGGCGGTCAGCCTCATGAAGATTTCCAACGACCTGCGCTGGATGAATAGCGGGCCGCTGGCGGGACTTGGAGAGCTCGCATTGCCGGCGCTGCAACCCGGATCCAGCATCATGCCGGGCAAGGTGAACCCGGTGATTCCGGAGGCGGTAACCATGGTCGCGGCCCAGGTCATTGGCAACGATGTGACCATAACGGTGGCGGGACAATCCGGCAATTTCCAGTTGAACGTGATGCTCCCAGTGATTGCCTACAACCTCCTGCAAGCCATTGAATTGTTGGCAAACGCAACGCGCTTGCTTGCGGACCAAGCCATCAAAGGGTTCAGCGTGAATCGGGAGCACATCGAGGCGGCACTGGCCAAGAACCCAATCTTGGTAACCGCCCTCAATCCGGTCATCGGCTATGAAAAGGGCGCCGAAATTGCCAAGCAGGCCTACAAGGAGAAGCGGTCTGTCTTGGAAGTGGCCAAGCGTTCAACGTCATTGTCCGAGGCGCGTCTGCGCGAGCTGCTGGATCCGGCAGCCCTCACACGCGGAGGCATAAAGAAATAGTTAGAATTTACAATGTTTATTGATGCTTAGTATTTGATAAATAATGGATATATCTGAACTTATCCGGCTCAGTCTGAAGGATTCCAGGCCACCGCGCGATTTCAGTCCCAAGCGCGTATTGGGTGACTTGCCTCCGGACATGCTGCCGCGCAAACCCTGGAAATCCGCTGCGGTGCTGGTTCCCCTGGTTATGCGCCGGCCCGAGCCGACCATCCTTCTCACCGAGCGTACCCAGGGTTTGCTGGATCACGCCGGGCAAGTGAGCTTTCCGGGCGGCAGCCACGAGGACCGGGATGCGGATGTGGTGCAAACGGCGTTGCGTGAGACCGAGGAGGAGACTGGCCTGAATCATCGGCTGGTGGAGCCGGTCGGCTATCTGGACGGCTACCTGACCATTAGCGGCTATGCGGTGACTCCGGTGGTGGGCTTGGTCCATACGGGTTTTGAACTCAAGCCCGACCCCTTGGAGGTGGCCGAGGTTTTCGAGGTGCCGCTGGTATTTTTACGTGACCCAGCCAACCGTCAGGTGCGCCAGCGGCGGGTGGGGGAGCGCGAACTGGGGTACTACCTGTTCGAGTACCGCCACCACAGCATCTGGGGCGCAACGGCCGCCATGCTGGTGAATTTCCTGCAAAAACTTGAGCGCGCGGAAGCCGCATGACTACACAGCGCACCGGTTTACTGGACGACATCCCCACGGATCAGCCCGAGCTGGCGTGTGCGCTGGAACTGCAGCAATGCGCCGCGCAGGTCGGTTTTGACTGGGATTCGCTGCCTCCGGTGCTGGCCAAGGTGCGCGAGGAGTTGGGTGAACTGGAAGCAGAGGTTACATGTGGGGCCAAGCGGGAACGCATGCTGGACGAGCTTGGTGACCTGCTGTTTGCGGTCGCCAATCTGGCGCGCAAACTCGGTCTTGATCCTCAGGCCGCGTTGCACAGTACCAATGCTAAATTCCGCCGGCGCTTCGCAGCAGTAGAACAACAGCTTGCGCAGCAGGGCCGACGACCGCAAGACGCCAGTCTTGCCGAAATGGACGCTATCTGGGAGCGGGCCAAGCACGAGCAGTGCTGAACCCGGGATTACGGATTGCAGAGTCTTTGGGTTTTCCAATGATGCCAAGGCCTTGTGTTGGCTGCCGGACCGGCAGACCGTTTGATGCCAGCCGGGCGGGAATTGGTATTACATATTCAGGATCGACGCCCCAACACTCTGCGATCAGTAAGTCGTAACGAAGGGTAATGGGCTAGGGGAGGAACCGGAAAGAAGCCTGCAAAATCTCGTGCGCTAGCTCAAATAATCCTGCCAAGCTCAGGAAAAACCGGAAGAAATTTGCTGTCTTACGGGCGGTTGCGCTATGCTTTGCCGCCCGCGGGATCCGCGAAAACCGGCGGGCAGAGCTGGGCACGCCCCAGACAGTCGCCCAGGAGCACTTATGCCACAGAAGATCGGCTTGGTCGTTGATTCCAGCTGCGATTTGCCGCGCTCCTTCATCGAGCAGCACGGCGTTGAAATCATGCCGGTACTGATGCGTTTCGGGCACATGAGCTTCAAGGACCTGCGCGACCCTGAACAGACCATGGACTTCTACCGCCGGTTTGTGGCGGACAAGAACCTGGAAATCACCACCACGCCGCTGTCCGCCAAGGCGATCCGCGACTTGTTTCTGGATCAACTGGTACTCAAATACGACCGTGCATTGGTCGTCACGGTTTCCAGCAACCGCAGCGCCACCTTTGAGAACGCCACGCAGGCGTCCTTCATGATTCTCTCGGGTTACAAGGAACGCCGTCGCGCCGCCGGCCTGGACGAACAGTTCGGCCTGCGCGTGATTGACAGCAAGACCCTGTTTACCGGTCCCGCGGTGATCGTCTACGAGGCGCTGCGGGCAATCCAGGGCCAGGAGGAGTTCCTGTTCGACAAATTGCGCCAGCACGTGGAATCCTTTTCGCAGCACGTGCAGGCGTATGTAGTTCCGCAGGATCTGTTCTACGTGCGCAGCCGTGCGCACCAGAAGGGTGACAAAAGCGTGGGCTGGTTCAAATACCAGATGGGCAGCATGCTGGACATCAAGCCGATCCTGAGGGCTTATCGCGGTGAGACCGAATCGGTGGCCAACGTGCGGGGTTACGAACACGCAGTCGAGAAGTTGTTTGGCATGACCATCGAGGCCATACAGCGTGGACTACTCAGCAAAGTAGTATGCATGAGCTACGCGGGTAATCCGGAGGCGGTGAAATCGCTGCCTGGCTACGATGCGTTTATTCAATGCGCCACGAGCAACAAGGTCGAAACCCTGTTGTCGGTGATGAGCACGTCGGCGGGTATCCACGTGGGTCCGGGCGCGTTCAGCCTTGCGTATGCCGCACGCTAGGCTCGATACAGGCGTTCAAGCCTGCTCCTGAAGCGCAGCGGTTCATTGTGCTGCACTTGTCATAGTGCCCGTCAGTTGTAGACGCAACGGCGCCGTCAGCGTCAATTCTTTAATTCTTTTTTAGCTTGGCAAGCAGCGGCTCCACCAGGTCCATAGGCAGCGGAAACAGGATGGTGTTGCTCTTGTCGCCGGCGATCTCAACCAGCGTTTGCAGATAGCGCAGCTGAATGGCCTGGGGTTGCTGCATCAGCGTTTGTGCGGCCTCCATGAGTTTCTGCGAGGCTTGTAGTTCGCCTTCCGCGTTAATCACCTTGGCACGGCGCTGACGCTCGGCTTCCGCCTGCTTGGCGATGGCGCGCACCATGTTTTCGTCCAGATCCACCTGCTTGATTTCCACATTCGTGACTTTCATGCCCCAGGCGTCGGTGTGCTGGTCCAGGATGGTCTGGATGTCGGAGTTGAGCTTGTCGCGTGCGGCGAGCATGTCATCCAGTTCATGCTGGCCAAGCACCGAGCGCAGCGTGGTCTGGGCCAACTGGCTGCTGGCCTCGAATACGTCCGCAACCTGGATTACGGCCTTCTCCGGGTCAATGATGCGCACGTAGATGACTGCATTGACCTTCACGGATACGTTATCGCGCGAGATGACGTCCTGGGGCGGTACCTCCATGACCACCACGCGCAGATCTACCTTGCTCATTTGCTGGATGAGCGGCCATACCACCACGATGCCCGGGCCGCAGACACGCCGGAAGCGTCCGAAGTGGAACACCACGCCGCGCTGATATTCCTTCAGAACCTTGAGCGAGCTGAGGATAACGAGTGCCAATATGATGATGATAACGAGGATCGCGATGGCCATTCAGGTCTCCTTGTGAGTTGTCTGTTCCAGAGGTTCGACGATCAATTTTAATCCTTCGCGGCGCACTACCTTGATGCTGTCGCCGGCGCGCAGCGGCCGGGAGCTGTGTGCGTTCCACAGTTCACCGTGCACGCGTACGCTGCCATCGCCGATTGGTGAGAAATCGCTTATCGCCGAGCCGCTGCTGTTGAGCAGTTCCTCAGCCCCACTGACCACCGGACGCCGGTGGGTTTGCAAGGTCAGCCATACGGTGCCGGCGATGATCAACGCCGCCGCCACGCTGATGCCACCGATGAGCCCACGCGAAACCTGAAACCCCGGGACATTGGTATCCATGAGTATGATGGACCCAAACACGAATGCAGCCAGTCCGCCGATACTGAGCGTGCCATACGCGTGCACGAAGGTCTCGGTCACGAATAGAATGATGCCGAGGATAATCAGCGCCAAACCGGTGAAATTCACCGGCAATACGTGGAACGCGTACAGCGCCAGCAGCAGCGCGATGGCGCCGACCACTCCTGGCAGCACGCCGCCCGGATTATAGCCCTCGAACATCAGGCCGAAGATTCCGATCAGCAGCAGCAGATAAGCCACGGTCGGATCGGTAATCACCTCGAGGAATTTGACGCGGGGTCCGCGTTCAAACTCGCGCACCACAATTCCGCTGGTATGCAGGGTCACGGTGCCGGCCGCGGTAGTCACGCTGCGACCATTCAATTTTGCCAACAGGTCCGGCAGATTGGCAGCCATGAGGTCAATCACATGTTGCTGCAGGGCTTCCTCCGCCGTGAGGCTTGCAGCATTGCGCACCGCCTGCTCGGCCCACTGCGCATTGCGGCCACGCTGCAAGGCCAGGCCACGGACATACGCCAGAGCATCATTCAGGATCTTGCGCTGTTCCGCGGTCTCAGGCTTCACCGGCGTGGACGAACTGCCACCCGCGAGCTCCACCGGCGTGGCCGCGCCCAGGTTGGTGGCCGGCGCCATGGCCGCGATGTGGCTCGCGTAGAGAATGTAGGTGCCGGCGCTCGCCGCGCGCGAGCCGCTCGGGGCCACGTACGCCACCACGGGTACCGGCGACGCCAGGATCGCCTTGATGATGCTGCGCATGGAGCTGTCCAGCCCGCCGGGCGTATCCATTTCCAGGATTACCAACTCGTCATTTTGGCGGCTGGCCGCTTCTAGACCGTGCACCACGTAATCGCTCATGGCGGGGCTGATGGCGCCGTCCACATGCAATACCAGTGCGGAACTGGCTGCGTCACCGGCAGCAAGCGCCGCACTGGGACCGAGCAGCGGGGCCACCAGCGGAAGAATCAGCATGCTCGGCGTGCGCCACATGCCCACATGTAATCAGAGGCGCGGTCTAAAGGCAACCGGCAGCAAACTATTCCGCTCCCCGAGCCATCCGGTAACATGGCGCGCAGTGGCAATCACCATTTTTTCCGTCTCGCGACCATGGCAAAAATTCCGTCAACCTGGGTAGCGGGCCTATTCCTTGGTATCGGCTTGTGCGGATCCGCGCTGGCAGCGGTGGACCCCGCACAGGTACCAACCCCGAACGCCGGGTCGCGGCCACGCATTTGCCTGGCGCTCGGTGGAGGTGGCGCACGCGGCGCGGCGCATGTAGGTGTGCTCGAAGCCCTGCAGCAGTTGCGCATTCCGGTCGATTGCATCGCAGGCACGAGCGGCGGCGCCATCGTCGGCGGTCTGTATGCGTCCGGGTTCACCGCGCAGGAGCTGCAGGCCACATTGGAACGCCCGGATCTGCAGGCCAGCATGGCCGGCAAGCAGCCGCGCAGCCTGTTGTCCTATCCCGACAAGCAGTATCAGCTCGAGTATCTGCTGCACGTGGAGTTTGGCTATGCCCGCGGCCGGTTCTTTTTTCCGGAGGGCATCATTGCCGGCGGTGATCCGGAACGCATACTCAACGTGTTGACGCTCGCCACGCAGCCGAATACAGATTTCAGCAAACTGCCCATTCCGTTCCGCGCCGTGGCCACCGACATCGACACCGGCGCCGAGGTGGTTCTGGATCACGGCAGCCTGGCCGAGGCCATGCGTGCCAGCATGTCGGTGCCCGGTGTGTACCCGCCCGTGCAATTGGATGGGCATCTGCTCGTCGACGGCGGGCTGGTGGACAACTTGCCGGTGGACGTGGCCCGTCAGATGGGCGCGGACGTGGTGATCGCGGTCAACGTGAGCACGCCGCTCGCCAAGCCCGACAGTTTGAACAACGTCGTCGGGGTTTCCCTGCAGGTGATCATATTGATGGGCAACCAAAACGTCACGCGTTCGATCGCCAGTCTGAAAACAGGAGATGTCCTGATTCAGCCCGACTTGGGCGACATCAGCGCAGTGGACTTCAAACGTGCCGCGGACGCTATCCGCATCGGGCGCGAAGCGGCGCTCGAGGCGCTTGCGCCGCTGCACGGCCTGCAGTTGTCTCCCCAGGCCTACGCGCAGTATCAGGCGCAGCACGTCCATGTGCCGGAGGCGCTCGGCAGCGTGGATTTTATCGAGATCCGCGGCAATCATTACATACCCACCGCCATGATCCGTGCGCGCATGGTGACGCGGGCGGGTGAGCGCTGGGACTTCCAGCGCATTAACCGTGATCTGGAGCACGTATATCGCCTGAATTATTTCACCAAGGTGACGGCCTCCATCGGTCACCAGGGCAGCCGCACCGGTCTGGTCATCAGCGTGGACGAGAAGCCGTGGCAGCCCAACTACCTGTATTTCGGTTTGCGGATCGCCGATGATTTTGAAGGCGGCAGCGAGTACGGGTTGTTGTTTGGCTGGACGCGTACCGAGCTCAACGAGTTTGGCGGCGAATGGCGCAACCAGTTCCAGATCGGCACCACGCGGCGCGTATACACCGAACTTTACCAGCCGCTGGATTACGCGGGCGATGTATTTGCTGCCCCACATGCCGAGTATCTGAATACGCTTTCCTATATATACAGCGGTGAGGACCTGGTGGCGCAATACGGCACGCGCGTGATTCGCGGCGGATTCGATTTTGGCGGTGAATTCGGCAACCTTGCGGAACTGCGGTTCGGGCCATCCTATGGCCACGTGATATCCCAACCGCACGTGGGTGCATCCACGCTGCCAAATTACCACGACACCCTGGGAGGGCTGCGGCTGCGCTTCGGTTTGGACAGCCTGCAAGGCGACACCGGATTTCCGATGTCGGGTTCTTACCTGACGCTCAACGGATTCTGGGCACGCGACTGGCTGGGAAGCGATGTCAATTACGACAGGCTGGAATTGACCGGCGTCCAAGCCTTCGGCGATGGCACCCACAGCCTGGTGCTGACCACCGATATCGGCAGCTCCATGCATACCCAGATGCCGTTCTACGATGAATTCACCCTGGGCGGATTCCTGTCGCTCTCGGGATTGCGCAACCAGCAATTGCGTGGCCAGCAGGTGCTTTCCATGCACGTGATTTATCTGCAGCGCGTCGGCAACCTGCCGAGCGTGCTGGGCAACGGCTGGTATGTGGGCGTGAGCCTCGAAGGCGGCAACGTTTGGGACAGCACCCAGAACATCAGCGCCCACGGCCTGCAATACGGTTCCGCACTGTTCGTGGGCGCCGATACCGCACTCGGTCCGGTGTATCTGGGCACCGGCTTTTCGCAATCCGGCCACCAGACCTTTTACCTGTACATCGGCTTGCCTTTCAACCTGAATTGAGGACCGTGAGCATGCAGGCGCTGCGTATCTTTACCACCGGGGGAACCATAGACAAGATTTATTTCGACGCGCAAAGTGAATATGAAGTGGGCGAGCCGCAGATCGGGGAAATCCTGCGCGAAATGAACGTGCAGTTGCGCTTCGAGATCACACCGCTGATGCGCAAGGACAGCCTGGACATGAACGACGCGGATCGCGCGCGCATACGCAGTGCGGTGGCGGCTGCAACCGAGAATCGTATCGTCATCACCCACGGCACTGACACCATGACCCAGACCGCCGCGGCCTTGGCCGGCATTGCCGACAAGACCATTGTGCTGACCGGCGCGCTCAATCCTGCGCGCTTTCGCGGCAGCGATGCCATGTTCAATATCGGCGGCGCGCTCGCAGCGGCGCAGATTGCGCCGCCGGGGATTTACATCTACATGAACGGGCGGGTGTTCGATGCGCGCAGGGTCAGAAAGAACCGCGAGCGCAACCGGTTCGAAGACAAGGCTTGATGCCGGGTAATGAGGGCGCGATGCTAACGGTGCTTGAGGCCGTAGCGGGATACCAGCGCCTGAAATTGCGGATTGGCGTGCAATGCCGTGTAGTGATTGTCCACCGCGATGTCGTTGCAGGTGTCCGGGGCACCGCTGCAGAACTGTGAGATCTGCTCGATGGCGAGCTGCTCTTCTCCCAACACAATGTAGGCGGTGGCAACATAATAGTGAGAGAAAGCTCCGCTTTTACCGCTGCCCACTTTCCTTAGGTTCTCGAGTGCCCGATCTCGAAGCGCTGGATCCTGCAAGGCTTCATAGGCGAGCAGTGATACGTTCAGGATACGTGCATCGTCGGCACTTGCCGGATGCACGCCACGCAGTGTAGTGACCGCATCAGCATTTTTAGACTGCGTGTGGTAAAGAAAAGCGATTTCCAACGGCGCATCAATATTATCGGGTGACAACTTGTGGGCGGTTTGGAAAGCCTGTAGTGCCTGATCGTCCTGACCAAGTTCAGCGTAAGCACCGCCGAGATTCATTTGTACCGCCCAATAATCCGGATTGAGTACAGCGGCCTGCTGGTATTGGCCCAGCGCTTCGGAAAGGGGCAATATAAAACCATAGCTGCTATGAGCGGCTGCGTTGTTGGGATCCAGTGCCAGGGTTTGCAACAATTCCGCTTTTGCTTGGTCGAGTTTATGTTCGGATATGAAAATGTTGGCAAGTACCGCGTGCGCAGCTGCTAGGTTCGGGTTGATTGCCAGCGCGCGTTGTGCGGCTCGCAGCGCTTTGCCATTGGCCTCCTGCAGCGGTACGTAGGTCACCTCCGGCATTGTGTTGTAGGCAGCTGCCAGCTGTGCGTAGGCTTCGGCAAATTGCGGATCGAGCTTGATTGCGCGCTGAAATTGCTTGATGCCTTCGCGCAGACCTGCGGCCGTGCGTAACCCGAAAGCGGCTTTACCTTTCAAATAGGCGTCGTGTGCCCCGGGGTTCTGAGTGGCGGTGGCAACCAGTGGACTGCTGCCAGCGATTTTCAATTGCATGACACCGGCAATTGCCCTGGAAATGCTGTCCTGCATGGAAAACACATCTTTGAAGTCCTGGTCATAACGAGACGACCATACCTGGGTGCCGCTCGTGGTGCTGGCCAGCGCGGCCGACGCCCGCAGCTGCTCACCGTCGCGCATCACGCTACCGGTGAGAATGTAAGCGACGTTGAGGCGTTTGCCGATTTCCTGTACCGATAAACTGGTATCGCGATAACCGTGCATGGTCTGCCAGGCGATGACCTGCATGCCGGGGAACTGGCTGAGATCGTCGGTAAGCTCCTGCGTCAGCCCGTCGCTCAGATACTGCATGGCTCCACTGCCGAGATTGCGGAATGGCAATACCGCGACGGTGTTCGGCGGCGGTGCAAATGTGGGCGTGGAAGCAGTCGCCTGCGCTTGAGAAGATTGAAATGCGCTTTGTGCAGTAACCTGCCAGATATATGCGCCGGAGACGCCGACAAATACAATGACGATTGCCGTCAACAGCAGACCGAGTCGCCAGCGGCGTTTCTGCCAGCGCATCAATTTCTCGGGCTCCACCGGCTTGATCAGCAGCCAGGCGAACATCAGCACCACCGGGAGACCGAGCAGCAACACCACAATCACAATGCGCACGCTGGTGCGCGGCATACCGAAGTCCGGAAACACGCCATTGGCCAGTTGGATAATGATCCAGGCGGCGACCGCGTAAATCGTCGCCACCCGGTAGATGTGGTGCCGTTTGAAGCGCGCCAGCAGACTCAGGGATTCTTCAGCCATTGCCACACCGTTAGGGTGAAATCCCTCCTGGATTTGGCCTCATCATACCGGCGTTATACGCCATGGCAACGACAGCTGAAGGTGCCGAGCCCGGGCGGCCCAGGGGCGTAGTCAGGCAAAGTGCAGGAGCAAAGCCACGGCGCCGGCCGCGAGGCAGTAAATCCCGAAGGGGCGCAGGGCCGTGACTTCAGTTTTGCCGAGGTACTTCATCAGCACCCAGGTGCTGAGCCAGGCGAAGACGCCGGCCAAGATGCCGCCCGCTACGATGGTGAGCATCAAACCTTCCGGCAGCCGCGCGCGGTGCATCACGAGTCGCGGCACTTCCAGCAGGCCGGCTGCGCTGATGACGGGCGTGGCGAGGAGAAACGAAAAACGCGCGGACGAGGCGTAATCCAGTCCTGACCACACGCCGGCGACCAAGGTGACGCCGGAGCGTGAAATGCCGGGAATCAGGGCCAGCGCCTGTGCAATGCCGATGCCGAACGCACGCGCCCAACCCATGGTGGTGAGTTCATGACGCGCTGCACGCCTTTTGAGTGCGTCGCCAATGAACAGGATCACGCCGTTGACCATGAGAAATACCGCGGCGACGGTGAATCCGCCAAACAGCAGGCGGATCTTGTGTTCCAGCGCCAAACCGATAAGGCCGGCGGGAATGGTGCCCACGACCAGCAGCCAGAACAGCCGGGCATTGGGATCACTCGGTCGCCCTCGGGCCTTCCATGCTCCACCCAGCAGCGCGAACCAGTCGCGCCGGAAATATATAAAGAGTGCCGCCGCCGTTCCCAGATGCAGCACGACTATATAAGGAAGGAACCAGGGCGCCTGCCGGTCGATGGGCCATTGCAACACTGCCGGCACGAGGATGCTGTGACCTAAGCTGCTGATCGGGAACAGCTCGGTGACGCCCTGGATGATGGCGAGGATCAGCAGGTGCAGGGTCAGCATAATTGCTCCTTGGAACAACGATGCCGCGCAAAGCGCGGCGTTTAACCTGCGTCGTCATTCCGGCGAAACTTGTCCTCGCGAAGGCGGGAGCCGGAATTCAGTCTTTTCAAGAACCTGGGCACCTCCCGGCGAAAGCCGGGATTTCGCCGGTGTGACGAATTCCCTCAGATCAAATCAAACTTGATGCCCTGAGCCAGCGGCAACTGGTCCGACCAGTTGACGGTGTTGGTCTGGCGGCGCATGTAGGCCTTCCAGGCGTCGGAACCGGCTTCCCGGCCGCCGCCGGTTTCCTTTTCGCCGCCGAAGGCGCCGCCGATTTCGGCACCCGAGGTGCCGATGTTAACGTTCGCGATACCGCAATCACTGCCCAGCTGCGAGACGAAGTACTCGGCGTTTTTGAGACTGGTAGTGAAGATGGCGGAGGCCAGGCCCTGCGGTACGTCATTGTGCAGGCGCACGGCTTCATCCAGCGTCCGGTAGCTGATCAGGTAGAGAATGGGTGCAAAGGTTTCAGATTTGACGATGGGCCAGTCGTTGCGGGCGCACACGATCGTAGGCTCCACGAAAAATCCGGCGCGCTCCAGCACCTTGCCGCCGCACAGGACCTTGCCGCCGGCTTTCTGCACTTCGGCCAGCGCGGACTGGAAGCGCTGGACCGCATCGGCGCTGCACAACGGTCCCATGAGCGTGCCGGCTGCGAGCGGATCGCCGATTTTGACTTGCGCGTAGGCATTGACGAGCCGTTTGCCAAGTTCCTCCGCGATGCTCTCGTGCACAATCAGACGGCGCGTGGTGGTGCAGCGCTGACCGGCTGTACCCACCGAGCCGAACACGATAGCGGGCACCGCAAGTTTCAGGTCGGCGGTTTTGTCCACGATGATGGCATTGTTGCCGCCCAGTTCCAGCAGCGATTTACCCAGGCGTGCGGCTACCGCCTCGCCCACTTTGCGGCCGACCGCGGTTGAGCCGGTGAAGGAAATCAGCGCGACGCGTTCATCGCGGACGAAGCGCTCCGCCAACGCATGGCCGCCGTCCACGAACATCGAAAAGATCGCGGGGTAGCCGTGCTCGGTGAGCACGCGGTTGAGTATGCGCTGCACGGCAACGGCGCACAGCGGCGTGCGTGGCGAGGGCTTCCATACCGTGATATTGCCGCATACCGCCGAAATGAACGCGTTCCACGACCATACCGCAACCGGGAAGTTAAAGGCGGAAATCACGCCCACGATTCCGAGCGGATGCCATTGTTCGTACATGCGATGCTGTGGGCGCTCGGACTGCATGCTGCGGCCGTAAAGCATGCGCGCCTGTCCGACCGCAAAGTCGGCCACGTCAATCATTTCCTGCACTTCGCCGTCGCCTTCGGCCTTGATCTTGCCCATCTCGAGCGACACCAGGCTGCCGAGCGCGTCCTTGTGTGCACGCAACGCCATGCCGATCAGACGTACGGCCTCGCCGCGTTTCGGCGCCGGCACGTCGCGCCATTGCTGGAAGGCTGCCTGTGCATCCTTGATGACTTGCTCGTAATCGGAGGGTGTGGCGCAGCGTACTTTGGCCAGAACCTTGCCGGTGGCCGGATTGATGGATTCCAGCACTGGGGCCGCATCACTCTTGCGCCACCCGCCGGTCGGCGTCCACACGCCGGCATTGTCCGGTTCAAGGCCCAGCGCGCTCAGAATCTGGTTCACGTCCGCCATGGATAGTTCTCAGGCCACGAATTGTTTGCCAGCCGCGCCAGTGCGTACCCAGCGTGCCGACAATTCCGCGCTGTCCGCCTGCGCATAGGCCTTGCCGAAGCGGTTGGCGAGTATTTCGGCCAGCCGGAATTGTTCCTGCTTGATCAGGCCGTGGTAAGCGCCGGGGGTTTTCAATACCAGGTCCACCACCGCGCACACGCCCGAGGCCGTGGTCACCTGAATCGCGGCCCAGAGCTTGCCGGCGATTTCCTGAGGATAAACCGCGTTCACGTAGTTTTCTTCCATGAACTTGCCGTGCTGCAGCCCGGTGACCGACACGTACACCAGCACCACGTCCTGCACGGTGCGCGGTACGGCGCGTTCCAGAATGAGCTTGAGTTCGTCGCGGTGCTCGTTCATGCGCAGATCGTTCATGAGCACGCGCATGATCTCGCAATGACCCGGATAGCGCATGGTCTTGTAGGTGAGATTGCGCACCTTGCCCGCCCAGGTTTCGGCGAGCGAGCCGAGACCGCCGGAGGTGTTGAAGGCTTCATACAGTCGGCCTTCGAGCTGGATGGTTTCCAGGCCTTCAAGCGGCATCAAGGTCGCGGGCTGGCCGTTGGCGATGCCGTAACAGAGATTGCCGTACTCGTTGATCACGCCGTCCGAGGACCAGGTGAGCGCGTACTTGCTCATGTTGCCGGGATTCTGCGGCAGGGCGCCGACCCGCAGTTTGACGTCGTGGATCTCGTCAAAATGCCGCATGATTTCATGGGCAGCGATGCTGATGAAACCCGGCGCCAGTCCGCACTGCGGCGCGAACGCCGTGCCGGCTCCCGCGGCGGTCTTGGTCACCGCGCGCGTGACCTCCACGTCCTCGGTGAGGTCGAAATAGTGCAGCTTGAGTTTGCGCGCCAGTTCTGCAACCGGCGGATTGCAGAAGTAGGGCAGACTGGAGATCACGGCATCCGCCGGTTGTGCCTGGCAGTGCGCTTCGAGCGCCCGCGCATCGCGTGCATCCACCTGGTGAGCCTTGATTCCCGGCAGCCCGTGGGCGCTGACCACGGATTGTGCGGCGTGACCGTTTACGTCCGCGAGGTCCACTTGGTAATCGCCGGAGGCAGCCAGCAGGCCGGACAGCAGCGAACCGATTTTGCCGGCGCCCAGTACCAGAACACGATGCATGTAGGTAGCTCCTGTCGGTGGCCGCGCTCGCGCCCGGGGATGCGCGCATGCGCGGGTCAGCGAGACGAATTTGGAGTGCGGGCGGGAAGGAAATCGGCCGCATCCGCGGAAGCGCTATTTTAGCGTTGTGCCGCGTTCCGTGCCAGACGAGCTTTTCCAGAACTGCCTGCACGTGTAGCATGGCGCGCGCTTATGGATCGTCAACTCACGAAAAAATGGCAGCCGGACAGCTGGCAGTCGCATGCGGCCGGTCAGCAGCCGCTGTACGCAGACCCGGCAGCGGTCACGCGGGTGCTGGATGCCATCCGCCGGCTGCCGCCGCTGGTCACCTGCGGCGAGGTGGACAAGCTGCGTCGGCAATTGGCCGAAGCCGGACGCGGCGAACGCTTTGTACTGCAGGGCGGCGATTGTGCGGAAAGTTTCGACGCCTGTACCGCGGAGCCGATTGCCAACAAGCTCAAGATCCTGCTGCAGATGAGCCTGGTGCTGGTGCACGGCCTGAAAAAGCGCGTGGTACGCGTGGGTCGCATCGCCGGCCAATACGCCAAGCCGCGCTCGGCCGACCTGGAAATCCGCGACGGCATCACTCTGCCGAGTTATCGCGGCGACATCATCAATCACGTGGGATTCTCGGCGGCGGAGCGCCGGGCGGATCCTGCGCTGCTGTTGCGCGGCTATGAGTATGCGGCGCTCACCCTGAACTATGTGCGCGCGCTGGTGGACGGCGGCTTTGCCGATCTGCACCATCCGGAGCTGTGGGATCTGGAATTCGTACGTCACTCGCCGCTGGAAGCGGAATACCGGCGCATCGTGCAGTCCATTTCCGATGCCATGAGTTTCATGGAAACCATTTCCGGTCAGTCGCTGTCGGACAGCAGCAGTGTGGATTTTTTCACCAGCCACGAAGGACTGCATCTGCTGTACGAGCAGGCCCAGACCCAGTTCGTGACCGAGGCGGGGCGCTGGTACAACCTCGCGACGCATTTCCCCTGGATCGGCATGCGCACCGCCGATGTGGACGGCGCGCACGTGGAATACTTCCGCGGCATCGCCAATCCGATCGCGGTCAAAGTCGGTCCGGACATGGCGCCGGAACACCTGCTGGCGCTGTGCGCCGCACTCAATCCCGACAATGAGCTGGGACGGCTCACACTGATCCACCGTTTTGGCGCCGCGCGCATCGAGGAAAAACTGCCGCCACTGGTGGAAGCCGTGCGCAAGACCCGCAAACAGGTGCTGTGGATCTGCGACCCGATGCACGGCAACACCGAACTCACCGCCAGCGGACTCAAGACGCGGCGCTTCGAGAATATCCTGGGAGAACTGGAATCGTCGTTTGTGTTGCATGCGCGGCTGGGCAGCATCCTCGCCGGCGTGCATTTCGAACTCACTGGCGACGACGTGACCGAATGCACCGGCGGGGCGCGCGGCCTCACGGACAACGACCTGGAACGCGCGTACAAATCCCAGGTGGATCCGCGGCTCAATTACGAGCAGGCGCTGGAAATGGCGATGCGCATCGTGGCGCGCAAAGCCGGAAAATAAATTTTGATCTTCCGTTCTGATGAGCGCGCGCTGGGCGCAGCAGTGCAACTTTGCTCAGGTTGTCAAGCATGAAGTTCGACAAAATCACGCTTCCCCAGGAAGGCGCGCGCATCGCCATCAACAGCGACACCACGCTCAGCGTGCCTGCACGGCCGGTGGTTCCCTTCATTGAGGGCGACGGCATCGGCGTGGATGTGACGCCGGTGATGCGCAAGGTCGTGGATGCGGCGGTGCACAAAGCCTACCGCGGCCAACGCCGGATCGAATGGCTGGAAATTTATGCCGGCGAGAAAGCGGTACGGAAATACGGCCGGGATCAATACCTGCCGGAGGAAACCCTGCGCGTGCTGCGCGAGTATGTGGTATCCATCAAGGGACCGCTGGGCACACCCGTAGGCGGCGGCATCCGCTCGCTCAACGTCGCCGTGCGCCAGGCGCTGGACCTGTATGCCTGCGTGCGGCCGATCCGTTATTTCCCCGGTGTGTCCACGCCCATGAAGGAATCGGAACTCACCGACATGGTGGTGTTCCGCGAGAACACCGAGGACATCTATGCCGGCATCGAATGGGCCGCGGGCACGTCGCAGGTGCACCAGGTCATCACCTTCCTGCAGGACAAAATGGGCGTGACCGGCATCCGCTTTCCGGGCAGCTCCGCCATCGGCATCAAGCCGGTGTCCAAGGAGGGCTCGCAGCGCCTGGTGCGCAAGGCGATCCGCTATTGCGCGGATCACGATCGCGTATCCGTGACCCTGGTGCACAAGGGCAACATCATGAAGTACACGGAGGGCGCGTTCCGCGACTGGGGCTACCAGGTGGCGAAGGAGGAATTCGGCGCCGTGGATATGGACGGCGGGCCGTGGTGCAAATTCAGGAATCCCAAAACCGGGCATGACGTCGTGATCAAGGACGTGATTGCCGACAATTTCCTGCAGCAGATCCTCATGCGGCCCGAGGACTTCGACGTGATCGCCACCCTGAATCTCAACGGCGATTACATTTCCGATGCACTGGCCGCGCAGGTCGGTGGCATCGGCATCGCACCCGGCGGCAACATCGGCGACGGCTACGCGGTGTTCGAGGCTACGCATGGCACGGCGCCGGGCTTTGCCGGCAAGGATCGCGTCAATCCCGGTTCCATCATCCTGTCGGCGGAAATGATGCTGCGTTATCTCGGCTGGACGGAAGCGGCCGACTTCATCTTGCATGGTGTGGCGCGCACCATCGCGGCCAGAATCATGACCTACGATCTCGCGCGCCTGCGTCAGGCCATCCGCGTATCCAAACGCGAGATTGCCGGGCGGCGCAACGTGGAGGAGAAGATGCAGAGTCTGATTCCCGGCGCCACGCTCGTGGGTTGTTCGGGTTTTGGCGAGGCCGTAATTGCACATATGGCTTGAACCAGGAATGCGCTAGGCAATCACGGGGATTTGCCGTAATCTTTCCGTATCACGCGGGCAAGGGGTACGGTGGTCACATGATCCGGGTTTTGCTGGTAGATGACCACAAACTGGTGCGCACCGGCATTCGCCTGATCCTCGAAGACACGCCGGACATACGCGTGGCGGGCGAGGGCGAATCCGGTGAAGCCGCCCTCGAGCTCAGCCGTTCCCTGGCTATCGATCTGGTGCTGATGGACGTCAGCATGCCCGGGATCGGCGGCCTCGAAGCCACGCGCCAGCTGTTGGCACGCAATCCGGCGCTCAAGGTGATCGTGGTGTCGGTGCATGCTACCGAGCCGTATCCGTTGCAGCTCATGGAAGCCGGCGCGCACGGCTATCTCACCAAGGATTGCGCCGCCGAGGAAATCGTGGCCGCCATCCGCCAAGTGCAGGCCGGCAAGCGCTACATCACGGCCAGCATCGCGCAGCAGCTGGCACTCGCCAAAGTGGATGCCAACCGCGGCTCGCCCTTCGAGCAGTTGTCGCAACGCGAAATGCAGGTGATGCTGATGATTACCGACGGCCAGCCGTCGCAGGCCATCGCCGGAAGGTTGCATTTGAGCCCCAAGACGGTCAGCACTTATCGCGCACGTCTGTTCGCCAAACTCGGCGTTACCAATGCCGTCGAATTGACGCGGCTCGCACTGCGTTACGGCGTAATCGAGGAGAAGCCACAGCACACCGGCCCGCACGAGTGACGCTCGCGACATCCGATTGACATGTGCACTTTCCGGCCCGACATCCAGCATCCATGACGGACAAGCGCGTTTTTGACAGCAAACGTTTTCTCGCCCATGTCACCCAGTCACCGGGCGTGTATCGCATGCTGGATGCGCGCGGCGAGATTCTGTACGTGGGCAAGGCGGGAAATCTCAAGAAGCGCCTGACCAGCTACTTCCGCAAGACCGGACAATCGCCGAAGACCCGGGCGATGCTGGCGCACCTGACGTCCATCGAGGTAAGCGTCACGCACACCGAAACGGAAGCGCTGCTGCTCGAAAACAACCTCATCAAGGCGCAGCGCCCGCGCTACAACGTGGTGCTGCGCGACGACAAGAGCTATCCCTACATCCGCATCGAGACCGGCATGCGCTTCCCGCGCCTGAGCGTGTATCGCGGGCCGCAACGCTCTGGCAGCCGTTATTTCGGCCCGTACCCGAGCGCGCACGCAGCACGTGAAACCGTAGTGCTGTTGCAGAAGCTGTTCCGCTTGCGCCCATGCAATGACGCGTTTTTCCGCAACCGTACCCGGCCATGCCTGCAGTATCAGATCCAGCGCTGCACTGCGCCGTGCGTAAACCTCATCAGTCAGGATGATTATGCCGAAGAGGTGCAACACGCCATCCTGTTTCTCGAAGGCCGCACGCGTGAAGTCATGGATGCCATGGTCCAGCGCATGGAAGCGGCGTCCAGCGCGCAGAACTACGAGCTGGCCGTGCGCTATCGCGACCAGATTGCGAGTTTGCGCCGCACTGCCGAACGCCAGCATGTCGATTCCGCGCGCGGTGATTGCGACGTGATCGCCGCCAGCTCGCGTGCAGGCCTGCATTGCGTAGCGGTGATGCTGGTGCGCGGCGGCCACAGCCTCGGCAGCCGGGCGTTTTTCCCGAAGACCGTGGGTGAGACTTCCGCGCAGGAAGTGTTGGCCGCGTTTCTGCCCCAGTATTATCTCGGCCGCGACATCCCGCGGGAGATTCTGGTATCGGAAAAATTCACCGATGCGGCGCTGCTCGCTGAAACCGTGGCATCCCAGTCCGGGCACCGGGTCGCCATCCGCCGTCCGCTGCGTGGCGAGGGCGTCAAACTCCTGAGGCTGGCGCGTGCCAATGCCCTGCAGTCGCTGAATTTGCGCTTGGCCATGGACGCGGGTTTGCGGGAGCGCTACGAAGCGCTGCGCGAAATTCTCAACCTGGATCAGTTGCCCGCGCGCCTCGAGTGCTTCGATGTCAGTCACACCATGGGCGAGGGTACGGTGGCATCCTGCGTGGTGTTCAATACCGAGGGCCCGGCCAAGGCGCAGTACCGGCGCTTCAATATAGAAGGAGTGGCACCGGGCGACGATTACGGCGCGATGCATCAGGCACTCATACGGCGCTATACACGTCTCAAAAAAGGTGAGGGCGAAATCCCCGACGTGTTGTTGATTGATGGCGGCAAGGGCCAGTTGCACGCGGCCGAAAAGGTGCTGGAAGAGCTGCAGGTCGAAGGCGTCACGCTCGTGGCGGTCGCCAAGGGGCCAGGGCGCCGGCCGGGTTTGGAGCAGCTTTTCTTGTCGGGCAGGGGGGCGCCACTTATACTGCCGCCCGATTCGCCGGCCCTGCATCTGATTCAGCAGATCCGCGACGAGGCGCACCGCTTTGCCATCGCCGGGCACCGATTGCGGCGGGCCCGGGCGCGCAGGACTTCGGTTCTGGAAAGTGTCGCGGGCCTGGGTCCCAAGCGGCGCCAACTGCTGCTCAAGCAATTCGGCGGGCTGCAGGGCATCACGCGCGCCGGGGTTGAGGATTTGACCAGCGTGCGGGGCATTGGCCGGGAGCTGGCGGTGCAGATTTATGCCCTGTTCCACGATAACCATTGAGCACGACGCTTGAAGTTCAATTCGCCAAATATTCTGACGCTGCTGCGCATCGCGCTGATCCCGGTGTTCGTGGTGGTGTTTTACCTGCCGTTTACCTGGGCCCCGCCGGTGAGCGCGCTGGTTTTTGCGCTGGCCGCCGTGACCGACTGGTTTGATGGCTGGCTGGCACGTCGCTGGAATGAGACCTCGGCCTTCGGCGCGTTCATGGATCCGGTGGCCGACAAGCTCATGGTGGTGGCGGCACTGGTGCTGATCCTGCAGGCCGATCCGCGCGTGGCCATGGCCATCCCCGTCATGATCATCATCGGACGCGAACTCACGATCTCGGCATTGCGCGAATGGATGGCCGAGCTGGGTTCGCGCAAGCATGTGCCGGTGAGCTGGCTCGGCAAGGTCAAGACCGCAGCGCAGATGGCGGCTATCGTGCTGCTCCTGTATCGCTATCCAATTGGACGCGTACCGATCTACGACATCGGTGTGGGCTTGTTGGTGATCGCCGCGGCGTTGACGCTCTGGTCCATGAGCCTGTACCTGCTCGCCGCCTGGCCGGAGTTGAAGAGGGACCGAAGCGCGCCTTGACAGGCCCGGGGCGAGCCTGCAATATCGCGCCCCTGCGCGGGAATAGCTCAGTTGGTAGAGCGCAACCTTGCCAAGGTTGAGGTCGCGAGTTCGAGCCTCGTTTCCCGCTCCAGATTCAAACCTCGGCCGCACCGGGGTTTTTTGTTGTTTTGTCCGCACACGGTCGCGCCTGCGCTGAAGCTGTACGGCCGTGTATGGTAAATTTCTCCGGCTTTTCCGTTTCAGGAATGGCTAGGTGGCAGAGTGGTCATGCAGCGGCCTGCAAAGCCGTGTACGCCGGTTCGATTCCGACCCTAGCCTCGTTGATGTTTGACCTGCCCGCCCGGGTGGCGGAACTGGTAGACGCAAGGGACTTAAAATCCCTTGGCTGGCAACGGCCGTGCCGGTTCGAATCCGGCCCCGGGCACCAATTTGGCGATGCGCGTCATGCTCAAAGAGCCATCCATGGCATGAAGTCCAGCCCCGACATCGTGTCGGAGCGTTCGTGCCGACGCGAGTGATGCTCGCATGCAAGCGCGGCTCTCCGTGCCCAGAACCACCGCTACGACGGCCGCTCGGTCGCACTGCAGGCGCTGCACAGGTCAGTGCAAGGTTCCGCCTGCGGAGCTGCGGGAGCGTACGGCTTTTACGTCGTTGGCGGTAACCGGCTTGCCCTGGTTGCCCCATGACGAGCGCTCATGGTTGATGATGTCGGCGATTTGCGCGTCATTGAGCACGCTGGCGAAGGGTGGCATTGGAGTTGGATAAGTCCGACCGCCGATGTTGCGACCGTGTGCACCACGCAGAATCGTTTTGATCTGCTCCTCCGGATCCGGGTTCAGCACGACGGGGTCGTCCTTGAGTGGTGGAAACGCTCCCGGCAAACCCATGCCGGCGGGTTGATGGCAGGCGGCACAGTTGGCTGAGTAGAGTGAAGCACCTTGGGTTGCATCGTATTTGTAGGGACCGGCAGGTTCGAGAGTAGCTGATGGAGCGCGGGCACCAGAATGCGCCGCCGTCACCGGTGAAGCCGCAGGCGCGCTCACTTGGGGTGACGGCGGGGCAGTACCGGGTGCCAGCACGTTAAAAACGCCTTGTGCGCCGATCATCGCGTGCGCCATATCGTGGTCCACAAAGGCGTATTTGCCCGGTTCCGGGATCACCAGATCGAATATCGCGCCGGCGCCCGGACCCACGGTGTAGGTGGAAATGCCGCTCAAGGCGTGTGCAGCGTCGCCATCGGGATAAATTTTGTCGAACATCGCGCCGATTACGTGGAATGAACTCCACAGGTCCGGACCGGCGTCCACGAAATAAATGCGCACGCGTTCGCCGGCCGTGACCTGCAGAGGATGATCGCGGTACTGGAAGGCCGCGCCGTTGAAGACCACTTCGTCGGGGCGTTCCTGCAACATCTTCTCGAAATCCGGGCCCATCAAATGGCCGGAAACCTGCTGGGTGTACCACTCGCTTTGCACGATCACGTAACTGTCGGCGGCCTTTGGCAGCGGCGTGACCGGATCCACGACGATGGCGCCGTACATGCCGTTGCCGATGTGCAGCAGCACCGGCGGCGTGCCGCAGTGATACAGGAACACGCCGGGGGTGCTCGCCACGAACGAAAACTTGATGCTCTTGCCCGGATCCACGTCCACGTAATGCAGGCTGGGCGGAGTGATCGCGGCGTGAAAGTCAATCGAGTGCTGCATCGTGCCGTGGTTGGTGAAGGTCACGTTGGCCGTCTGGCCTTGGCGAACGTGGATGACGGGGCCGGGAACCGTACCACCGTAAGTCCATGCCATATAGTCAACGCCGCTGGCGATGGCAACCTTGTCGTCGGTCGTCACCAAATCAACATTGACGCTGTTGCCGGTACCGACGAGCGGCGGCAGGCGCGCATCGCGCGTGGTGGAGATAGGCGTGCTCGAAGCGAGCACCAGCGGTGAAACCGCCGCCGCGGCCGCCGCAGGCGAGGGCGATTTGACGTTGAAGGCGCTGTGCAATCCAAGCACCAAGAGGACAAGCAACACCACGATCCCGGCCATGGCCGGGACCTGCACGCGCCACGGCAGTGCCATGCGCACACGCGGGCGGGTCGTGTCGCGGCTCCACTCGGTAACCAGTTGCCATTTCGGCCAGCGACGTTCGATCAGGTAATCGAGGCTGTAAGGAATGAACCCGGCGCGGTAGTCGAGGCCGATCAAGGCCACGAAAATCAGCACGTAGCTGATTGCAGTACCCATGTTGGCCGCGCCTACCGTGTAGGGACCGCCGAAACCTTCGGCCGTGCTCCACACCGCCAGGCTGAACAGCGCCCCCAGCACGTACAGGGTTCGGCGCCCAAAACCAACCAGCAGCGCAAACGCCAGCACACTCTCGATGATGCGTGTGACCCAAATAAACAGACCGGCATTGGGCGTGACCACGGCAATCCACAGGTGGAACCAGCCGGCCGACCAACCCGGCTGTCCCTGGGCCGCGTTGTGCAAGTAGCCGACGTAGTGAAGCGCGAAGTCGGGCGTCCAGGTGAGCGCCGCACCCACCGCCCAAATGATGCCGAAGGCGACGCGCAGCGCCGTAGTGGCTATGGCCGGCCAGGTTGCGACGAAGCGGTCGTGAGGATCTGTATCCGACATGAAAAATCTCTGATTTGAAGCTGCGTAGTTTATCCGCGGTGACCTTGGTAAGGCCTCTCCGGAGGCACGCACCTACCGAGGTCGACTGGCGCCAGCGATACGGTATGCACTCCGCGGGTGCCAGTAAATAGCCGTGGGCCGAGTCGCGCTCTCGCGCGGAACCCCGCACCTCCGCCGTGCGCATTGTTGACCGCACGGAGAATATCGTGATTCATTCGGCTGATGTTCCGGTTTTTGAAACCCCGGCGCGCTGATTTGGATCAATAAAAACGTCGGCTGATCCCCAGACCGGCGATGTCGCCCGTGGGCGCAGGAGCAAAGGCAGCGGTGGGCGGTGTTGGATTAGGTATCCGGACGTCGTCATTGTACGAGACCTCGGTAGCACCAGCAGCGGTTGGCATGAGCTTGATATAGATCAATGCGGTTCCCCGGCGTGACGCGGCAGACTCCCGATGCAAGGAGTGTTGAGATGGCCGATGTTGCGGTTGCCCTGGTTGTGCATGTGCTGTCGGTGGTGTGGTGGATCGGGAGCCTGGCGTTCATCACCGCGGTGTTCCTGCCGTTGTTGCGCAAGGCGCAGCTCGGGGATGAACAGGCGGCCTTCCATGCCATTGAGAACCGCTTCGAGCCGCAGGCGCGCATCGCCGTGGTGTTGGTGGGCCTGTCCGGCATTTACCTGCTGTTCCGGCTGAACCTCTGGTCCGTGTTCCTGCAGGCCAGGTTCTGGTGGCTGGATGCCATGGCCCTGTACTGGCTGCTGTTCATGCTGCTGTTGTTCGTGCTCGGACCCACAGGCGTGCTGCGGCATGTCATGCGCCGCGGCGGCGATGAGATGGCCCGCTGGCGCCGCATGCAACGGGTACATCTGGTGTTGCTGGTGATTGCGCTGGTGATTATCGCCGGCGCGGTATCGGGCAGTCACGGCTTCGGATGAGGTCCATGCTGAGTTTCGATCCCTTTGCCGTGCTGGCCGACGAGCACGCAGTGCTCACGCAGTTGTTCGCCCGCCACCAGGCTGCCTTGGTCACGCGCGCGTGGGCACGCGCTGCACGCCTGCTGGATTCCCACCGGAAACGGCTGGCCCAGCACATCGAACTGGAAGAGCATTATCTTTTGCCTTATTGCCCGCGCGAGAAGTTGCCGAATCAATGGCCGGCACGGGTTTATTCCGCGGAACATCAGCGCATTCAGGAGCTGGCCAGCAAGCTGAACCTGCGGTTTGCCAAGCTGCGCCGTCGCGGCGTCACCACCACGACCCTGATTGCCTTGCTCGACGAGGAAAAGACACTGAAACACATCCTGGGACATCACCATGCGCGGGAGGAGACGGCATTGTTTGTGAACTTGTCGCAGGCGTTGTCCGAGACGCAGCGCGATGAGCTTGCCCAGGCACTCAGGCACCCCCCGCATTGCAGGCCAATGGTGCCCGTTAGTGCACGTGCCGGCGCAACGCCTCGGTATCCAGGATCGTGACCCGATCCTCGGAAATCTCGATCAAGCCCTCGTCATTGAGCGCGCGCAGGATACGCGACAGAGTTTCCGGCGTCACCGCCACGTGTGCGGCAATCAGCATCTTGCGCGCCGGCAGGGTCACGCTGACCCGGCCGTGCTCGCCGCGCGGTACCAGGCCCAACAGGTAATGCACCACGCGGTAGCGGCTGTTTTCCAGCGTCAGCGCCTCGATCTCGTCCCAGTGCGCCTGGATGCGCTGAGTCATCTGCGCCATCACCGCCCGGCAGGTGGCAAACGACTCCTGCAAGATGTCGAGGAAAGCGCCGCATTCAAAGGCCACGAGTTCGCCGGCTTCGACCCCGGCGCCGTGCACCGGGTAGCGCGGCGTGTCCATGAACATCACGCTCTCGGCGAAAGTCTGCGGCGGGCGGATGAAGCGCATGATTTTTTCATGACCGTCCGGTGACAGCCGGTAAAGCTTGACGCTGCCCTGGCGCAGCAGAAAGAAGCTCGCCGCCTCGTCGCCATGGCTGAACAGGTGCTCGCCGGCAGAGAACGGGCGCAGCGAGGCGTGGGTGAACACGCGCATGCGCTGCGCGTCGCTCAGGGCCGAGAACAGGTAATGGTGGCGCAATTCGCGCGCCAATGTGCCGTCGGGTTCCATGTATTTCCCGCAGTAACTTCGAGAGGTGCCACGGCACGCTTGATTTGCATCAAGGCGCGCGCTCGCCGCCCGGCGCAGCATTATCCGCGCTCCGCTGGAAACTGGGCAAGGAGGCATGCCCATGACGCATGTAGTGACCGAACAGTGCATCAAGTGCAAGTACACCGATTGCGTGGAAGTCTGCCCGGTGGACTGTTTCCATGCTGGCCCCAACATGCTGGTGATTGATCCGGAAGAGTGTATTGACTGCACGCTGTGCGTGGCGGAATGCCCAGTGGAGGCAATCTTCGCGGACAGTGACGTACCCAACGGCCAGGAGCATTTCCTGGCGCTCAATGCCGAATTGTCGCCGCAGTGGCCGGTGCTGGACCACAAAATTTCCGCGCCGTCCGACGCCAGGCAGTGGGACGGCGTGCCGAACAAGCTTCCATTGCTTACGCGCTGAGAGCAAGATAACGCCATGGCGGCGCTGCAAATCCCCAATGCACAAAAGGTTTACCACGTGACCTGGAAGGACCTGCCATTGTCCTGTCCGACGCGGGCCATGAGCCTGTGGAATTCGCATCAGCGGGTATATCTGGACATTCAGGAAGACGGCGCGGCGCAATGTCCCTACTGTGGTGCCATGTATATCCTCGAGGAGCAGGCTGAGCCGAACGAAGAACTTGCACAGCCGAATATCGAGATTGAAGGACTGCATCACCAGGCTCGTGAACATACGCGTCGACATGCGAAATGAGCCAGTGGCATTCGACCGACGTATGATTCAATCTTGCTTCGGCTGCCGCCCGGATGCCGCTGACGCCGTCATGTCGATTCGAGTCTAGTCAACATGCGCATGGAACCTCATGTACGCAGTTTGCAGTTTGCGACAATCATCCCGTAAAACCTTGAACAATCGGAGCTTGTCATGAACATGAAAGTTGCATTGGGCTTATTGGTTGCCGTATCCCTGATCGCGGTCAACGCCTATGCCAAGGACTATACGGTGAAGGAATTGAACAGTGGCGCGGGCGGCAGCTTCGTTTTCGAACCGGACTTCTTGCACATTCAGCCGGGAGATTCCGTGCACTTCGTGGCCACCGATGCCGGTCACGACAGCCAGTCGTACCTGGTGCCCGAAGGCGCGGCGGGCTGGAAGAGCGAGATCAGCAAGGACGTTACCGTGAAGTTTACCCATCAAGGCGTGTACCTTTACGAGTGCAACCCGCACCACTTGTTTGGCATGCTGGGAGTGATCGAGGTAGGCAAGGCGATCAACAAAGAGGAAGCCAAGAAGGCCGCCGAGGCCATGGAGGCACAGCAATTGATGAACAAGGGTCGGCTCGAGAAGCTGATGAAAGACGTGAGATAAATTCGAGCATCCAACGGCAGACCAGGGGAGCTGACATGCAAGCAATGGTCACGTCTTCGTCGTCGGGGCTGACGGCGGCGGATGAAGGGGCGCTGCGTACAGTTTTCAACGTGTACACGCTGTGCGCGGCGCTGTGGCTGGTGTTTGCCACCTTCATCGGTATCGTGCTGGCGTTCAAGTTCGTGTATCCGGAGTTCTGGGCGCACGCGGGCTGGCTTACATTCGGGCGGCTGCGGCCGATCCATACCAACGATACCTTTTATGCCTGGGCGAGCATCGGGCTCGTGGGCCTGGCCTATTACATTGCGGCGCGCAGCTCGCGGGCGCGCCTGTACAGCGCCAAGCTCGCCTGGGTGGGGCTCGCGCTTTTCAACATTGCCGCCATTGCCGGCACCGTGACGCTGGATCTCGGCATCAACGACGGCACACTCGAATACCGCGAGTGGGTCTGGCCGATCCGCCTGGTGTTTCTGGCGGCGCTGGTGGTGACCGCGTGGAATCTCATCGCGACGGTGGCACACCGCAATACCAAGGACATCTATCTTTCCAATTGGTACACCATCGGCGGGGTGCTGTGGACCTGCATCATTGCCATCGTGGCCATCATTCCCTGGTACCAGTACGGCCTCGGCCAAGTGGCGGTCTCGGGCTTTTTCATGCACAACGCCGTCGGCCTGTGGTTCACGCCCATGGCACTCGGCATTCTGTATTACGCCATTCCCAAGCTCTTCAGCCGGCCGATTTACTCCTATGCGCTCGGTGTGTTCGCGTTCTGGACCAACCTGATTTTCTATCCGATCATTGGCTCGCACCATTTCCTGTTCAGTCCCTTGCCGTGGTGGCTGCAGACCATCGCCATCGTGTTTTCGGTGGCGATGCTGGTGCCGGTGTGGGCGGGCAGCGCGAATTACCTGCTCACCATGCGCGGGCGTCCGCAGCGCCTGTACCGCTCACCAGCGATGTTCGTGCTCGTGGGCGTGCTCGGCTATCTCATCGGCTCGAGTCAGGGCACGGCCGAGGCCTTCCGCTCGCTGCAGGAAGTCTGGCATCTCACCAACTTCACGGTCGGTCATTCACACCTCACCATGTACGGATTCATCACCTTCGTCATCTGGGGCGGGGTGTACGGGCTCCTGCCGCGCATCACCGGCAAGCAGGCCAACAATCTGCTCATGGGCATCCATTTCTGGTGGGCCACGATTGGCATGATCATTTATGTGCTGGCGCTCTCGATCGGCGGCACCATTCAGGGACTCGATTGGATACACGGCCTGCCGTTCATTGATTCGGTGGTAAACATGGCGCCGTACTGGCTGTGGCGCGCCATCGGCGGCGGCATGATGTTCCTCAGCCATCTGCTGTTCCTGTGGAACGTCTGGTTCATGACTTATGGGCGGAAGCAACCCAAGGCCTTGGCGGTGACGGCAACGGAGGCCGCGGCATGAAGGCGCTCATCCTGATCGCCGGCGGCTCGACGCTGGTGTACGCGATACTCGCGGTACTGATGGGCGTGCTGCCGGGCATCGAGTTGTCGAAGACTCCGCCTGGCCCGGGCGTGGAATCCCTGACCCCGCTCGCAGCCAAAGGCCGCGCTGTGTATGTCGCCAACGGATGCAGCTATTGTCACACCCAGCAGGTGCGGCCGCTGCCGGAGGATCGCGTGTTCGGCCGGCCGACCGCAGCCGGCGACCTGGTTTACCAGACGCCGGAACTCCTCGGTTCGGAACGCAATGGCCCGGATCTTTCGAATATCGGCAATCGCCAGCCGAGCAAAGTCTGGCAATACATGCATCTGTACGATCCGCGCTCGGTGCAGCCGCTGTCCATCATGCCGGACTTCAGTTTTCTGTTTCGCGTGGTGGCTGAGGCGCCGCCGGGCGTTACACCGGTGGCGCTGCCGCCCGCCTACGCGCCGAAGCACGGCGTGGTGATTCCGACACAGAAAGCGGTAGCGCTGGTGGCCTACCTCCTGTCACTCAAGCAGCCGCCGATTCCCGGTTATGTACCACCGGCTGTGCCGATGCCCAGTGCCGTGCCTTCCACACCCGCCGCGGGCGGTGCGCCGGCAGCCGCGCCGGCGTTTGATGCAACCGAGGGCGCGCAACTTTTCTCACAAAACTGCGCGGTCTGCCATCAGGCGAACGGCGAGGGCATCACGGGTGCATTTCCGCCGCTCAAGGGCAACGCCGCAGTGCTGAACGACGACCCCACACAGCAGCTCCACGTGATACTCGAAGGCCTTTCGAATACCAACGTCGGTGGTACCGTCTATCCGGGTGCCATGCCGCCGTTCAAGACGGTGCTGAGTGACAGCCAGATCGCCAATATCGTTGATCACGAGCGCACCTCCTGGGGCAATAATGCGAAGCTGGTGACGCCGGCCGAGGTCGCGACGGAACGCGCAAAGTTGAAGCACTAGGAGCCTGCGCATGGAACATCATCTGATGGGACCGCTGATCGGCAATATAATCATTCTGGCGGGGGGAGGGTTGATCACCCTGGGTTGTTACGTGTACGCCATCTGGCTCCTGATCCATCCGGGCGAGCATGACCAGCATCACCCCAAATACGGAGTGCTCGACGATGACCGCTGAACCGTTAAACGAACGCCGGCGCGCGCAGGTCCAGATTTACGTGGACGACAATCCGGTGCCGATCGCCGAGCAGCCGTTGCCGACACGTGTACGGCTCAACACCTACACGCTGGTGGACGGCAATCATCGCATCACGGTCCGGGCTACCGATGTCACCGGCAAGGTTTCGGTCCGCGAGATTCCGTTCAAGGTGGACAACGGTCCGGGACTCGCGGTGACCGGGCTGGCACCGAACAGCATCCGGCACGGCATCATCGAACTCGGTGTGAATGCCTTCAGCGCCGACGAGCCCTTCGAGCCGGAACGCGCCGAGACCCATTCCTCCATACCGGTGTGGGTGTGGGTAATGCTGCTCATCATCGTGGGCTGGGCCGGGTGGTACGGTCAGCTCATGTGGCACCCGCCGGCGCAATTTGCCCAAAGCCCCACTTACCACGTATATACGGTATCGCCAAACGCCAGCAGCCCAACCGGCGGTTAAGCCGGACCTGCTACCCGCGTTTTCTCGGGTGGCCGGATGTGAATCGAGTGGCGGACTGTTGACCGCCGCGCGTCTATCCTAGGCGCGGCGCGAACATCAGCGGCAGAAAGCGCAGGAAATAAATCGCGAAGGCCAGTGCCCAGAGCACGCTGGCGACCGGCAGCAGCCCGGGAGTGTTGATCAGGCGCAGTACCGCCGCCACGCTCACCAGCACGAAGGCCGCGGCCATGAACGGGCCGGCGGCCATCGCCCGTCCGGTGTGACCGAGCGCTATGCGCGTCATCATGCCGATGGAGAGCGAGCCGAGCGCGCCTACGGTGATCGCGTGCAACGCGGTGATTTCGGGAAGTGCGGAGGAGAGCAGTGCGGCGCCGCGCAGCGCCAGTCCCGCCGCCAGCCACAGATAACCCAAGTGCAGTACCCACAGCATCGGCTCGCGCCAGGCTTTCCATGGCTGCCATAACCACCAGCGCAGCAGCACCAGCAGCGCGACCGCGAGCGACACCGTGGCGAGCAGCGCGGATTCCGGCCACACGATGTCGAGCAGTACCAGCAGCGCCGCGCCGCCGTTCACGCTCCAGTCGAGCCAGCGGTAACGCTGGACGGTCGCGTGGCTCAGGCGCCGCGCGGTGAAAAACGGAATCACGCGCCCGCCGATACTGAGCATCAGCACCGTGAACAGGTCGATGACCCAGTACAGTACGCTGCGTTCCGCTACGTGGATGACGCCAGTGACGCTCAGATGAAACGCCACGTCCGCAAGCGTGAATGCCGACAGCAGCCCGATCACGAAATAATTGCGGCGGTTGCGGCTTTTGATGATCGGCCGCGCCACCATGAGCAGCAGCAGGCCAAAGTAGCCGCAGTCCAGGAACGCCGTAAGCGCATAGGGTACACGTGCCGGCAGCAGGAACAGCACGCGCGCGGCCAGCCACACCGCCAGCAGCAGCACGAGTGAGGCCGGCGTGAAAGTGGCAAGCTTGGTCCATTCGGCCACGGCCGTGAGCAGGAATCCCGCCACCAGCGCACCCGCAAAACCGAACAGCATTTCGTGGCCATGCCACGCGAGCGGCGGCAGGGAACTGGCGGGCAGCAGGCCCAAGTGCAGGAACAGCGCCCAGGTAAAAATGCCGAGTGAAGCCGCGAGCGCCGCACACAGGAACAGCGGCCGGAACGGTTGCTGCAAGATGGGCGGCGCGTTCACGCTGCGTGCGGCGGGGGCGGGGATACTCATACGGCGAAAACCTTCCTGAGATAGGCGAGATAACCCGGGTCAGTGCACAGGGTCTTGGCGGGATCGTCGCTGATCTTGGCCACGGCCTGGCCGTTGCAGCGCGTCATCTTGATGATCATGTCGGGCGGGGCGAATCCCATATCGTTGCTGAGGTGCGTGCCGATCCCGAAGCCCAGGCGCACGCGGCCGTGAAAGTGTTCGAAGATGCGCAGCGCCTTGGGGAAGTCCAGTGCGTCGGTGAACACCAGCGTCTTCGTGAGTGGGTCAACGCGCAGCGTGTGGTAATGCTCCACCAAGCTCTCGCCCCACGTAATGGGATCGCCGGAGTCCTGGCGCACGCCGTCGAACAGCTTGCAGAAGTACAGGTCGAAATCCCGCAGGAAAGCCGCCAGTCCGATCACGTCGCTGAGCGCGATGCCGAGATCCCCGCGGTACTCCTGTTCCCAGCTTTCGAGTGCGAAGCGTTGACTGTCAACGAGCCGCGGTCCCAGAGCCTGGCAGGCCTGCAGGAACTCGTGACCCATGGTGCCAATGGGAGTCAGACCCAGCTCTTTGGCCAGCAGCACGTTGCTGGTACCGGCGAGATTCCCGGGCAGCGCTGCGGCCAAGCGCTGCACCACGCTGCGCTGCCAGTCGCGCGCATAGCGCCGACGGGTGCCGAACTCGCTGAAGCGGAATGCCGCATGCCCGGGATGCGCGCGCAGCAGCGCGATTTTTGCCTCCAGGCGTGCCCGGCCTTCCTGCAGGGTATCGGCATTGCGCCGGGATTCGGCGTACACCTCGCTCAGGATCGCGAGCACCGGCACCTCGAACAGGATAGTGTGCAGCCAGGGGCCGCGGATCACGATTTCCAGGGCACCGTTCTCGACGCTTACGCTGACGTGGTCCGGCTGCAACTGGAAGATGCGCAGGATGTCCACGAAGTCCTTTTTCATGTAGCGCAGGTTGCGCAGGTAGGCGAGCTCCTGCGGCGTGAACCGCAGGCGGCAGAGCGCGGCGATTTCGTCACGGATGCGTTCAACGTGTGCGGCCAGCGTGTCGGGCTCATTGCGGCAGCGGAAGCGGTATTCGACTTCGGCGGCCGGGAAGCGGTGCAGCACCGCCTGCATCATGGTGAGCTTGTAGAGATCGGTGTCGAGCAGCGATTCGATGATCATGTGTGCATCGTGCCGGGGAGAGCAGCTTGATGCAAATCAATGCGCACGGCGCTGCCGTGGCCTACAAGGAGCTTCCCACAGGTTGATGTGCCCCGGTGCGGGCAGGAGTCGGGCCGATGATGCGTTATCCCGAATTTTTCGACGCCGCGCCGGTGATCACGATGCGCGATCCGCTCGCCGAGTTTCTCGGCGCCATGCAGGACGGCCTCATGGAATATCGTTACGCCAACGTGGTCGCGCTGGCCGGACATTCCTGCCCCACGGTCGCGGCGGCGTTCCTCATGACGCGTGCCGCGCTCAACGCGCTCTATCCGGACGAGGTGCCGCTGCGCGGTGACATCCGGGTTGCGGTCAGCGGCGCGCAATACCAGGGCACGGTCGGCGTCACGGCCAACGTGGCCAGCCTGATTACCGGCGCGGCCGGAGACGGAGGATTCAAGGGCATCGGCGGCCGTTTCAAACGCTGCGAGCTGCTGGCCTTCGATGCGGAGCTGAACGCGGAAATGAGTTTCACGCGTGCCGACGGCGGCGCGTGCGTGGAGGTGTCCGCCGACTTGTCGCCGGTGCCCATGGATGCGCGCGTGCGGGAATTGCTGCCGCTGTGTCTGGGTGGAAGCGCCGATCCATCGGAGATCGGCGAATTCCGCCGCCTGTGGCAGGAGCGCGTGCGCCGTCTGCTGCTGGATCATAAGGACGATCCGGCGGTGATCCGCGTCCGCATGCATTGAGACCGGCGTTGCCGTGCTCCCGCCCGCGCGCAGCGGCGCATGCGCAGGTTTGTCTTGCGGGCCGTGCCTGAGCCCGGGTGCGCCCTGCGCGGTCACAAACTCCATAGCGCGGCGCGCCAGTACATTCACGCCATCGTCCAGCATGGCGCCGGCCTCCTCGGGCAAATGTGCAACGCGCACCAGCCTAGGCGCAGTGCGGGTTGCGGGCCTTGATGCACATCAAGGCAGGTGCGCGCAGCGGCGCTTAAAGTGCCGGGCAACCGCAGCACAGGAGGGCTTGGCATGTCACAATGGATCGCAGCCGCACAGCTCGGCGAAATTCCCGACCACAAATCCAAAGTCATCACGCTCAACGGTTCCGATGTCGCCGTGTTCAACCTGAGCGGCGAGTATTTTGCCATCGAAGACATCTGCACACATGACGGCGGCGACATCTCGGGCGGCTGGGTGGAAGGCGAGCATGCGGTGTGCCCGCGGCATCTCGCGGAATTCTCCATCCGTACCGGCGCGGCGCTCAAGGCGCCGGCCTACGAGGGCGTGCACAGCTTTCCGGTGCGCGTGCGCGGTGCAGTCATTGAAGTCTGCGATGACCGCGAGTGAGGCGTGCGGGGACGGCGAGTCATGGTAAGCAACCGTCTGTCGCGCTGGACCCTGCTGTTCTTTGCCTGTGCATTGGTGAATTTCCTGGCTGCGCAGGGCGTGATTCTTTCCGGTGCAAGCTGGCCGATGCAGCCGGTATCCGCGCCCGGCACGCTGGTGGCCGTGCACCTGCTCACCATCGGCTGGCTGCTGCTGCTGATGCTGGGCGCGTTGTTCCAGTTCATCCCGGTAATTACATCGAATGTGTTGCCGAGCCAGCACCTGGAGCTGGCAACGTTGGGCGCCATCGAAGTCGGTTTGCTGCTCATGATCTGCGGATTCATCGGCATGGGTTTGGGCGCGGCGCTGATCGTCCGCTGTCTGCCGGTCGGTGGCGCTCTGGTCATCGCCGGTGTGCTGCTGGCCTGTTACGACCTCGGCGTGCCGCTCCTCAAGGCACGGCCGTTGACCTTGCCCGGCCGCATGGCGCTCACCGGCCTGGTGTTTCTGCTCGTCACCATCACGCTCGGGCTGTTGTTCGCACTCACCATCAGCGTCCCGGCGCTGTCCGGGCGTTTAGGTGTGCTGCTGGCCGATGGCGTCGGCTTGCATGCGCTCGCGGGCCTGGGTGGCTGGTTCACGCTCACGGCCATGGGGGTGACTTACAAGCTCGTGCCCATGTTCACGCTCGCGCCCGAGGAGCGCGGCTTGGCCGGTGAGCTGGTGCATTACCTCGCGGCCGCGGGGTTTGCCTTGGCGCTGATTTTCGGCCTACTGCACATCTGGATACCGGTATGCACCCTGCAGGGCGTGGAATATACCGGATATCTGCTGGTGGTGGTGGGCATCGGCATTTATCTCTGGGACATGGCGCGCATCTATCGCACGCGCAGACGCGCGGTGCTTGAGCTGCACAACAAGGCGGCGGTAGGCGCATTCGTGCTGCTCGGAGCCTGCGTGGTGATGGCGCTGGTGCTGGCCGGATTGGGACGGTCGGCCGACGATGCAGCGGTCTTCGTGTTCCTGGTGGTGTTCGGCTGGCTGAGCGGGTTGGGGCTCACGCAGCTTTACAAGATTGTGCCGTTTCTGGCCTGGCTTGGCCGCTTCGGCCAGAAACTCGGGCGCGGGCCGGTGCCGCGCGTGCAGGATCTCGTGGATGAAGCCCGCGGCTATCCGTGGTTCATCATTTATTTCATCGGCGTATCGCTGGCGGTACTCGCGGCCTTCAGCGACGAGTTTTATGTTTTCCGTGCCGGTATCGGACTGGGCGTGATCGCCACGCTCGGATTGATGCTCGAGTCCTGGCGCGCTTGGCGCGGCTATTACGCGGCGCGCAAGCCACAGGTTGCGCCGAAGCTGC
>JAGWLP010000053.1 GCA_028864905.1 Gammaproteobacteria bacterium
CCCACGACTTTCCATTGACGGTGGTTCCAGTTGAAGCTGTCGCCCAAAGCCAGACCGCGATAAAGCTGTTCCGCCTGCCGGCCGACAATGATTTCATCCAGACCGGGCTTGAACATGCGGCCCTGCACGATGTGAAACCCGGTCCAGACAGCGGGCATTTCCGCTCCCACACCAAGAAATTCCACAGTGCCGAGCAGGCCGTCCTTTTGCAGGGGAATGCGGGCAGAAGCGCCGAACGTACCCATCACCAGCGGCCCGTGCGCGCCTTGAGCCACGCCGGGCGCCTGGCCGATGGTATGCAGGGCGTTGCCGTCCAGGGAGCGGTTGTTGCTTTCGACCAGCGCGATCTCATTCGAACCGGTGTTGGCGAATACCCGGCTTATTCCCTGGTGGATGGACAGCACCACGACAAATACCAACACCACACCGAAAAAGCCCGCCACCGCCACCACAGAACGCCGCAGCCGCGCACGCGTGTTGCGGAGATTCCACGCGGCAAGAATCCAGCTCTGACGAATTGCATTTTTCATATCAGGCTTTCCGCAGGGCATCGGCCACGCGCAGCCGCGTGACCCATTGCACCGGAATCAGCGACACCAGCAATCCGAACAACACGCTGAGGATCAGGCCGGCTGCAACCGAGTTCCAGCCCATGCCGAAAGTCTGCAAGATATTGCTCGCGCCGGGCGTGAGCAGGCGCACGGCTTCAAACCCCAGAATCAGGCCGGCGATGCCGCCCGCCACTACCGGCAGCAAGGTTTCCTGGATGACCAACAGGCTCAAGCGCAGGCGCTTGAAACCCAGCGCCCGGAACATGGCGAATTCCGCGGTGCGCTCCTGCACCGATTCGATCAGGGAATTGCCGATGATGAACAGCAGGCTGAAAAACACCGCGATGCCCACGTAGATCACCATGGCAGTGACATTACCGAATTGACGCGCATAATCCACCGCCTCGGCGGTTTCCGGTTCCGTCAGCGTCTGAATGGAGGCATTCGCGAACAATTTATCTATGGCATCCGAGACCTGCGTGACATCCCGTGGATCGCCGACTCGTATGCTGTAGGTGTTCACCTGGTCCGGCAGCGTGCCGCCGATACCTTCCTGGACATACTGATAATGCCCCAAGAACAGACTCTGGAATGTCGCGGGTAAGTCAGCTTTGTAAATGCCATCCACGTGAAAATACCAAGTGGTGCTGCCATCCTTGTGAGGCAGTTTCGACTCGATGGGAACGGTGTCGCCCACTTTCCAGCCCATGCGCTTCGCCATTGTCGGGCCGATAATCACGCCCTGGCGGTCAGCGAACCAGGCTTCTCTCTGCGCCGCTGGCAGTTGGTATTCCGGGTACACCTTGAGATAGTCGCGCGCTTGGGTGACGATGACATGCACGGCGTTTTTCGGATCCCTGAAATGGCCGGGGAAGCCGTTAAAGTAGTCGGCCGCAACCACGCCCGGCACGCTCATGATCTTGTCGTAATAACTCAGAGGCATGGGCGCACCCGGGAACACTGCGCTCAGCGTGTTCAGTCTTCCCGCGCTGGCGATACTCATCTCCGAGGTACCTTGGCGCACCGCCGCCAGCACGCTGAATAATACGAACGCCACCACCACCGACAGGAAGGTGAACAGCGTTTGCGCCTTGTGACGTTTAAGCGCGCCCCAGATCAAAGTGGCGAAATTCACGCTTCCGGTTCCTGAGCCAGCACACCCTTGTTCATGAACAGCGTACGCTGCGCTTTGGCGGCGGCGTGCGGATCGTGCGTGACCATGATGATGGTCTTGCCGTGCTCGGTATTCAGCAGTTGCAGCAACTCGAGGATTTCATCGCCGGCCTTGCGGTCCAGGTCGCCGGTCGGCTCGTCGCAGAGCAGCAGCGTCGGGTCGGTGACGATCGCACGCGCGATGCCGACGCGCTGTTCCTGGCCGCCGGAGAGCTCCGCGGGCTTGTGCTTGGCGCGCTCTTCGAGGCCGACCAGCGTCAAGGCCGCGCGCGCGCGTTTTTTGCGCTCGCCGGCACCGAGGTGTGTGAGCATCAGCGGCAGCGCCACGTTCTGCTCGGCGCTCAGTACCGGCAGCAGGTGATAAAGCTGGAACACGAAGCCCACGTGACGCGCGCGCCAGGCGGAGAGCGCGCTGTCGCTCAATTTGCCGATGTCCTGGTCGTCCACGATCACCTCGCCGGCGGTCGGGCGGTCGAGCCCGCCGAGCAGGTTCATGAGCGTGGTCTTGCCGGAGCCGGACGGCCCCATGAGAGCGAGGAAATCACCGCGCGGCACTTCGAGATCCAGGCGCTTCAGCACCTCGACGGTTTCGGAACCGCGTTTGTAGAGCTTGGTGACGCCGCGCAGGCTCACCACCGTATCGGATCCTGTCTTCTTGCCAGCCATCACTGCGTTCATAGCGTTCTCCTGAAAACATCGCCCAAAGGTTCAAACTTCAAAAGCATGCACACCAAGGTCTGCTCGGGATGGAGTTCTGCCTGCTGCAAAAACTGCCGGGTGTGATGCAGCGCCTGCGATATCCGCGGGAAGCACAGTACCGGCAGACAATACCATGCGATCGCGACGCCCAGCGTCAGCACCATGCCATGACGCGCTTCCGTGCTCATGGCGATTCACTGCGAAGCCACACGCACGGCTTCACCGTCGTGCAATGTGGAAGGCGAAGCGGTCACCAGGGTTTCCCCGCCGTTCAGGCCGGAAACTACCGTCACCTGGCCGTTGGCGCCGGGCAGGGTTTTCACGCTCTGCTGTTTCACGTTGCCGTTTACCACCAGATACACGTATTGACCGGCGCCGCTGCCGTGCACCGCGGTTTGCGGAATGGAAATCGTGGCGGCCGGCACCTGGGCCTTGCTGTTGGGCTCGGCATAGAACCACACCTGCACGCCCATCTGCGGCAGGATGCGTGCATCGAGCTTGTCGAAGGCGATGCGTACCTTAACCGTAGCCTTTTCCTTGTTGGCCGTCGGCACCACGCTGATGACGTGCGCGGGAATGTGCCAGCTGGGATAGGCATCGAGCACGGCGTCCACGCGCATGTTGTTGTGCACGCGCTGGATGTAGGCCTCGTTCACATCCACGTCAATCTCGAGAGACTGCATGTCCACCAACGTGCAGATACCGGTCTGGGTGAAGCCGCCGACGGCGGCGGGCGAAATCATCTCGCCGGGGTGCGCGTATTTCTCGGTTACCACGCCGTTGAACGGCGCGCGAATCACGGTGTAACTCAGACCGATCTGCGCGGCCTGCAGGTTGTCCTGATCCACCTTGACCTGGCCTTCGGCGTGCGCCAACGCGGCCTTGTCCATGTCCACCGCCGCCTGCGCATTGTCCAGATCCGCCTGGCTCATGAGGTGTTGTCTGGCCAGCGTCTTGGTGCGCGTGAGATTTTGCCGGTCTTTGAGCAACTGCGCCCGGCTTTGCTCCACCAGTGCCTGATCGGCGCGCAGCAGGCTCTGGGCGGCCGCCAACACAGCGCGCGCTCCGCGATCATCGAGTCGCGCCAGAACCTCGCCCTGTTTTACGCGCATGCCTTCCTGCGCATACACCTCGGTAATCATGCCGGTGATCTGTGAGGATACCGTAGCCTGCTGTTCCGCCACCACGTAGCCGGAGGCGTTCAGGATGCTGCCGGAATTGGCATCGCCGCCCTGCACCGCCACCGTCTGCGCCTGGACCGCCACCGTACGCGGAGAGAAGATCCACCAGCCGGCCACGATCAGTAACACGACCAGCACGGCGATGATGCCGCCCAGCCACCACCCACGGCCGCCACGACCCGGGGCCGGGGCCGCGTCGCGGTCAATTTTCAGGGCATTCAACGCGTCTTTCTTGTCCAAGGGCAGCGGCCTCGTATAAACATGGCGCTAAATCTAGATAGGTACGGCAAGTCTCACAATCGAATTGTGACGAACCGTGGCCGGCATGGGACGAAGTGCGGGTTCACCCAAGCAGATGCAACAACGGATCCCCTTTCGGCAACGATGTGTTGCATCACGCCGTCCAGACCGGTCGCCTGGTGGCCAACCACGGCACGTCGCGATAGGTGTCGGCTACGAGCCAAACGCCAGCGGCAATCAGGAACGAAATGATGAATGCGGTGGTTGCCGTCCGGCCGGTATAAAGATCAGGCGCCCAGTAGGCGACGGCGATGATGCCCAGCATGACAGCTTCCGTGTTCGCGGCAAGCCGTGGCCAGACCCCGAACAGCAATGCTAGACACGTCGCGATGCTGCCGACTCCGGTCAGGCAGGCCCAGCCCATCGGTGAAGGCCACCATTGCAACCACGGTTGCATGACGTGGTCACCGGCGTTCACCGCATCCACGATAACTTCCGCACCCATCATCGGCAGTGCGATGACCAGCAGCCAGCGTGCCCCTTGGAGGCCGGCGGATCCCACGGCAAACTTGAGGTACCGCGCTTCCCAGGCTCCGGCATGGGTGGCAAACAGGCACCACGCCCCCGTAGTCATGGTTGCGATCTCGCCGAAACTGCCCCAACTGCCGGCATCCCGCGGGAAACGAACTATGCCAGGGACTACCAGCAAAACGAGCCAAAGCGCCATGTACGGGAACAGCAGGCGACACGTCGGCATCAGCGTGCGCTTGAACAGCAGGCCGATGCCCATCGCTAGTTCGATGATGGCGCAGGCATACGCAATGATGGCGCGTGCTGGCAGGTGATGAATCGGAACCTGCTGCCACGCGAGCGCGAAATCACCGTTGACGAGGCCCGTGATGCCCAAGGCAATCATGGCTGCAGCAAACAACACACGGCTGGGCTGTAGCATCGTATTCACGTTGTCACCTCCTGGTTCGTGGCTGGGGTGGGACGGAATGCCGGGCTGGAACGGACCGGCTGCGGAGTTATCACACCGCACCCAGGGCGGCGCGGGCTTTTTCGCGGTAGGAACGGCTCATGGTCAATTTGGCGCCGTCGTGCAGGATCACCACGCGATCGCCATTGAACAGCGGCTGGATTTCGCGGATGGTCTCGATGCGCACCATGGTGGAGCGGTGAATGCGCACGAACTTCGCGGGATTCAGCTGGGTTTCGAGTTGATTCATGGTTTCGCGCACCACGTGGGTATCTTTGCCGGCGTGCAGGCATACATAGTTGCCGGCGGTCTCCAGCCAGTCCACGCTCTCGACGTTCACGAACAGCGTGCGGCCCACGGATTTGACCGCGATGCGGCTCAAAAAGGCCGGTGCCGATGCGCTGTCGGCCGACAACGCGGGCGCAGCCGCAGCCCGGGATTGCATTTGGTGCTCGGCAAGATACACACGCACGCGCTGCAATACCTGCGCCAGGCGCTCGCGGTCGAAGGGCTTGAGCAGAAAATCCACGGCATGGGCCGCAAACGCCGGCACCGCAAATTCGTCGAACGCCGTCACGAACACCACCGCCGGACGGCGCGGCACGGGAATTTTTTCCAGCAGGGCCAGGCCGGTCATGCCCGGCATCTGCACGTCCAGCAGCAGCAGATCCGGCGCGAGTGCATCTATGGCTGCGAGCGTCTGCTCGCCGTCGGCGCACTCTCCCACTATTTCCACGTCCGCGACCTCGGCGAGATAGCGGCGGGTACGCTCGCGCGACAGCGGCATGTCGTCAATGATCAGCGTGCGGATCTTCATCGAAGGCATAGGCCTCGTGGAAAGGAATGTAAAGGCGCGCGGTCAGGCCCTCGCCCGGCTCGCTTTGCAGCTCCAGACCGGCCAGTTCTCCATAAAGATAGCTCAGGCGCGCGCGCGTGTTGCCGATGCCGATGCCCTCGCGACCGCCGCGCGGCGCAGCGATCACCAGGCCCCAGCCATTGTCCTCGATTTCGATCACCAGGCGCTCGTCCTCGCGCTGCGCGCGCAACCGGATACTGCCGCCGCCGCCGCTGCGGCCGATGCCGTGGGTCACGGCATTTTCCACCAGCGGCTGCAGAATCATGCCCGGCACGCGCGCGTTCAATGCGTTGTCGGCAACATCGAACTGGATCTGCAGCCGCCCGCGCTGCAGGGTTTGCTGGATGTCGAGATAGCGGCGCAGGAAATCCAGCTCGTCGCGCAAGGCGATTTCCTGCTGATGGCTGTCATCCAGCGACTTGCGCAACAGCCCGCTCAACTGGGTGATGGTGCGATCCGCAGCTTCGGGATCCGTATAGCCAAGTTCGGAAATCGCATTCAGCGTATTGAACAGGAAATGCGGATTGAGCTGGGTGCGTAGGCGGCGCAGCTCGGCGCTCACCAGTTGCGCCTTGAGGTGCGTGTAGCGGCGCCACGACCATCCGATCTGGCACACGCACCAGAGCGCGGCGTACAGCGCCACGCCGCGCGGCCAGCCAACGGCCAGCGCCGCGGATAAATCCGGCATCTGCAACACGTCCGCGAGTCCCAGCACCGGCCAGCTCCACCAGCGGACCAAAAGCAGCAGTGCCAGTACCAGCACCACGCCGAAGGCCAGATGGGTTGCGAGCCAGGCGACAGCGTGCAACCGGCGGCGGTTCAGCCAGGCGCTGAACACCAGCAGCAGGAAGGTACACATCGCCCAGCCCAAGCTGGCCACAAATGCGGCGCCGAGCGCCGCGTCCACATACGGCGTTTCTCCGGCCGCCGCGCTCTGCAGGTAAAACCCGGGCGCGCACAACAGCGACAGGATGATCCAGCCGATGACGACATACGCCACGTAGCGCATCCTGAAGCCCCTGCCGTCAGTGGACACTCGTGCCTCGCTTTATCCGGCTGCCACGCAACCTGATAATTGTCACACCATTGCATCGTCAAGGACGCCCGCCGCTGCACCCGGAACCCGCGGCTCGTCCCATGCCGGCCACGCTTCATCCCAATCCGGTAGCGATTGCCGTGCCCGTCCACTAGAGTTGCCCGCAGGCTCGGCAAGCGCTGGCACATATTCGGACATACGGCCGCGCCTTGCCAAGCTTGGTCGAAGTCCTTACGCTTGGCGGCCCTTTGGGCCTATTTTTCGCGGGAAACCTCATGGATACTGAACTCGCGCGCGCGCAAATGGTCAAGCAGCAGGTACGCGCCTGGGACGTGCTGGACCCGCGGGTGCTCGACCTGCTGGACGTGTTGCCGCGCGATCAATTCGTGCCACCGGCCTACCGCAAGCTGGCCTATGCAGACATGCAGATACCCCTGGCGCACGGCGAGGTGATGATGGCGCCCAAGGTGGAAGGCCGTCTGTTGCAGGCGCTGGATCCGCAAGCCGACGAGACCGCGCTCGAGATCGGCACCGGCAGCGGTTTCGTGACGGCCTGCCTTGCGAGACTGGCGGGCGAGGTTCTGAGCCTGGACATTCATGCGGACTTCACCGCCGCAGCGGGCCGGCTGCTCGCGGATCTCGGCATCCGCAATGCGACCCTGGAAACCCGTGACGCCACGCGACTGGACGGCGTGACCCGGCGTTTCGACCTGATTGCAGTCACCGGCTCACTGCCGGCCTATGACGCACGCTACGCCGAGCGCCTGAATGTGGGCGGCCGCCTGTTTGTCATTGCCGGCCAGCCGCCGATCATGGAAGCCTTGTTGATCACGCGCGTCACGGAAGCCGCCTGGGCACGTGAAAGCCTGTTCGAAACTTCACTGCCGCCGCTGGTAAATGCACCCATGCCCGCGGCTTTCCATTTCTGAGGGCATGCACGTGCCGGTGCGCTCGTTGACGCCGCGTGAAGTGATGGAACTGCAGTCGAAACCCGGTGCTGCGCTGAAACTGCTGGACGTACGCGAACTCTGGGAATATGAACGCGTGCATCTGCCCGATTGCCTGCACATTCCCATGGACGAACTGCGCGAGCGGCTCACGGAACTGGATCCGCAGCAAACCTATGTGGTGCTCTGCCATCATGGCAACCGCAGCCAGCAGGTAGCCGCGTTCCTGCAGGCGCGCGGCTTCAACCAAGTCATCAATCTGGCCGGTGGCATCGATGCCTGGGCTGCCAACCTGGCGCCGCAGATGCCGCGCTACTGAGTGGCAGCACCGGCTGTGTACACACGCGGCGCATGGGAAAGAATTTTGCAGTGTTGCCGGTGCCCATTGCGCCGCTCATGATTTAAGTGTTATATCTAACTAATACACCTACGGGACAGGAGTTCAGGTGAACGCAGTACGCAGTTTATTGGTCATCGTCGCGGTGGCCGGATTCGCCGCCGCCACCCCGGCGCGCAGCGCGGACCTGTGGGACGTCTATCAGCTCGCGCTCAAGAACGATCCCACCTTCCAGCAAGCCGACGCCAATTACCAGGCTACGCTCGAGAACAAGCCGATCGCGCGCGCCGGCTATCTGCCGAACCTGAGCCTGAACGCCTCGAAGTCCTGGTCCACGACTTACGGCACCTCGCTCAACCAAACGGGCACCACGCCGACCGGCCAGCCGATCCTCGGCAACGTCTATAACAGCACGCCGGGCCGCGATACCCAGTATGGCCTGCAACTGACCCAGCCGATCTTCAACTGGGCGGCGTGGGAAAACATCATGCAGGCAGATGCGTCGGTGGCGCAGGCCGAAGCCCAGTACCTGGCCGCACAACAGGACCTGATCGTGCGCACTGCCACCGCCTACTTCAACGTGATCACCGCGCGCGACACCCTGTCCGCCGACCATGCCGCCACCGAGGCCAACGGCAAGCAGCTGGAACAGGCCAAAGCCCAATATAAAGTGGGCACCGTGGCCATTACCAACGTGGAACAGGCGCAGGCCGCCTATGATCAATCGGTGGCGAACGAAATCGGCGCGCGCCAGCAGGCCATCAACGCCGAAGAATCACTGCGCGCCATCACCGGCGAACCGGTCGGCGAACTGCAGGAACCGGCGCCCGACATGCCGTTGCACAGCCCGGACCCCGCCAGCGCGCAGCAATGGGTGGACACGGCGCTCAAACAGAATCCCAACCTCATGGCCGCACAGGCCGCGGCCGAAGTCGCCGCGCGCACCGTCTCCATCAAGCGTGCCGGCCACCTCCCGACTCTGGGCCTGACCGCAAGTTACGGTCGCAACAACGCGACCGGTACCATCTTCAATACCTTCCAAACCAACCAGAAGCTGCTCATGCTGAATTTCAGCATGCCGTTGTTCTCCGGCGGCGGCGTGACCGCGCAGGTGACCCAGGCGCAGCACCAATACGATGCCGCGCAGGACCAGGCACAACTGGTGACGCGCCAGACGGTTCAGCAGGCGCGCACGGCCTATCTCGGCGTGCTCACCGGCATCTCCCAGGTGCAGGCCTTGCGTCAATCGGTGAAATCCAACCAGACTTCATTGCAGGCTACTGAGACCGGTTTGCGCGTCGGCACCCAGACCATCGTGAACGTGCTGCTGGCGGTGCAGAATCTGGCCACCGCCCAGACCGGGTTCGCCCAGAGCCGCGACAACTATCTGATCAGCGTACTGACGCTCAAGCAGGCAGCCGGCATCCTGACTCCCAAGGACCTGCAGCAGCTCAATGCGCTCCTCTTGGTACCCGCACCCACCCCGGACCTGAACTCCATGGGTCTGGCTCCCGAGGCGGCAACCGCGGTGCCGCCGCCGGGTGCCGGCGGTTGACCGGCGCGCCCGTCCGGTAATCTCGGTATGCACTGCGCCCGGTCACGACCGGGCGAGTTGTTCGTCCACCAATTTCATGGTCCGGGCGAGCGTGCCGCGGTTGGCAATCACGCTCTGTTGCGCCGCCTGACCGATGTGTTTGCGCGTGACCGGGTTGGCCGCCAACCACAGGAACGCCCGGCCAAGCGCAGGGGCATCGGGCACGACGGTCAGTCCGCCCGCGGCGCGCAGCAGTTCCGCAATATCCGCCACATTGTCGAGATTCGGCCCGGCCAGTATGGGTACACCGAGGGCCGCCGGCTCCAATAGATTGTGGCCGCCCACCGGCACCAGGCTGCCGCCCACGTAAGCCACGTCGGCAGCCGCGTAAAAACGCGGCAGCTCCCCCAGCGTGTCCAGCACCAGCACCTGCCCGGCCTTGAGCGGCGCGGCGCCCGCGCTGCGCCGGCGCACGACCAGGCCCACTGCCTTGACCAACTCGGCAATCGCGGCGCCGCGTTCCGGATGGCGCGGCGCCAACACCAGCGTGCAGTCCGGTTGTTTGGCGAGCAGCGCCTGAAATGCCTGCAGCACCAGCGGCTCCTCCTGTTCGCGCGTGCTGCCCGCAACAATCACCGTGGCGGCCGGGAACAGCCCGGCGCGCAGCGCCTGACCTTCGCTCATCAGCGTGTCGGGGAATTGCAGGTCGAACTTGAGATTGCCGCCCACGCACAGCCGTTCGGGAACCGCACCGAGCTGGCGAAAACCTTCGGCGTCACCCTCGGTCTGCGTCGCGATCATCGCCACCTGCCGCGTGGCGCGGCGCATGAGCCGGCGAAAGCGCCGGTAGCGATCCAGCGCCCGTGGCGACAGGCGTGCGCTCACCATGAGCAGCGGTACGCCGCGGCGTGTGCAGGCTGCGAACAGGTTCGGCCAGATTTCCGTTTCCATGATAATGCCGAGTGTCGGACGGATGCACTTGAGCCAGCGGTTCACGCAGAACGGCAGGTCGTAGGGCAGCAACGCGATCAGCGCGCGCCCGCCGAACAGCGCCTGTGCCTGGTCACGACCAGCGGCGCTGAAACTCGTGATCAGCAGCGCGTGCTGCGGATATTGCTGGCGCAGGGCTTTCACCAGCGGTGCGGCCGCGCGCATCTCGCCTACCGACGCGCCATGCACCCAGATGAGTGGATTACCGGATAACTGTGGCGAACTGCCGAAGCGTTCACCGAACCGGTCGGCATGTCCGGTCTGGCGCAGGCTGCGCCACATGAGCCAGACCAATGCAAACGGCATCAACAGCAGCAGCGTCAGCGAGTATAGCAGGCGCACGGTTATCGCTTGAGCGCTTCGATGATGCGCGAAGTGGAGCGGCCTTCGAGGAATGGCAGCACGCGCACCTGTCCGCCGTTTTTGGTTACGCACGCGTAGCCCGCAACCTGCTCCGGCCGGTAATCGCCGCCCTTGACCAGGATATCCGGCAACACCCTGCAGATCAGCCGTTCCGGCGTGTCCTCCGAAAACGGCACCACCCAGTCCACGCAGCCGAGCGCCGACAGCACGCGCATGCGATCGGCGAGCGTATTCACCGGCCGTTGTGCACCTTTCAGGCGCTGGACCGAGGCATCGTCATTCACCGCCACGATCAGCCGGTCGCCGAGTGCGCGCGCCTGCTGCAGATAGCTCACGTGTCCGGCGTGCAGGATGTCGAATACGCCGTTGGTCATGACCAC
>JAGWLP010000054.1 GCA_028864905.1 Gammaproteobacteria bacterium
ACCGATGAGTGTGCCGTAGTTGCGCCGCACGTAGCTGATGATGGCCTCATCGCATTTGTCGCCGCCGATGCGTACCGAGGCGGCGTACACGATGCCGTTCAGGGAAATCACCGCGACCTCGGAAGTGCCGCCGCCGATGTCGAGCACCATCGAGCCCTTGGCTTCGTGCACCGGCAGGCCGGCGCCGATGGCCGCAGCCATGGGTTCCTCAATCAGGTACACGCGGCGCGCGCCGGCGCCGGCGGCGGATTCACGGATCGCGCGCCGCTCCACCTGCGTCGCACCGTAGGGCACGCACACCAGCACCCGCGGAGTCGGCCGGAAGTAGCGGTTGCCGTGCGCCTTGCGGATGAAGTGCTTGAGCATCTGCTCGGTGACCGTGAAGTCGGCAATCACGCCGTCCTTCATCGGGCGGATGGCGACGATGTTGCCGGGCGTGCGTCCCAGCATGCGTTTGGCGTCGGCGCCGTAGGCTTCGATGACCTTGTTGCCGCGTCCCGGTTCTTCGCGGATCGCCACCACCGAAGGCTCGTTGAGAATCACGCCTTTGCCACGCATGTAGATCAGCGTGTTGGCGGTGCCGAGGTCTATGGACAGGTCGGTGGAAAAGAATCCACGCAGGCTTTTGAACATGGGCATTTTTTTTGGGGTGGCTCGGGATCGCGGTCCCGGTTAAAAGGCGCATTACTCTAACAACGGCGACCGGTGGCGGCAAGCCGGTTCATGGCATAATTTGCTGAAAATCACCGGATTTTTCCCGGGCAGCTGCGTGGAGCACGAGTATGGCGTTGACCCCCGCCGAGGTCAGGAGCATTGCAGGCTTGGCGCGCCTGGCCGTCGGTGAGCAGGACATTCCGCAGTACGCCCGCAACCTGTCGCGCATCCTGGAATTCGTGGCGCAGCTCGACAAGGCCGACACCCGCGACATCGCACCCATGGCGCATCCGCTCGACATGGCGCAGCGCCTGCGTGACGACACCGTTACCGAGACCAACCAGCGCGATGTGTTCCAGCAGAATGCACCGCAGGTGCAGGCCGGCCTGTACATCGTGCCCAAGATCATCGAGTAACCGCAGACGCGGCCCCGGGGCTGCGTTGGAAGAAATTCACCGAACATGCACACTCCAACCCTGGCTGAACTGGCGCGCGACCTCAAGGCGCGCAAAATTTCCAGCGAAGAACTGACGCGCGGCTATCTTGCGCGCATCGAGCGCTTCAACCCGGAGCTGAACGCCTGGATCACCGTGTTGCGGGAGCCGGCGCTGGCCGAGGCGCGCGCGGCGGATGCACGGCTCGCCAAAGGCGATGCGGGTGCGCTCGCGGGCGTGCCCATCGCGCACAAGGACATTTTCTGCACCGCCGGCGTGAAGACCAGTTGCGGTTCGAAGATGCTCGACAATTTCGTGGCGCCTTACGATGCGCACATCGTGACGCGCCTGAAGCAGGCGGGTACCGTGCTGCTCGGCAAGACCAACATGGACGAGTTCGCCATGGGCTCGTCCAACGAAACCAGTTTTTACGGGCCGGTGAAAAATCCCTGGGACCGCGTACGCGTGCCGGGCGGTTCCTCCGGCGGTTCGGCCGCGGCGGTGGCTGCGCGCCTCGCGCCCGCCGCCACCGGCACCGACACCGGCGGCTCCATCCGTCAGCCGGCGGCGCTTACCGGCCTGACCGGCATCAAACCCACCTACGGGCGCGTGTCGCGCTACGGCATGATCGCGTTCGCCTCGAGTCTGGATCAGGCCGGTGTGATCACCTACACCGCAGAAGACGCCGCCTTGTTGCTCTCTGTGATCGCAGGCTTCGATGCGCGCGACTCCACGAGCGTGGACCGGCCGGTGCCGGATTACACCGCGGCGCTGCAGCAACCGCTCAAGGGTCTGCGCATCGGCGTGCCCAGGGAATTCTTCGACGCCGGGCTGGATGCACGCGTTGGCCAGGCGGTGCAGGCGGCACTCTCTATATATAAGAAGCTCGGCGCGCGTGTGCAGGACATCAGCCTGCCGAATTTCGGCCTGTCGGTACCCACCTATTATGTGGTGGCGCCCGCCGAGGCCTCGTCCAACCTGTCGCGCTTCGACGGCGTGCGCTACGGCCATCGCTGCGAGAATCCCGTGGACCTTCTGGACCTGTATACGCGCAGCCGCGGCGAGGGTTTCGGCGCGGAAGTGAAACGCCGCATCATGACCGGCACCTACGTGTTGTCCGCCGGCTATTACGATGCCTATTACCTCAAGGCGCAGAAGACCCGGGCGCTGATCCGCCGAGATTTCCTCGAGGCGTTCGAGAACGTGGACCTGATCATGGGTCCGACCACGCCCACGCCGGCGTTCAAACTGGGCGAGAAGACCGAGGATCCGGTCACCATGTATCTCAATGACATCTATGCGAATGGCGTAAATCTGGCCGGTCTGCCCGGCTTGTCAGTGCCCATGGGGTTCGTGGACGGCCTGCCGGTCGGGCTGCAGATCATCGGCAATTATTTCGACGAGGCGCGCATGCTGGCCGCCGCGCACCAGTATCAGCGCGAAACCGACTGGCACCGGCAAATCCCCAAGGGCTTCGAGTAACGGTCATGGAATGGGAAACCGTCATCGGCCTTGAGATTCACACCCAACTACTGACGAAGAGCAAGATCTTCTCGGGTGCCGCCACGGCGTTCGGCGCGCCGCCCAATACCCAGGCGTGCCTGGTGGATCTGGGCTATCCGGGCGTGTTGCCGGTACTGAACCAGGAGGCGGTGCGCATGGCGGTCAAGTTCGGTTTGGCCATCGGTGCCACGATCGCGCAGCATTCTGTATTTGCGCGCAAGAATTATTTCTACCCGGACCTTCCCAAGGGCTATCAGATCAGCCAGTACGAGTTGCCGGTGGTGAGCCGCGGCAGCGTGGAAATCGAGCTCGAGGACGGCGCGAGCAAGCGCATCGGCATCACGCGCGCGCACCTCGAGGAGGATGCCGGCAAGTCGCTGCACGAGGGTTTCGAGGGCGTCTCGGGCATCGATCTCAACCGCGCCGGCACGCCGCTGCTGGAGATCGTTTCCGAGCCGGACCTGCGCTCGGCCAGGGAAGCCGTGGCCTACATGAAGAAGATTCACACGCTGGTGCGCTATCTCGGCATCTGTGACGGCAACATGCAGGAGGGCTCGTTTCGCTGCGACGCGAACGTGTCCTTGCGGCGCAAAGGCGATTCGAAACTCGGCACGCGCGCAGAACTGAAGAACATCAATTCGTTTCATTTCGTTGAGAAGGCCATCACCTACGAAATCGGGCGCCAGGCCGAAGTGCTGGAAAGCGGCGGCCAAGTGGTGCAGGAAACGCGGCTGTATGATTCCAAGAAGAATGAAACCCGCTCGATGCGCAGCAAGGAGGAAGCCAACGACTACCGCTATTTCCCGGATCCGGACCTGTTACCGCTGGAGATTGCGCCGGCGTTCATCGCGGCGGTGCGCGAGACCCTCCCGGAATTGCCGGATGCCAAGCGGCAGCGCTTTGCCGAACAATACGGCCTGTCCGGTTACGACGCCGGACTGCTGACCGCGAGCCGCGAGCTCGCGGATTACTACGAGGCGGTGGTCAAGGCCGTGGGTGGCGAGCCGAAAGCCTGTGCCAACTGGGTCATGGGCGAACTGGCGGCAGCACTCAACCGCGGCAATCAGGACATCGCCGCGAGTCCGGTCAGTGCCGCGGCGCTGGCCGGCCTGATCAAGCGCGTGCTGGACAACACCGTTTCCGGCAAGCTCGCCAAGGAGGTGTTCGAGGCCATGTGGGCCGGCGAGGGCGAGGCCGACGCGGTGATCGCCGGGCGTGGTCTCACGCAGATCACCGACAGCTCGGCCATCGAGAAAGTCATTGACGAAGTCATGGCGGCCAATCCCGAACAACTGGCCGCTTACCGCGCCGGCAAGGACAAGCTGTTCGCGTTCTTCGTCGGGCAGGTGATGAAGGCCAGCAAGGGCAAGGCCAATCCGCAGCAGGTCAACGCGCTGCTGAAACGCAAGCTCGCGGGTTGAATTGCCGCGTGCATTGAAACCGCCTGGCACCGGCCCCATAAACAGGCGCATGCCGTACATGGCCGTTCAATCTGAACAGAACTCCGCTGCCGAGCACGATACGCTGCGGCGTTTCATCTTCGAGCAGTTGCCGGTGCAGGGCCGCCACGTGCATCTCGATGCCAGCTGGCGCGCGATCCAGCAGCACCAGGACTATCCCCAGCCGGTACGCAGGCTCCTGGGCGAGGCCCTGGCCGCGGCGGCGCTCCTGTCCGCGACGCTCAAGTATGAGGGCACATTGAGCCTGCAGATCCGCGGTGGCGGTCCGGTGCATTTGCTGGTGGTGCAGTGCACCAGCGGTTTGCACCTGCGCGGGCTGGCGCACTGGCACGGAGAACTTGCCGAGGATGCCGGCTTCCGGCAACTCGTGGGTGACGGACAGCTGGCGCTCACCATTGAGCAGACCCGTCAGGTCGAGCGCTATCAAGGTATCGTGGCGCTGGAAGGCGACAGTCTGGCGGCCTCACTGGAAGGCTATTTCGCGCGTTCCGAACAGCTGCCCACGCGCCTGTGGCTGCATGCCGGGGACGGGCCGGCTACCGGCTTCCTGTTGCAGACCGTGCCGGGACGCGATCCCGCTGCCGATGCCTGGCAGCACGTGACGGTGCTGGCCGACACGCTCAAACCCGCCGAGCTCGGCACTCTGTCGGCGCAGGAACTCCTGCATCGCTTGTACCACGAGGACGACGTGCGCCTGTTCGGCGCCGCACCCGTGGCGTTCCGTTGCCAATGTTCGCGCGCCCGCATCGAAACCACCTTGCGTGCGCTGGGCGAGGCGGAAGTGCGCGATATCCTGCGCGAACTCGGCAAGGTACACGTGGATTGCGAGTTCTGCGGGCGCGGGTATGACTTCGACAAAGTGGACGTGGAAGGCCTGTTTGCGCCTGCGCCCATGGCCACAACACCCGGGCAGCTGCACTGAAACGGATAGCGCGGTGATGCCGCAGGCTGCGGCGGATTTCGGTTCTCTTGGTGCCGCGCTGCTTGCTACGAAAAGTCGGACTGCGCTGATTCCGTGATCGCGACTTCGAGCGGCGTCGCATGACCGTTGGCCAGCCGCCAGCCGCGCAATTGCAGCACACCCTTGGTGTCGAGCGCGATGTCCAGAGACAGCCTGGTGCAGCTCGCGAGTGCCGCTGTTTGCGCATCTGCCAGTGGTGACAACGGCGCATTGGAACTGCGGTAGAACGCCAGCGGCGCATGTGCGCGTGCCTGCAGCGCGGCCAGGCGTAGATCGGCATTCGCCGCGATCGGCTCACATTGGTAGCGGCCGTGGCGATCGCGGAGTACGAAGCCTTGCGACAGCCCCGCGGCCCGCTGCGCCTGACGCAGCAGTTGATTCACCAGCGTGCGCGGCAGCCGCAGCGTGTCATCCGCCACGGGCCGTGTTCCGGTGGGCGACAAAGCGACCTGAAAATTTCGCGCACACAACGTGTGCCTGCATTATCCCGGCTTGTAATTCGAGGCGCGCCTTGTTGCGGCGCTGCAGCGTCTCGAGAAATGTCTGGCGTGCCGCTGCCTCCGGCAGCGCACAGTGTGCGACCAATGTGTCCGTGACCGGGCGCAGGAATTGCATGTGCGACTCGGCCACCACGATATGCACCGCAGGTTCGTGTTCGAGCAACAGCCACACCAGTCCCCAGCAGGCCAGCATGGCGAGGCTTTCTAGGCTGCCGCCGAAGGCCGTGCCCTCGTGGTTGAGGTTGGCGGCGAGCGGTGCACACAGCGTCAGGCCGTGCGCATTGCAGGTGTCCACGCGCACCTGCATGTGGTGCACCAGCGGTATGTGTGCGTGCAGATAGGCTTCGAGCCGCTTGCCGGCGGCCGGATCTAGTGGGGGCGGCACACCGGACATGCCGGATCCTTCTTTATATTGGTCATGGACAGCGTGCCGCTGCTGGCGTCCAGCCGCAACAAGCGGCCGGTGAGCGGCGTGCCCACGCCGGTGATGAGTTTTACGGCCTCCAGCGCCATGAAACTGCCGATCACTCCCACTACGGGCGCAAGAATGCCGTTGCTGCGGCAGTTTTCCAGTTCCTCGCCCGCTTCCGGATACACGCAGGCGTAACAGGGACTCCCCGCATCGCGCGCATCGAACACCGTGACCTGACCTTCCAGACGGATCGCCGCGCCGGATACCAGGGGCGTCCGGGTCTTGACGCAAGCCGCATTCACCGCAAAGCGCGTGCCGAAATTGTCGCTGCCGTCGAGCACGATATCGGCCCGGTCGACAACCGCTTCGAGCTCGGCACCCTGGAGCCTCCGGTCCAGCAACTCCAATTGGCACTCCGGGTTGAGCGCAGTGAGCTTGGCGGCGGCAGCCGTGGTCTTGGGGCGGCCGATGTCGGCGCTGGAGTACAGAATCTGGCGTTGCAGGTTGGACAAATCCACGCGGTCGAATTCGTTGAGCAGCAGCGTGCCCACGCCGCTCGCGGCGAGATACAGCGCGGCGGGCGAACCCAGTCCGCCCAGCCCCACGATCAGCACGCGCGCGCGACCGAGTTTTTCCTGGCCGGCAGCGCCGAGCTTCGGCAGCGCCAAATGGCGGCTGTAGCGCAGTTTGTAATCGCGGTCGCTCATGGGGTACCGATCGGTGGGGGACAAGTGCAGTCGCCGCGCTTGAACCCCGCGGCTGCGTTCAGGGCTGACGTTTGGCGGACAACAAGACGACCGGTTCCAGCGGCACATCGCCGTGCGGGCCGTGGCGCCCGGTTTTGACGCCGGCGATCTTGTCCACGATCTCCGTGCCGTGGACTACTTTGCCGAACACCGCGTAGCCGTAGTCGCGGCCGCCGTGATTCAGGAATGCATTGTCCGCCACATTGATGAAGAACTGGCTGGTGGCGCTGTGGATATCGGAGGTGCGCGCCATGGCGATGCTGTAGCGCGCGTTGGTCAGGCCATTGCCGGCTTCGTTGCGGATGGACGCACGGGTTTTTTTCTGCCGCATGTCGGAGTCGAAGCCGCCGCCCTGGATCATGAACTTGGGGATCACGCGGTGGAAAACCGTGCCGTCGTAGAAACCTTCATCCACGTAGGCCAGGAAATTCTCCACGCTCATGGGTGCCTTTTGGGCGTCAAGTTCCAGGGTGATCTCGCCGAGGCTGGTGGTCATGAGAATCATGGAAAACTCCCGAGTGGTGGATGAATGCTGTCAATCCGCAAAGCGGCCGGTGCTGGCGCGTTCAGTGCCAGCCAGATCGCGGAAGGTCTGAATTCCGCTGAAACCCGCGGCGGACAGGAGATCGCGCACGCGCGTGGCCTGATCATTGCCGTGTTCAAGCATGAGCATACCGCCGGGATCGAGATGCGCCGGCGCCTGCTGCACGATCTTGCGGATCATCGCCAGGCCGTCGGGTCCGCCGTTGAGCGCACGCTGCGGTTCGAAGCGCAGATCGCCGGTATCCAGATGCGGATCGCCGTCGGGCACATAGGGCGGATTCGAAACGATTACGCGGTAACGCCGGCCGGGCAGGGGCGCGAACCATTCACCCTGCAGGAATTCCACATTGGCTATTCCCAGGGCCGCGGCGTTTTTCCCCGCCACCGCCAGTGCCGGGCGGCTGATATCGGTAGCGGTGATCCGGCAATGCGGGCGTTCCTTGGCGAGCGCCAGCGCGATCGCGCCGCTGCCGGTACCGAGGTCGAGCAACTGCCAGCGCGCCGCCGTCGGCACGAAATACAGAGTCTGCTCCAGTAGGAGTTCGGTTTCCGGTCGTGGGATCAGCGTGGCGGGATTGACCTTGAGGCTCAGCGACCAGAACTCGCGCTCGCCGGTGAGATACGCCACCGGCCGGCCCTGGCTGCGCGCGCCTACCAGCCGCGCAAACCGGCGCAGCGTGTCGCGCTCAACGCATTGCTCCGGGTGTGCAAACAGGTGGCTGCGGCGTGTTTGCAGCGCGTGTGCCAGCAGACACTCCGCATCCAGATGCGGCGTGGCGCTGGTTTTGGCCAGCCGGGTGCCGGCCGTGTGCAACAAAGTGGCTACGCTGGCGTCCATGTTTCTCGCCGCTGAAGTGGGCTTATTTTAAGCGCTTCCGTACAATAGCGCCTGTGATTGGCGGCGCACATTCCGGACCGGAGACCGCATGAAAATCTATTCGAACGTGCTCGAGATGGTCGGACGCACGCCCATGCTGGAACTCAAACGCCTGGATGCCGGACCCTGTCGGCTGTTTCTCAAGCTCGAATTGCTCAATCCCGGCGGCTCGATCAAGGATCGCATCGGCTTGGTGATGATTGCGGAAGCCGAAAAGCGCGGCGACCTGAAGCCCGGCGGCACCATCGTCGAGGCCACCGCCGGCAATACCGGTCTGGGGCTGGCGCTGGTCGCGGCGCAGAAGGGCTATCGCCTGATTCTGGTGATTCCCGACAAGATGAGCCAGGAGAAAATCTTCAATCTGCGCGCCATGGGCGCGGAAGTGGTGCTCACGCGCTCGGATGTGAGCAAGGGTCATCCCGAGTATTACCAGGATCTCGCCCGGCGCATGGCGGCGGAGCAGGGTGCGTTCTTTATCAACCAGTTTGGCAATTCCGACAACGTCAGGGCCCACGAGACCACAACCGGCCCGGAAATCTGGGAGCAGATGGAACACAAGCTCGATGCGGTGGTGGCGGGTGTGGGTTCGAGCGGCACGCTCACCGGCATCGGCCACTACTTCCGCAGGGTCGCGCCGCAGGTGGAAATGGTGCTCGCCGATCCGCAGGGATCGGTGCTGGCCGAATACCTGCGCACCGGCAAGCTCGGCCCCAAGGGCGCGTGGCTGGTGGAGGGCATCGGCGAAGACTTCGTGCCCGATATCTGCGACCTGTCGGTGGTCAAGCAGGCCTTCAGTATCCCCGACGGCGAGGCGTTCGCCACGGCGCGCGAAGTGCTCAAGAAAGAAGGCCTGCTGCTCGGTTCGTCTTCCGGGACGCTGATTGCGGCAGCGCTGCGCTATTGCCGGGCGCAGAAAACGCCCAAGCGCGTCGTGACCATCGGTGCGGATACCGGCAACAAGTATCTGTCCAAACTCTACAACGATTTCTGGATGATCGAGCAGGGATTCATGGAGCGGCCGCGGCGCGGCGACCTCGGCGACTACGTGGGCCGGCCCTACTGGGAGCGCGCCACGGTGTATGTCGGCCCCGCGGACACGCTGGCTACCGCGCACACGCGCATGCGCAACAACGGCATCTCGCAGTTGCCGGTGATCGAGGATCGCAAGTTCCTCGGCGCGGTCACCGAGAGTGATTTGATTCATGCGGTGCGCCGCGATGCACGCGGCTTTACCCAGGATGTGCGCGTGGCGCTGGACGCGGATTTCCCGCGCATTGCCGTGAACCAGGCACCGGAAGCCTTGTTCACGCTGCTGGAAAGGGAAACCGCCGCGGCCATCATGCACGGCGAGGAATTTCTCGGTTTGGTCACGCGCAGCGACCTGCTCAATCGCTTACGCTTGCAACATTGACAGCTTGTATCGCGGCGAAGACCGCCGCTCCCACAATCAACCAGGCCCATGACTATGAAAACGTCAAACACAAAACCGGGTTTTGCCACGCGCGCCATTCATGCCGGCCAGGCGCCGGACGCCTCGACCGGCGCGGTCATGCAGCCGATTTACGCGACCTCCACCTATGCGCAGGAAAGCCCCGGCAAGCACAAGGGCTACGAGTATTCGCGCACCCAGAATCCGACGCGCATGGCCTACGAACGCTGCGTTGCGGATCTGGAAGGCGGCATCCGCGGCTTTGCCTTCGCTTCCGGCATGGCGGCCACCGCCACGGCGCTGGAGCTCCTGGATTCCGGCAGCCATGTGGTCGCCATGGACGATCTGTACGGCGGCACCTACCGGTTATTCGAACGGGTGCGCAAGCGTTCGGCGGGATTGAAATTCAGTTTCGTGGATGTGCGCGAGCACAAGGTCCTCGAAGCCGCCATCCGGCCGGAAACCCGGATGATCTGGATCGAGACGCCCACCAATCCGCTGCTGAAGCTGGTCGATCTTGACATGGTCACGGAAGTCGCGCGCAAACATAAATTATTGACGGTGTGCGACAACACCTTTGCCTCGCCCTACAACCAGCGGCCTGTCGAACACGGCTTCGACATCGTGATGCACTCGGCCACCAAATACCTCAACGGACATTCCGACATGGTGGGTGGCATGCTGGTGGCGGGGGCGCGTCCCGAACTCGTCGAGCAGCTGGCATTCCTGCAGAACTCCGTGGGCGCGGTGGCCGGGCCGTTCGACAGCTTTCTGGCGCTGCGCGGCCTGAAAACGTTGGCGCTGCGCATGGAGCGCCACGGCGCCAACGCACTGGAACTGGCCGGCTGGCTGGAAAAAAATCCGAAGGTGGAGCGCGTGATCTATCCGGGCCTGCCCAGCCATCCACAGCATGCGCTCGCCAAAAAGCAGATGCGTACCGGTGGCGGCATGCTCACGATCTTTCTCAAAGGCGGCGTGCCTGAAGCGCGAATGTTTCTGGAGCGCTGCGAGCTGTTCACGCTCGCAGAAAGCCTGGGCGGGGTGGAAAGCCTGATTGAACACCCCGGCATCATGACGCACGCCTCGGTACCGCCGGAGGCGCGCAAGGCGCTTGGCATCAGCGACTCGCTGGTGCGCCTGTCGGTGGGAGTGGAGGACATCAACGACCTGCGCGCCGATCTGGAGCAGGCGCTGGCTTTTTGAGTCTCAGGACCAATAAAAAGGGCAGGCTGTCAGCAGCCTGCCCTTGAAACAAACACCGTTGCCGCCCGAAATGGACGGCCCAAAATCCCTCCGGTCTCTAAAACCGGATCAGATTCCAGCTGTTATCAGTGCTTTGTGGTGGCCGCCGGTGCGGTGCTCGCCGCGGGAGCCATGGCCTTCGTCGCAGGCGCCGCAGCCGTGGAAGCCGCCGGGGCTGCCGTGGACGCCGCGGGAGCCGATGAAGCGGCATTTTCAGTCTTGCTGCAGGCGGCCAGGGCACAGGCCAAAGCGGCAGCGGAAAGGACAACCAGATACTTCTTCATGTTGATTAC
>JAGWLP010000055.1 GCA_028864905.1 Gammaproteobacteria bacterium
AATAATTCATGGCGCCCTTCGAAGAACGCGTGGCGGGGTACTGCGCGCACCTCGAAACAGTGCTCGATAATTGGCTGCCGGCTGTGACCAAACCCCCGCAGCGGCTGCATCAGGCGATGCGTTACGCGGTCCTGGGCGGCGGCAAACGCATGCGCCCGCTGCTGGTGTACGCCACGGGCGAGGTTTTGGGAGTGGTGCGCGAATTGCTGGACGGCCCGGCCGCCGCGGTGGAGATCATTCACGCCTACTCCCTGATCCACGACGACCTGCCGGCCATGGACGACGACAACCTGCGCCGCGGCCGGCCCACCTGCCACAAGGCCTTCGATGAAGCCACAGCGATTCTTGCCGGCGATGCCCTGCAGGTGCTGGCGTTCCAGATTCTGGCCGAGGACCCGCGCATGACGGCGTCGCCCGCCGCCCGTGTCAAAATGCTCCACAGCCTGGCGGTGGCGAGTGGCGCAGCCGGCATGGCCGGCGGCCAAGCCATGGACATGGACGCCATCGGAAAATCGCTGAGTCTCGCCGAACTGGAACTCATGCACATTCACAAGACCGGCGCGCTCATCCGCGTGAGTGTGCTGCTCGCGGCGCAATGCATTCCCGGTCTGACTGCGGAAAAGCAAACCGCGCTCGACCGCTACGCCAAATGCGTCGGCTTGGCCTTTCAGATTCACGACGACATACTGGACGTGGAAGGTGAAACCGCGGCGCTCGGAAAGCAGGCGGGCGCGGATGCCTCGCTCAACAAACCCACATACCCGAGCGTGCTGGGACTCGAGGAATCGCGTCAGCGCGCCCAGGACCTGCACCACGCGGCGCTTGAGGCGCTCAAGCCCTTTGGCGAGGCCGCGAAGCCGCTCGCCTGGTTATCCGAATATATTGTCACCCGCAAGCATTGAGCCTGCCGCGCGTCGGGAAGCTATAATGCAGACAGGTACGTCAGATGAAAGGGACCGTCAGGGAGCCGCGATGACCGACTTGTCGAATTATCCGCTGCTCTCACATCTAAACTCACCCGCCGATCTGCGCGCCCTGCCTGAGAGCGAGCTGCAGAAGGTAGTGGACGAATTGCGTGCCTTCCAGATCGAAACCATCAGTCACATCGGCGGTCATTTCGCCGCCGGCCTGGGCGTGGTGGAGCTGACGGTGGCGTTGCACTATGTCTTTAACACGCCCGAAGACCGGCTGGTGTGGGACGTGGGTCACCAGGCCTACCCGCACAAGGTGCTCACCGGGCGCCGCGACCGCCTGGACACCATCCGTAAATGGGGCGGCCTCGCGCCCTTTCCCAAGCGCGCCGAGAGCCCTTACGACACCTTCGGCGTGGGCCATTCCTCGACCAGCATCAGCGCCGCGCTCGGCATGGCGCTTGCCGCCAGACAAAAGGACGAAGACCGCCGCGTGGTGGCGGTGATCGGCGACGGCGCCATGACCGCCGGCATGGCTTTCGAGGCGCTCAACCACGCCGGCAGCCTGGACGCCAACCTGCTGGTGGTGCTGAACGACAACGACATGTCTATTTCGGGCAACGTCGGCGCGCTCTCCAACTACTTTGCCAAGGTGCTGTCGGGGCGGCTGTATTCGCAGTTGCGCGAAGGCGGCAAGAAAGCCCTGTCCATCATGCCGCCGGTGCGCGAATGGGCGCGGCGCTCCGAGGAAATCCTCAAGGGCATGGTGGTGCCGGGCACGCTGTTCGAGGAACTGGGCTTCAACTACATCGGGCCCATCGACGGACACGATGTTTACACGGTGATGAAGACTCTGCGCAACATGCGCGCGCTCAAGGGCCCGCAGCTGCTGCATATCGTCACGCGCAAGGGCAAGGGTTACGCGCCGGCGGAAAAGGATCCGATCAAATGGCACGGCCCGGGTGCCTTCGACGCGGTCACCGGCAAGATCCACTCCAAACCCGCGCCCAGCCCGAATTATTCCGACGTGTTCGGCCAGTGGCTGTGCGACATGGCGGCACAGGAGCCGCGCATGGTGGCGATCACGCCCGCGATGCGCGAAGGCTCGGGGCTGGTGGAGTTCCAGAAACAGTTTCCCGAGCGTTATTTTGACGTGGGCATCGCCGAGCAGCATGCGGTGACGCTGGCCGCGGGCATGGCCTGCGGCGGACTCAAGCCGGTCGTGGCGATTTATTCCACGTTCCTGCAGCGTGCTTACGACCAGCTGGTGCATGATGTGGCGCTGCAGAATTTGCCGGTGCTGTTTGCCATTGACCGCGCAGGACTCGTGGGACCCGACGGCCCCACGCATTCCGGCAGCTTCGATTTTACCTACATGCGCTGCTTGCCGAACGTGGTATTGATGGCGCCGGCCGACGAGAACGAATGCCGCCAGATGCTCTACACCGGCATGATGCTCAACCAGCCGAGCGCGGTGCGCTATCCGCGCGGCCGCGGGCCGGGCGTGACCATCGAACGCGAGATGCATGCGCTGCCCATCGGCAAAGCCGAGGTGCGTCGCGAAGGCAAAAAACTCCTGTTGCTGGCGTTTGGCGCCATGGTGGACATGGCCTGGCCGAGCGCCGAGGAGCTCGATGCCACGCTGGTCAACATGCGCTTCGTGAAGCCGCTGGACGAGAAATTGATCCTGGAGCTCGCCGACAGTCACGACCTGATCGTCACCCTGGAAGACAACGCGGTTGCCGGCGGTGCCGGCAGCGCGGTGAGTGAATTGCTGGTCACCCACGACTTGCACAAACCCACGTTGCACATCGGCATCCCCGACCGCTTCGTGGACCATGGGTCGCGCGAAGACTGCCTCAAGGATGCCGGTCTGGATGCGGCCGGCGTGCGTTGCTCGCTGGACGACTGGCTGGCGGCACAACACCCCTACAAGCACGCATGGCGTGTGGCCACGCGGCGGTGGACTTTTTCCAGGTCCTGAGTATCCTAGCCAACGCAGTCCGCAAATTGCCGCAAACTGCGCTGCGGTGCCACTGGAATTCCCCGGTCGCGACTCGATATACAGCGAGCACCGCTGAGCGCGCCGCGATTCACGTCCGATGGAGGATTTGCCGATGACGCCCAACCAGCCGGCCAAGCAGGCCAAAATCCTCGCCATCGCCGACGTGCAGGCCAGCGCCGACACGCGCCGCATTCCCATCAATCAGGTGGGCATCAAGGAAATCCGCTATCCCATCCGCGTGCGCGAACGCTCGGGTGGCGAACAGCACACCATTGCAACCTTTGCCATGTACGTGGACCTGCCCCACAACTTCAAGGGCACGCACATGTCGCGCTTCGTGGAAATCCTCAACCACCACGAGCGCGAAATCACCGTGGAATCCTTCAAGGAAATGATCACGGAGATGACCGAGCGGCTGGGAGCACGCTCCGGCCACATCGAGATGCGCTTCCCGTATTTCATCACCAAAAAGGCGCCGGTGTCCGGCGTACAGAGCCTGCTCGACTATGACGTGACCTTCATCGGCGAGCGCCGTGACGGCCAGAACTGCCTGCGCATCAGGATCGTGGTGCCGGTCACCAGCCTGTGCCCGTGCTCGAAGGAAATCTCCGCCTACGGTGCGCACAACCAGCGCTCGCACGTGACCGTAAGCTGCAGAACCCGCGGTTTCGTCTGGCTGGAAGAGCTCATTGACATCGTGGAACGCGAAGCGTCGTCCGAGTTATACGGCCTGCTGAAACGTCCGGACGAGAAGTTCGTCACCGAGCGCGCTTACGACAACCCCAAGTTCGTGGAAGACATGGTGCGCGACATCGCGATGCAACTCAACGCCGACGAGCGCATCCGCGGCTACACTGTAGAGTCGGAGAACTTCGAATCCATCCACAACCATTCGGCTTACGCCATGGTGGAGCATAACAAGGACGCCTGAGCGGCAGCCACGCCCCGCACCACCCGGCTCCCCGGAGTCAGTTTTTCTGCGTAACCGCTTGCGGTTTGGGGGCTGCAGCCTCGCCTTTGCGCCCGTGTGCCAAGCGCTCGATCAGCGCCCTCAGAAACATCTTGTGGAAACGCAACTGGCACTGCGTGGATGCCTGCTCGATGAGCGTGGCATTCACGCGCAACACGCTCATGGGTGTCACCGCAACGATGCCCGCCATCGCGCGCCTGTCGGGCAGGTAGGGCGCCTCGCCGTAGCAATCACCCTCGGACAGCCTGCCGACAACCTGGCCGCCGCGGCGCACATCTGCGCTGCCAAGCACCATCACCAGGAAGCAGTCGTCCAGTTCACCCTCGGTTACCACGCTTTCGCCGGGGCCGTAACTCTGCCAGCGGCTTGCCTGCAGCACTTCGTAGACCTCCGGATAGCTGAAATCCTCGAAAAATGCCAGGCGGCGCAGAATATTGAAACGCTCCTGCTCAGCCAGTTCCTCGGAAAGCTTGTCGAGCGTGCGCACCGCACGCGTGAGGTCGGTGGCGAACTCCAGGCCGGTCTGGTAGCGGCGCGTCACGTCCTTGTCGAGGGACTTGTCCACGATGTCTTCCAGCACCGGCGGCACATCCGCCCGTAGCGTGTGCACCGGCGGTGCCGTGGCGTAGATGATCTGGTGCACGAGGCGTGCCAGATTGTTGCCGTAGTACGGCCGTTTGCCGGTGAGCAATTCATACATGACCACTCCCAGCGAATACAGGTCGGTCTGCACCGTGGAGGGCTGCTGGCGCATCTGCTCCGGTGCCATGTAGCTCGGCGAGCCCACCAGGCCCTTGAGCTGTCCGCCGTCGTTGCCGGCCATGTGCGCGACACCGAAATCCACGATGCGCACGTCGCCATCCGCCGTCATCATGATGTTGCCGGGCTTGATATCGCGGTGCACCAAGCCCTTGCGGTGTGCATAATCCAGCGCCTTGGCGCATTTGAAGATGATTTCCACGATCTTGCGCACCGGCAGCAGGTTGCCCGCGCGGCAGAACAAGGTGAGCGGCTGGGCTCCGCGCACGTACTCCATGACCACGTAGCAATGGCCGCCATCCTCGCCCGCGTCGTAAATCGGCAGGATGTTCGGATGATTCATCTTGCCGGCGAGGTAAGCCTCGTTGAAGAACAGCTTGCGGCGGGTCTGGGCAGTTTTCTCGTCGGTCCCGGCGTCGAGGCTGTACACCTTGATGGCTACATCCTTGCCGAGGAAAGAATCGTGGCAAAGATAAACCGTGCCGGTGGAGCCACGCCCAAGCTCCTGGGCGACCACAAACTTGCCGAGTTTTTCGGGGGCGTTCATGCGCTCTCCATAGGTTGCCAACAGCCTTTTTTACCGTCCTTGGCGCATCATGTCCAGCGCGTCACCAAGCCGGTAACGCCAAACGCAGGATATACAGCACCACGGCGGATGGAATCGCCGCCACCAGATCATCCAGCATGATGCCGATGCCGCCGCCGATGTTGCGGTCGAACCAGCGGATCGGCCAGGGCTTGAGGATGTCGAAGGCCCGAAACAGCACAAATCCCAGCACAATCCACAGCCACCCGCCGCGTTCCAGCAGAGCGTGCGGCATGACCGCCATGGTGATGAGATACCCTACCACCTCATCCCAGTTGACGGCACCGGGATCCTCCACACCCAGTTTCCGGGCCGAATAGCCGCAGACGAAAATCCCGAGCACGAACAACAGCGCGGTAATCAGCCAGTACAGCCAGATGGGCACCGGCGTCAGCAATATAAAGATAATCACGCCCACCAGCGTGCCCGCGGTGCCCGGCGCGCGCGGCACCAGGCCGCTGCCGAAACCATGGGCCAGAAGATGAATGGGATTACCGTAAACCTGGCGTACAGTCAGACGATCGTGCATGCGGTTTCTTATTTGAAGTGCCGATAACCCGAGGTATCCGCGTCGGGAACCCATCGGGTCCCGTCGGTTTGCAGACAGCGCAGGGATTGCTCCGCGGTCACTACGCCCACCTGCGTGACCGGAAAGTCCACTTTGCCCAGGCGTTGCTGCAATTGTGCAAGCCGCGCGGGCGGCATGCAGAAACATAACTCGTAATCATCTCCGCCGGCAAACGCCAACTGGCGTGCCTCGGCGCGGCCGAGCAGTTCCACCGCCTCGGCTGCGAGTGGCAGCGTATCCACATTGACCTCGGCACCCGCGCCGCTGCTCCGCAGAACGTGCGCCAGATCCGCAAAGAAACCGTCCGAAATGTCTATGCAGGCGTCGGCCAGACCGCGCAACGCCAAGCCGAGCGTGATACGCGGTTCGGGTTGTGCAAACCGCGCACGCAAGCGTTCACCGGCTTCCGCCTCGATGCGATTGCGGATCAAGCGCAGCCCCGCCGCAGCCGCACCCAGATCGCCGCTGACATAGATATGGTCGCCGGGTCTGGCGCCGCTGCGCGTCAACGCCGCACCGTTGGGCACCAGCCCGTGCGCGGTGACGGTGACGCTCAAGGGACCGCGCGCCAGATTGCCGCCCACCAGCGCCACCGCGTGACGTTGTGCGAGCGCCAGGAAGCCGCGCGTGAAATCCGCCAGCCATTTTTCATTCGCGTTTGGCAGAGTCAGCGCCAGCAACGCCCAGGCCGGCTCCGCGCCCATGGCCGCGACATCGCTCAACGAAACCGCCAGCGAGCGATGTCCGATGTCTTCGGCGGACAAACCGGCGGGAAAGTGCACGCCCTCGACCAGCGTGTCCACGGTAGCTACAACTTGCATGCCGTCCGGCACGTGCAAGATGGCGGCATCGTCTCCAACACCGAGAATCACGTCCTTGCGGCTTGGCGACTTGCCGGAAAAAAACTCCTGGATCAGCTCAAACTCATTCATATACAGATCGCTGTTTACTTACCCGCCTCTCCCCTTCGGGGAGAGGATGGGTGAGGGGACGGAAAATTCTGATCTGCTCGGATTCCCGGTTTGAATTCTGCGCTGCGTATTTCGCGGCACACGCGCTCCAGCACCGCGTTGATGTACTTGTGGGCATCGTCGGCGCCGAATCTCTTTGCGAGTTCCACCGCTTCATTGAGTACCACCCGGTAGGGCACTTCGGGATGCGATTTTAGCTCACAGGCACCGAGCAGCAGAATGCCACGTTCCACAGGATCAAGTTGCACCAGCGGCCGGTCCAGGTGGCAGCTGAACAACGCTTCCAGCGCAGGGCAGTCGGCAATCGCCGCGCCCAGCAAATTCTCGAAATATTCGCTGTCGGTATCACGCACGTTCTGGCTGGCGAGCAGTTGCGCACTAATCTCCTGCGCCGGCGTACCCGAAAGCTGCCACTGATACAGTCCCTGCAACGCCAGCCGCCGGGCACGTGAGCGTGCGCGCGTGCCCCGTGAATTTCCTTTCGTCATGTCAATTCACCAGGCGCTGCAACAAGCCGGCCATCTCGATGGCCGCGCGTGCAGCGTCCGCGCCCTTGTTGCCGGCCGCACCGCCGGCGCGCGCCTGCGCCTGCTCCAGGGTATCGCAGGTAAGCACGCCAAAGCCAACCGGCACGCCGGTATCCAGCATCACCTGCATGACACCGCGCACACATTCACCGGCCACGTAATCGAAATGCGGGGTCTCGCCGCGAATCACCGCACCGAGCGCGATCACCGCGTCATAGCCGCGACCGGCCGCTGCCCGCTTCACCGCCATCGGAATCTCGAAAGCTCCGGGCACGCGAATCACATCCACATTATCGGCATGCACACCTTCCTCAGCCAGCATGCGCAACGCGCCGTCCAGCAGACGATCCACCACGTGCGCGTTGAAATGCGCGGCGACCACCGCAAAGCGCAGACTCACAGCAGTTCGCTCGCCTTGTGGGGTTTTGGATGGACCGGCCATGGCAAAGAACCTGGAAAAGTTGCGCGTATTCTAACCGAGGGCGAGCGTACGGCTGACCGGCTTAGGCTCGCAAGAGCAGCGATATTGTGTGCGGGAGCGACAATATTGTGGGAGCGGCGATACTCGCCGCGATTCCAGTCTTATCACGGTCGGGACGGCCGCTCCCACTATCAAGAGGATCGCGACTGGAGGCCGCTCCTACTGCAAGGTGACGGTGGTGTATTGCTTGGCCAATTTCTCGAAGCGTGGGTCGCCACGGAGCAGCGTGTACGTCGGATTGACGCCGAGGTCGCTGCAGCCGACCGGACTGCTGGTGCAGAAGCCAGGCAGCATCTGCATCGCGGGCCTCTTCTCACCCAGTGCGAGATAGAGCTGCAGCAGATCGGCCTGCGCGGTGGGACTGATATTGGCGCGGCGCAGACGGACCAGCGCAACCAGCGCCTTGGGACGCAGGGCGGGCTCGAGCAACGCCTGATAGGTCAGCCGGCCTGCGTTCACGAGTTGCTTGTCGAGTACTGTGCTTGGTTGCACCAGATCGAAGGCTTTCACTGCGTCCGCACCGCGCTGCATCTCGATGTACGCGAACGCCAGGCCAAACGCAGCGTCAATATCGTGTGGCGAGAGCTTGTTCACCGTCTGCGAAACCGCCACCATCTGCGGCCAGTCGCCCAGGTCCTGATACTGCACAGCAAGATTGTTCTGCGCGTTCACATTGTCGGGATCGAGCAGCGCCGCTTCCTGATACTGGGCCAGCCCTGGCTTGAGCGGCAGCACATTGCCGTAATTCACATGCGCAGGCGCATTACTGGGATCCAGCGCAAGTGCCTGTTCATATTTTGCCTTGGCCTCGGCGAGGCGGTTGTTGTTCAAATCCGCATTGCCCAGTTCCACCAGTGCGTTGACGTTGTGCGGATCCAATAGCAGCGCCTTGTCCGCGGCCGCTCGGCTTTTCTGCTCGGCTTCCTTGAGCGGCAGCGTCGAGAGTTCCGCCAACAGGTTGTAGCTGTGCGCCAGCCAGGCCCAGGCGTCCGCATAGTTTGGATCGAGTTTCAAGGCCTGCTGGAAATCCTGCTGAGCGGCCTTTACATCCGCCGCCGTGTGGCGATTCATGGCCGCGAGACCCTCGAGATAAAATTCGTGCGCCTGTGGGTTGTGCGTGGGCACAGCCTGCAAGCCGACGAACTTGACTTGGAGCGCACCGGCGATAGCCGCGGAAATCTGGTCCTGCACCGCGAAGATGTCTTTCAGCGAATTGTCGTAGTGCGCCGACCACAGTTGATAGCCGGTCACGGTGCTGACCAGTTCCGCCGACACCCGCACCTCGTCGCCTTCGCGCTGGATACTGCCGTCCACGATGTGAGCGACGTTCAGCGCTTGACCGATTGCGGCGGGCGTTTGCGTGCTGCCGCGATAGTGGGCGGCGGTGTTCCAGGCGATTACGCGCAACGCGGTGTTCTCGCCGAGCGCGTTGGTCAACTCTTTGGTGAGGCCGTCGCTGAAGTATTGCTGCTTGGGATCGCCGCCGAGGTTGGCAAACGGCAGCACCACGATGGTATCGACCGGCGGATTGAAGGTGGGCACGGCGGGTTTGGCCGCATTTTGGGCTACGGCCTGCTCTGCCGCCAAGCGCGCGGCGTGGTGTTCAGACGCTCGCCACATGAAGGCGCCGGAGATGACCACCAGGATCAGCACCACCACGGCCAGCACGGAGCCGAGTTTCCAGTGCAGCTTCTGCCAGCGGGTGTATTTGGCCGGGTCCTTCGGCTTGATGAGCATCCAGGTAAGCACCAGCACCACAGGAAACAGGAGCAGCAGCACCAAGATCAGATAGCGCACATCGTCGCGCGGCAGCCCGAAATCCAGGAACAGGCTGTTGCCGAGTTGCAGCAGCACCCAGCTGACCACCGCATACACCACCACCACGCGGTAGATGTGGTGCTGTTTAAGACGGGCGAAAAAACCCTGCGAAATATTCCCAGCGTCGGTCATGCGACCCTCCGCCGCGGAATTATGCGCTACTTCCCTATAGCCAGGTGCGCCGCCGGCCAGGGCCTCAGTCGCAGTTCACGTATTCCACGACTTCCAGGCCGAAACCCGACAGGCCGTGCATTTTCTTCGGTTGGCTCAGCACGCGCATGCGCTTCACTCCCAGGTCCAACAGGATTTGTGCGCCGATGCCGTAGGTGCGCAGCACGTTGGCGGCTGGTCCGATTTCTTCCGCCGCGCTCGCCGCATGGCCGCGCAGGCGCTGCACGAGTGTGGCGGGATCTTCCACCTGACGCAGGATGACCAGCACGCCGCCTTCCCGCGCGATGCGGCTCATGGCATGGCGCAGCGGCCAGCCGAGTTCCTCCCAGTGCACGCCGACCACGTCGGACAACGTGTTCTGCAGGTGCACGCGCACCAGCGTCGCATTGTCAGGCTGCACCTCGCCGCGCAGCAGTGCCAGATGCACGGTGTGATTGATGCGGTCTTCATATGCCAGCAGCCGGAACTCGCCGAACTCCGTGGGCACGCTGCGCTCGGCGATGCGCTCCACGGTGTTTTCCTTGGCGAGCCGATAACGGATGAGATCGGCGATAGTGCCGATGCGCAACTGATGCAGACGCGCGAATTTTTCCAGATCCGGGCGGCGCGCCATGCTGCCGTCCTCGTTGAGAATCTCGACGATGGCCGCGGCCGGTTCCAGGCCGGCGAGCCGCATGAGGTCACAGCCCGCCTCGGTGTGGCCGGCGCGCGTCAGCACGCCGCCCGGTTGCGCCATGAGCGGGAAAATGTGGCCTGGCTGTTTGAGGTCTTCCGGCCTGGCGTCGGGTTTGACGCCGGTGCGGATCGTATGCGCACGGTCGTAAGCGGAGATGCCGGTGGTCACCCCCTCGGCCGCCTCGATAGAAACCGTGAAGGTGGTGGTGCGCTTGTGGTCGGTGTCGTTCACCATCAGCGGCAGGCGCAATTGCGCGCAACGCTCGCGCGTGAGGGTCAGGCAGATCAGGCCGCGGCCGTAGCGCGCCATGAAGTTCACGTCCTCGGGGCGGACTTTCTCGGCCGCCATGATGAGATCGCCTTCGTTCTCGCGATCGGCGTCGTCCATCATCACCACCATGCGGCCGGCACGCAGATCGTCGAGGATGGTCTCGATGGAATCGAGACCGGCCTGGGAAAGTCGCGTGACAGTGCTGTTCATGGCTGGGTATCCGGCTGCATCAGGCGCTCAAGA
>JAGWLP010000003.1 GCA_028864905.1 Gammaproteobacteria bacterium
GACACGCGAAACGGCATTTTCATGAGCTTGTCCATGGCCAGCACCTTGAAGGCCCCGGAGCCGATGCCGAGCAGCGCCGAGAGGAACCCCGCGCCCACCATCACTCCGAAACCCGGGAGCACGCGGGTCACGTGATAATGCACCCATTCACCCTGCTGCTCGTATTTGCTGTTGAGCCGCAGTTTCAGCGCCAGCGGCGAACTCGCCGGCGCGCCAGTCTCGTCACTATGCGAGGGCTTGAAAGACATGACGCAGGCGAATAACAGCACCAGGCCAAACACGATGAACAACACCGGAGTCGGCAACAGGTGCGCGGCATAAGCGCCCAGCAGGGCGCCGGATGAGGCCGCCATCTGCAGGAACAGGCCGGCGCGCACGTTGTTCATGCCGGTGCCGACGAAGCGCGGTGCCGCCCCTGTCGAGGTAGCAATGACGCCCAGCAGGCTAACCCCCACGGCTTGCGGAATGGGCAGGTGGAAGCCGAGCGTCAACAACGGCACGATCACCATGCCGCCGCCCAATCCGGTAATCGAGCCGAGTGCGCCCGCCGCGATGCCGCCAAACAGGACGATGATCACCATCAGGGCCGCGGACATGGCGTGTGCGGATCAGGCCGGCGTGAAGAAGGCGGCGATTATAACGTGCGTGGGGAGCAGGCTCCGCTCAGCGGCGCGCGCCGTGGCGAAAGCAACCCGTAAGGTGGTCGTCCACCAGGCCGGTGGCCTGCATGAATGCATAGCAGATGGTGCTGCCCACGAACTTGAACCCGCGTTGTTTGAGGTCCCGGCTCATGGCGTCGGAGATCCGGGTGCGCGCCGGCACCTGACCGCGGCGCCGGCGGTTGCGCAGTGGCTTGCCGTTCACGAACCGCCAGATGTAATTATCAAAACTGCCGAATTGCTTTTGTACCGCCAGAAATGCGCGCGCATTGGTGATGGCGGCATGGATCTTCAGGCGATTGCGCACGATGCCGGGATTCCTGAGCAGGCGCGCCACATCGCGCGCACCGAAACGCGCGACTTTTTTCGGATCAAATCCGGCGAAGGCTTTGCGGTAATTTGCGCGCTTGTGCAGAATCGTGGCCCAGCTCAAACCCGCCTGCGCGCCTTCCAGAATCAGGAACTCGAACCAGCGTTGCTCTTTGTGCACCGGCACGCCCCACTCGCTGTCGTGGTAGGCGCGGTACAGCGGATCGTTTGCCATTCCCGGCCAGAGACAGCGGCGGCGTTTGTCGGGGATCGGCATCAGGGGAAAGCCGGGGGCCGGTCGCCGGGCTGTGCGGTCTTGTACCAGCGCTCGAAGTCCGCTGCGTGCGCATGCCCTTCCGGCGGCGCCCAAGGGGCGAAATCCTGCTCCGGTGTCGGCACATTAGGTCCGGCCTTGCATTCAAAAACAACCGTGGATGGCGCCAGGGTCGCGACTGCATGCCAGGTGCCGGCGGGACTTTCCACGCCGTAAGTCTGTCCCCCGGCCGACAGCAGCGCGCGCGTCAATACCGTCCCCGCGTCATCAAACGTGAGCACCAGCATTTCCCCGCAGACGATCAGCAGCAGCTCCCACTTGTCGGGATGGCGGTGCGGCCGGATGTAGGTGCCCGGCTCCATCGCCATGCACATGCGATGAATGGGCTCGGCGTGCGTGGCATGCAGGTTGTAATGCGTGCGCAAACGCGGTGAGGCGAGCGCTTTGTCATGCAATTTCGCCACCAGGGCGCGGTCAATGAGCTTCATGTTGACCAAGGTTTCACGTGGAATTTCAGGCGCTCTTGCGCAGTTTCAGGCCGCGCTTTTTGAGGTACACCAACAGAATCGAAATCGCCGCCGGCGTGACGCCCGAGATGCGTGCGGCCTGGCCAAGCGTCTGCGGCCGGACCTGGCCGAGCTTCTGGCGCACTTCGTTCGACAATCCATGCACCGCGTTGAAATCAAAGTCTAGTGGCAGCGGCGTTTCTTCCTGGCGGTGGGCGCGCGCCACTTCTTCCTGCTGGCGCTCGATGTAGCCGGCGTAACGCACGGAAATCTCTACCTGCTCCACCACTTCCGGTGCGACATTCGCCGCGCCCACACACGCGAGCGAAGTTAATTTCTGATAACTCATTTCCGGCCGGCGCAGCAACTCGAGCGCGCGGGTCTCGCGTGCGAGCGGCCCACCGAACATCGCAGTGGCCTGCTCAGCGGAGATATCGCCGGGCCGCAGCACAATGTCCTGCAGGCGCGCGGTTTCGCGCTCGATGGCCTCACGCTTTTCTGCGAATGTCGCCCAGCGCGCGTCGTCCACCAGCCCGAGTTTGCGGCCGATTTCAGTCAGCCGCAGGTCGGCGTTGTCCTCGCGCAGCATCAAACGGTGTTCGGCGCGGCTGGTGAACATGCGGTAAGGCTCGGGCGCACCGCGCGTGATGAGGTCATCCACCAGCACGCCGAGATAGGCCTGCTCACGCCCCGGCCACCAAGGTTCGCGTTGCTTCACCCGCAAGGCTGCATTGATGCCCGCCAGCAGGCCCTGCGCGGCGGCTTCCTCGTATCCGGTGGTACCGTTGATCTGGCCGGCAAAGAACAGGCCGTTTATGTATTTGGTCTCCAGCGTGTACTTGAGATCGCGCGGATCGAAGTAGTCGTATTCGATGGCGTAGCCGGGTCGCGTGAGGTGTGCGTGCTCGAAGCCCGCAATGGAGCGTACCAGCGCGTACTGCACGTCGAAGGGCAGGCTGGTGGAAATGCCGTTGGGATAGACCTCGTGGGTGTCGAGGCCTTCCGGCTCGATGAAAATCTGGTGGCGCTCCTTGTCGGCGAAGCGCATCACCTTGTCTTCCACCGACGGGCAATAGCGCGGTCCCACACCTTCGATGACGCCGGTGTACATGGGCGAGCGATCCAGACCCGCACGGATGATCTCGTGGGTGTGGGCGTTGGTGTGGGTGATGTGGCAGACCACTTGGCGCGGATGCTCGGCACGCGTGCCCATGAAAGAAAACACCGGTGTCGGCTCATCGCCCGCCTGCACGGCCAAACCTGCATAGTTGATGCTGCGGCCGTCAATGCGCGGCGGCGTGCCAGTCTTCAAGCGTCCGACCCGGAACGGCAATTCGCGCAGGCGCTTGGCGAGACGGTTCGCGGGCGGATCGCCGGCGCGGCCGCCCTCGTAGTTGGAAAGTCCGACGTGGATGCGGCCGCCCAAAAACGTGCCGACGGTCAGCACCACGGTGGGCGCGAAAAAGCGCAGGCCCATCTGCGTGACCACGCCCGCGACGCGTTCGCACTCCACGATCAGGTCGTCGCAGGCCTGCTGGAACAGCACGAGATTCGGTTGATTCTCGATGAGGCTGCGGATGGCCTGCTTGTACAGCACGCGGTCCGCCTGTGCGCGCGTAGCGCGCACTGCCGGGCCTTTGCTCGCGTTCAGAATCCGGAACTGGATGCCGGCCTTGTCGGTAGCACGCGCCATGGCGCCGCCGAGCGCGTCAATTTCCTTGGCGAGATGCCCCTTGCCGATGCCGCCGATGGCCGGATTGCAGCTCATCTGGCCGAGCGTCTCGACATTGTGGGTGAGCAGCAGCGTGGCGCAACCCATGCGCGCCGCGGCGAGCGCGGCCTCGGTGCCGGCATGGCCGCCCCCCACCACGATCACGCCGAATTGCCTGGGAAAATCCATCGGCCAGCCTCATAAATGAGCGCGAATTCTAGCGTTTTCATGCGCGCTAACCAAACCCGCAACATCGGCCGATTACGGCATCCGCAGAACCGCCCCTGGAAATATTTCTCCCATTTGCAGAAGATGCCGGCTGGAATCGCGGGCCAAAACCATAATGAACGAGCTGCAGTCTATGCGCGTGCTGGCTTTGCTGCTCATGGTCATGACCACTCCGGCCTGGAGCAGCCCGGCGCCGGCCGCACCCCTTCCGAGCTTCACGCCCTGCCAGATCGGCATGCCGGACTCGGCGCTGCACATGCAGGCGCAATGCACCACGCTCACGGTACCGGAAGACCGGGCCCAGCCCGCCGGCAAAAAAATCCACCTGCACATCGCCGTGCTCAAGGCGCGCACCGGCGAACCCGCGCCGGATCCGCTGTTCTTCATTGCCGGCGGACCGGGCGAGGCCTCGACTCAGGCCTACGTGCAGGAAGCTGCGGCCTTCGATCGCATCCGCACGAGCCGCGCCATCGTGCTCGTGGATCAGCGCGGCACGGGTCAGTCCAATGCGCTCGACTGCCCGTCCGGCCCGAATACCGCGGCGATACCCACGCCGGCTGAAGTTCAGCAGCAGACCGAAACCTGTCTCAAGCAATTGCCGGGCAATCCGCGCTTCTATACGACCACCGTCGCGGTAAAGGATCTGGACGCGGTGCGGGCCGCACTGGGCTACGCGGAGATCAATCTCTACGGCATTTCCTACGGTACGCGCGTGGCGCTGGAATATCTGCGGGAATATCCGCAGCACGTGCGCAGCGTGATCCTGGACGGCGTGGTGCCGCCGGACTGGAACGTCGGGGAAACTGCGCCGCAGGCTGCGCAGCAGACCCTGGATAAAATCTTTCAGCGTTGCGCGGCCGAGAGCGCCTGCCATCAGGCGTTTCCCGACCTGCCCGCAACTTTTGCGCGCCTTGAACACACGCTCAAGCAAAGTCCGGTGAGCGTGAGTCTGCGCGACCCGTTGACCGGTGCGCCGCTCACCCAGACGCTGAACTGGGAAACTGCGGCCGGTGCCGTGCAGTTGCTGAGCTATCTGAGCGACACTGCGGCGCTCTTGCCGCTGCTGATTCATCAAGCCGGTGTCGCCCACGATTACGCGCCGCTGCTCGCCAACGCCCAATATCTGAGCGGACAGCTGAGCGGCGCCGTGGCCGTGGGCATGCACGCCGCGGTGCTGTGCACCGAAGACGTTCCGTTCTATCCCGCAGGCGATGCCGCACAGAAGGCGGCGGCCGACACCTATCTCGGCGCCGCGCCACTCACCCTGCTGAGTGAAAGCTGTGCGCGCTGGCCGCGTGGGGTGATGGAGCCGGACTTCAAAAAGCCGGTGGTATCGGACAAGCCGGTGCTGCTGCTTTCCGGCGCCGACGATCCCATCACTCCGTCCACGAACGCCGCCCACGTGGCCCAGACCCTGTCGAACAGCCTGTCGCTGGTGGTTCCAGGCCAGGGACACGGTAATGCCTGGCGCGGCTGCGTACCGCAGCTCATGGCGGATTTCGTGCAGCAGGCGTCGGTGAAAATTCTGGACGCCGCCTGCGTTCAAAAGATCAGACCCTTTCCGTTTTTCACCCGCTTCACCGGGCCCGGGCCATGATTGAAGTCGAGAACATCCACAAGCGTTTCGGTGCGGTGCAGGCCGTGAACGGCGTGAGCTTCCGCGTGGCCGATGGCCGCATTACCGGCCTGCTCGGCCCGAACGGCGCCGGCAAGTCCACCACGCTGCGCATTCTCTCCACCGTGCTCAGGCCGGACCAGGGTACGGTGCGCGTGGACGGCAGCGACGTGCGCGACGCGCCACTGGCCGCACGCCTCAAGCTCGGCGTGCTGCCGCATGCCAGCGGCCTGTATCCGCGGCTCACGGCACGCGAGAACATCCGCTATTACGGCGAACTCAACGGCCTCGCCGGCCGCATGCTGGACGCGCGCATTGACGAGCTGGTGGAACTGCTCGAAATGCGGGAGTTCGCCGAGCGTGCGGCCAAAGGCTTTTCCCAGGGGCAGCGCATCAAGGTGGCGCTGGCGCGCGCCCTGGTGCACAAACCCCGGAACCTGGCGCTGGATGAGCCCACCAACGGCCTGGACGTGATGGCCACGCGCGCGCTGCGCGCCACCATCCGGCGGCTGCGCGACCAGGGCCACTGTGTGCTGTTCTCGAGCCACGTGATGCAGGAAGTCGCGCAATTGTGCGATGCCATCGTGATCATCGCGCACGGCCGCATCGTCGCCCAGGGCACGCCCGAGGACATCCGCCGCCAGACCGGCGAAACGGATCTCGAAGAAGCCTTTGTCAAAGCCGTGGGTAAAAGCGGGGCGTCCGCATGATGCGCAAACTCTGGACCGTGTTCCGCAAGGAAGTTGTGGACAATCTGCGCGACCGGCGCACGCTGCTGACGGTACTGGTGTTCGGGCCGCTGTTCGGGCCGGTCTTCTACGTGGCCATCATGAACGTGGCCGTGAACCAGCAGATCGCCAACCTCAATCAGCCGCTCAAGTTGCCGGTGGCCGGTGCCGAACGTGCCCCGCATCTGATCGAGTACCTCGAGCAGCACAATACCGAGATCGAACCCGCTCCGGGTGATCCTCGCCAGGCGGTAAAGGACGGTCAGGCGGACGTGGTGTTGGTGATTCCCAAGGATTACGGCGCCGAATTCACCGCGGGCCAGCCGGCGACGCTGCAACTGGTGATGGATCAGGCGAAACAGTCGGCGCAGAAAAATGTCAGCCGCGCACGCGAATTGCTCCAGGCCTACGGCCGTGAAATCAGCGTCTTGCGCCTGCTGGCACGCGGCGTGGATCCGCGCGCCACCACGCCGCTCGCGGTCGAGACCGTGGATGTGTCTACGCCGCAAGCACGCGCCGGTATGCTGTTGGCCTTCATCCCCTACTTCTTCCTGTTTGCCGCCGTCATCGGCGCCTTCTATCTGGCGATTGACGCCACCGCCGGCGAACGCGAACGCGGCTCGCTCGAGCCCCTGCTTACCACTGCGGTGCCGCGTTCCGCGCTGATCGCAGGCAAGCTCGCCGCGGTCACGTTGTTCTCCGCGGTGTCGCTGGGCCTGGACGTCGTGGCCCTGTCCTGGAGTCAGGGGCTGATTCCCGCCGCCAAACTCAATATCGTGGTGAACTTCGGCGGACACACGGCGCTGGCCATCTTCTTCGTGATGCTGCCGTTCTGCCTGCTGATCGCGGCCCTGCTCACGGTGGTGGCATCGTTCACCCGCAGTTACAAGGAGGCCCAGACCTGGTTGTCGTTCATCTTCATCCTGCCGATGATTCCGGTATTCGCACTGTTCCTGTTCCCGACCGAGCCGACCATGTGGATGATGTTCATTCCGGCGCTGAGCCAGGACGTGCTGGCGACGGCGCTCATGAAAGGTGCCGCTCTCGGCGCCGGTTTCACTGTGGTCTCGGTACTGAGCACGCTGATCCTCGGTCTGCTGCTCGCCTGGTTCGCGGTCTGGCTGTACCGGCGCGAGAAGGTGCTGGGTTGAGGCCGGATTAACTGTTTTTCATGCAACCCAGCTCCTGCGGCGCAGGTCTATACTGAATCTGGACATGAGGATCAAGATCATGGGCAAGTTGAGCGCCAGCGTGTGGATTGCCGCAGCGACCATGTTGTTCGCCGGTGCCGCCGCGGCCGGCAACGTGCGCATCTACAAATGGGTGGACAGCCAGGGCGTGGTGCACTACAGCGATACGGCTCCGCCCGCGACGCAGCCCGTCGTGACGAGCATGACGCTCGCCGAGTTCCCGCCGCCGGACCCGCAGGCCGAAGCGGCCGACCAGGCCTGGATTGCCAGCATCCATCAGTGGTACCAGAGCATTCTCGACCAGCAGGCACAACAGCAGTACCGGGATTATCTCGCCTGGGAGCAAAGCCAACCGGCTCCGGCGTCGGCGCTGGACACGCAAGAGCCTGCCTATTTCGTACCGGTCTGCTGGCAATGCGAGCGCTTCCATTTCCGACATCATCACCGACGGCCGCTGCTCGGCATGCCCACGCCGCAGTCGTTCCACAACTCGTTGTGGCATCCCCAGACCGGTCCGTTGCGCCCGCAACCATTCAGGCCCTGAGCGGCGCGCTTATTTTCCGATACAAAAACTTGAAAAAATCTGGCTGAGTAAATCCTCACTGGTGAACTCGCCGGTGATTTCGCCGAGCGCTTGCTGAGCCAGGCGCAGTTCTTCCGCCAGCAGTTCGCCGGCGCGTTCGTCCAGGCGCTGCCTGGCCAGCTGCAGGTGACCGTGTGCGCGTCCGAGGGCATCCAGATGGCGGCGGCGTGCGATAAAACCGTCTTCACCGCGCGACTCAAATCCCACAGTCTGCATGAGATGCTCACGCAGCAAGTCCAGTCCTGCGCCGGTCCTGGCTGACAGCGCAAGCTGTGCCGGCCGCCCCTGGTCGGTGCACTGCGGCGGCCGGCCGCTGAGATCAATCTTGTTGTGGATCACGGTCACCGGCAGTTTCGCGGGCAGGCGTTCCAGAATCTGCCGGTCCTCGGCAGTCAAGCCCTGCGTATCGTCCACCACCAGCAGCACGCGGTCGGCGGAGGCGATTGCCTCCCAGGCACGGCGCACGCCTTCCTGCTCCACCACATCGCCGCTCGCACGCAGGCCCGCGGTGTCGATCACGTGCAGCGGCAAGCCGTCCAAGTGAATATGCTCGCGCAGCAGATCGCGGGTGGTACCGGGAATTTCCGTGACGATGGCAGCCGCGTGGCCGGCCAGACGATTCAACAGACTGGATTTGCCGGCGTTCGGCCGGCCGGCGATGACCACCGTCAAGCCTTCGCGCAGCAGGCTGCCCTGATTGGCGGCGCCTAGCAGCGCGTCCAGATGCTTGCAGATGTCGCGCAAATGTTCCGCGGCTTTGCCGTCGCTCAGAAAATCCAGTTCCTCGTCGGGGAAATCCAGCGCCGCTTCTACGTAGCTGCGCAACTCGATGAGTGCCTCCACCAGTGCATGCACGCGTGCGGAAAATTCGCCGCGCAGGGAGCGCAGCGCGGCGCGCGCCGCCTGCTCGCTGCCGCTGTCGATGAGGTCGGCAATCGCCTCGGCCTGCACCAGATCCAGCTTGTCGTTCAGAAAGGCACGCTGGGAAAATTCGCCGGGGCGCGCAAGGCGCGCACCCAGCTCGCAGACGCGCTTGAGCAGCAGCGCCAGCACCACTGGCCCGCCGTGTGCGTGCAATTCCAGCACGTCCTCGCCGGTGAACGAATGCGGTGCCGGGAAGAACAACGCGAGGCCGGCGTCCAGTTCTGCACCGTGACTGTCGGCAAAGTGTTTGAATTCCGCACGCCGCGGCGCAGGCACGCTGCCAAAGAGCGTCGTGGCAATCGCACGCACTGCCGGACCGGATGCGCGCACGATGCCGACGCCACCGCGGCCCGGTGGCGTGGCGATGGCGACGATGGTATCGGTCGCGGGTGGCACGCTGTCTTTCATGGGAGAATCAGTTTAATTCCGCGCGCTCCGGCGGCTGCGTCGCAAAAGGAGAAAATCATGTCGGTTCAAACCGTTGCCTTCCCCAACGCCGCCGGTCAGATGCTGGCCGGCCGCCTGGAACTGCCCGCGTACGGTGCGCCGCGCGCCTGGGCGCTCTACGCCCACTGCTTCACCTGTGGCAAGGATGTGCGCGCCGCGGTCGACATCTGCCGGGCGCTGTGCACCCGGGGCATCGCGGTGCTGCGCTTCGACTTCACCGGTCTCGGTGAGAGTGCCGGCGAGTTCGCCGATACCACGCTCAGCAGCAACATCGCCGATCTGGTGCAGGCGGCGAAATTCCTGGAACAGAATTATCAGGCGCCCAAGATCCTGGTTGGCCATTCGCTCGGCGGCATTGCGGTGCTGGAAGCCGCGCACCGGATTCCCAGCTGCATCGCCGTAGCTACGGTGGCCGCACCGGCCAATCCCGAGCACGTAGCCAATCTGCTGGGTGCGGCGCGCCAGGTCATCGAACAGCAGGGCGAGGCCGACGTGCTACTCGCGGGTCGCAAACTGCACTTCAAGAAGGCGTTTCTCGACGACCTCAAGAACCAGCATTGGCAGGAGAACATTCGCAAGCTGCGTAAGCCGCTGCTGATTTTCCACTCGCCCACCGACGTGATCGTGGACATCAGCAACGCCGGCCTGATATTCGCCGCGGCGCTGCATCCCAAGAGCTTCGTGTCGCTGTCCGGCGCCGATCACCTGCTGTCGCGGCGCGAGGATTCGGAATACGTGGGCCTGCTGCTCGCCGCCTGGGCCAGCAAGTATCTGGGCGAACTCGACCTGCAGCCGGCCGTAAGTCCGGCCGCCGAGGGCGAAGTGGTCGCCAGCATCCAGCGCGACCGGTACCACACCGAACTGTACGCCGGTGTGCACGCGCTGGTGGCTGACGAACCGCGCGAGGTGGGCGGCACGGACAGCGGGCCTTCGCCCTATGGCTACCTCTGCGCCGCGCTCGGTGCCTGCACCGCCATCACCTTGCGCATGTACGCGGATCGCAAGCAGTGGCCGCTGGAGGGCGTACGTGTGCGCCTCACGCATTCCAAGATACATGCGCAGGACTGCGCCGAATGCGAGACCAAACAGGGCAAGATTGACCGCTTCACGCGCAGCATCGAATTGCAGGGCGCCCTGAGCGCGGAGCAGCGTCAGCGTCTGGTGGAAATCGCGGACAAATGCCCCGTGCACCGGACGCTGGAATCGGAAGTACGCATTGAAACCCGCCTGCAAGCGTGAAAACGCGGGCTATTTCTTGCCTTTGAGCGCCTTGTCCTTCTGGTGGCGCTTGCCCTCGGCGTCATACGCGCGGTTGATCCACCATTGCTGCGCGATGGTGAGGATCGAATTCGGCAGGTAGTACAGCACCAGACCCGAGGGGAAGACCGCGTAGAACGCCACGAAGATCAAGGGCATGAACTTGAACAGCCGCTGTTGCATCTTGTCGGCGGTGATCTGCGGCTGGACGTGTGCCTGCAGGAAATACGCCAGGCCATAGATTATCGGCAGGATGAAATACGGATCCGGCGCCGAGAGATCGTGAATCCACAGAACCCACGGCTGCTGGCGCAGCTCCACGCTGTACACCAGCACGTAATACAGGGCAAAGAAAATCGGGAACTGGATGATCATCGGCAGACAGCCGCCCAGCGGGTTGATCTTCTCCTTCTTGTAGAACTCCATCTGCGCCTGCGCGAGCTTCTGCTTGTCGTCCCTGTAGCGCTCCTGCAACGCCTTGAGGCGCGGCTGCACGGCGCGCATCTTGGCCATGGAACGGAACGCCACGTGATTGAGCGGGAAAAACACCAGCTTGACCAGTACCGTGAGCAGAATGATGGCCCAGCCCCAGTTGCCCACCAGACCGTGCAGGAAGTTCAGGAGCTTGAACAAGGGTTCGGCGATGATGGTGAATTTGCCGTAATCCACCGTGAGTTGCAGACCCGGCGCTACTTTCGGCAGCAAGTTTTGCAGCTTGGGACCGAGGTAAAACCGGTCGCTGAAGCTCGCGTTGGCGCCGGGCGCCACGGTTTTGATGCTGCCGATGGTGCCGACCAGATAACGCTCGTCACCGAGTGACTGCGTGTAGTAGAGATTGCTGGCGTTGTGTTCCCCGGGAATCACCGCGCTCAAAAAATAATGCGTGACCATGGCGGTCCAACCGCCGGCGCTGGTGAGATTCACGGGCTTGTCGGCCAAGTCCTTGAATTCGAATTGCTGATAGCCGCCGCTGCCATCCAGGGCCATGCGCTGGTAGTCGTAGCGATGCATGCTGAACATGCTGGCAAACAGGCCATGCGGCAGATTGATGTTGTAGCGGCTCGCGAACTGCGCATAGGCCGCGCCGCTCCAGGCCTGCGCGGAGTCGTTGTGCAATTCATAGCGCAGATCAATCTGGTAACTGCCGCGCGTGAAGGTATAGGTCTTCTCGATCGTGAGCCCTGCCGGGCTTTTCCAGCTGAGTACTACCTCCAGGGTTTTCTGTCCGGGTGCGAGTTGATAATGGGTTTGGCTCGCCGTGTAGAGCGCGCTGTCGCCGGGCGCCGCCGGGCCGGAATGGGTCTGCAATCCGGACTGCGCCACCAGCAGATTTGCAGGGTCCGGATTCAGCACTTTCACGCGCGCCGGCTGGTGCAGCTCTTGCGGATAGGCGAGCAACTCCGCCTGCTGCAGCTCGCCGCCGGCGGTATTGATGGTGACGGCGAGCAGATCGGTACGCACCATAATCGGCTCGCCTGCTGCCTGTGCGCGGACTTCCCGCGCGAGTGCCGCAGCGGTCTTGGCCACATTGGTCGCGGCGACTGGCGCTGAGCCGGGGGCCGCGGGGATCTGGGGAAGCGCTGCGGTCGCGGCCGACGGCGCAGTCGTAGCCGCAGCAGTGGGCGTGCCCAACGGTGGCGGTTTCGGGCCGTAATCGCGCATCCAGGCCTGATAAATCAGGAACGCCACCAAGATCAGCGCCGCGAACAGGAACAGCCGGCGGTTATCCATGACGATGCTTCAGCCCGGGCACGGGATCGTAACCACCGGGATGCAATGGATGGCAGCGCAGCAGTCGCCACAGGGCCAGCCCGCCGCCACGCAATGCGCCAAAACGCTGGATCGCCTCGAGAGCGTACGCGGAACAGGAAGGCTCAAAACGGCAGTGGCGGCCAAGCAGCGGGCTCACGAAATAGCGATACCCGCGGATGAGGAGAATCAAGACGCTGCGCATCGCTTTGTCATTTCCTGCCAATGCCATTCCAAACTGGCGCGTAGTTCGGGCTTACTCGCCCCGGAAGCGCGCGCTTTGACCTGCACCACAATGTCCGCCGCTGGCAATGTGGCCCGCCGTGCACGAAAGCTGGCCCGGATTTGGCGCTTAAGGCGGTTGCGGGCCACGGCACCGGCCACCGCAGAGCGCGCCACGCTGATTCCCAGCCGGGCTATCGGTCCGTTGGGATGCGCATAAACACGGAAACACCCATCGCTGGAAAACCGACCGTGCTTGAATACCCAGCTGAATTCCGCCAGGGTCCGCAGCCGCGCTGCGACCGGAAACCCGGTGCTCGCCTGACCTACGGGCAGAGGCTGGCCCGGCCTTTGGCGCGACGGGCGCTCAGCACCTGACGACCGCGTTTGGTGGCCATGCGTGCACGAAAGCCATGAGTGCGCTTTCGGTGCAACTTGCTGGGCTGATAGGTTCTTTTCATGGCGTGATTCCGGCAGGGTATGCCTTTCGGGCGGGACGCAGGCAAAGGCGCGATATTAGACGGATGCTCAGGCTTGCTGTCAACACGGTGCCTGTGCGTGCCTACGGGTTGTGTCTGTGGATAACCACTGGCAACCGGTATAGACTGCCTCGCCTCTTGCGGCAGCATTTTCGCACGCTGCTGAATTAGAACGTATCACCTTGCAACCACCGGGGGTTTGCGCATGGCATCGCTATGGACGCGGTGTATGGATCATTTGGAGCATGAGCTTACGGAACAAGAGCTCAACACCTGGATCCGGCCGCTACACGTTCAGGAGGATGCCGAGACCTTGCGCCTGCTGGCGCCTAACCGCTTCGTTATGGACTGGGTGCGGGATCGGTTCCTGCCTCGTATCTCCAGGCTGGCCCGGGAGCTGGCTGAGGATCGTAACCGCCAAGTCCTGCTCGAAGTGGGCGCGGCACAGGAAGTCCCACCTGTGGAGACTGCGTTTGCGGCTGGCGGCACCGGTCTGATTGCTACCCCTGGCAGTGGTCTCAATCCCGCTTATACCTTTGAAACCTTTGTCGAGGGCAAGTCCAATCAGTTCGCGCTGGCGGCAGCAAGGCAAGTAGCCGAAAACCCTGGTCGCGCCTATAACCCCCTTTTCATCTATGGGGGCGTGGGTCTGGGCAAGACCCATCTTATGCAAAGCGTGGGCCAGATGATCCAGAAGCGGCGGCCCCAAGCACGCATTGCGTATGTACACTCCGAGCGCTTTGTGAATGACATGGTGCGCGCGCTTCAGCACAACACCATCAATGAATTCAAGCGCCAGTACCGGACGCTGGACGCCCTGCTCATTGACGATATCCAGTTTTTCGTTGGCAAAGAGCGATCCCAAGAGGAATTCTTCCATACTTTCAATGCGTTACTCGAAGGCCAACAGCAAGTAATCCTGACCTGTGACCGCTACCCCAAGGAAGTTGAGGGGCTGGAGGAACGGCTTAAATCGCGTTTTGGTTGGGGCTTAACCGTACCCATAGAGCCGCCTGAGCTCGAAACCCGGGTAGCCATCCTGATGCAGAAGGCGGTGCGTGAAAACGTTGTATTGCCCAGTGAAGTCGCATTCTTCATTGCTCAGCGCATCAGTTCCAACATCCGTGAGCTGGAAGGAGCATTACGCAGAGTTACGGCCAACGCGCAGTTCACCGGTCAGACCATTACCCTGGAAAGCACCCAGGAGTGGCTTAAGGACATCCTAGCTCGCCAAGAAAGACTAATAACGCTGGATAACATCCAGAAGACCGTGGCTGATTATTTCCATGTGAGAGTGGGAGATATGCTTTCGAAGCGGCGCAGCCGCTCGATTGCCAGACCACGCCAAGTCGGCATGTGTCTGGCAAAGGAGCTTACGACCCACAGCTTGCCGGAGATTGGCGATGCTTTTGGGGGCCGCGATCACACCACTGTCTTGCACGCCTGTCGCAAGATACAGGAGCTGCGGCAATCGGATGCGCGCATCAACGAAGACTACCAAACTTTAGTCAGGACACTAACCGCTTGATGGATTGTGGATAAACTGTGGAACATTCCGCGTTTGATGTTTGTTCCCACTTCATGAACATGTTGCCAATATCATCTATTTGAAGGATACACAGGTTTACTGGCGGCTATATTGTTGAAAACAAAGGGAAATATACAATATTCACAGTTTTGCGTGGACTAATTAAGATTACCTATTATTCTGAGAACTGTTTAGTTATTTATAACCAGTTTGGTGCATAAATGAAATTTGAAACCCTGCGAGAGACGCTTCTTTCACCGGTGCAAACGGTTGCGGGGGTTGTGGAGCGCCGCCAGACGATGCCGATTTTGGCTAATCTTTTGTTGACTGTTGGCGATACCGGCTTGGCCGTCACAGCGACCGATACGGAGGTTGAACTGGTTGCTACCACCAATGTGGATATCAAGGAAAAAGGCGAAGTAACCGTTCCTGCGCGCAAGTTGCTGGATATTTGCAGGGCGCTGTCGGAAGGTGTGAAAGTTGTAGTTGTGCTTGATAAGGGTAAATTAACATTACGTTCTGGTCACAGCCGCTTTACTCTGGCCACATTGCCCGCTGCCGATTTTCCGCTCGTCGAAGACATCAAGCCGGAGCGTAGTTTTCGTGTAGTGCAGGCAAAGTTGCGGGATCTATTGACCAGGACAGCGTTTTCAATGGCACAACAGGATGTGCGCTATTACCTGAATGGTCTGCTTCTGGAAGTCGGTGAGCAGCAGTTGCGGGCAGTCGCTACTGATGGGCACAGGCTGGCCTTGTGCGACCTGAAAGCCGCGTTTGGTGGAAATGGCATCCAGCAGGTCATCGTTCCGCGGAAAAGCGTACTCGAGCTGCAAAGGCTGATGGGCGAGCGTGACGAAGAGGTTTCAATTGATCTTGGTACTAATCACATTAGGGTCACGATGGCCGGAATTCGGCTCACATCGAAGCTAATTGATGGTCGTTTCCCGGAATATGAGCGCGTACTGCCGAAGGGTGGTGACAAGATATTGAATGCCAGCCGGTCTGAACTCTATGAGGCACTGCATCGCGCCGCAATCCTCTCAAACGAGAAATACCGGGGTGTTCGTCTGCAAGTTGGGGCCAAAAACCTGAAGATCCTGGCGCACAACCCCGAGCAGGAAGAAGCTGAGGACGAGATTGAAATCCAGTATCAAGGCGGAGATCTCGAGATTGGGTTCAATGTGACGTATCTCCTGGAAGCCCTGTCGGCGCTGGATCAGGAACGCGTGCAGATTACGCTCACCGATGCTAATAACAGCTGTCTCATCAGTGCACCGGAAAATGAGCTCTGCCGCTACGTGGTCATGCCAATGCGGCTATGACCGAAGGTCATTATGGGCCTGCAAAGCCTGTCGATACGGCGGTTCCGTTGTTTTGCCAGTGCTGACTTAGATCTCTCATCTCGCCTCAATGTAATCCTGGGTAAAAACGCTTCTGGTAAAACCAGCATTCTGGAAGCGTTTTATCTGTTGAGCAGAGGGCGATCTTTTCGGACAGCACATCTCGATGCTGCCGTGCAGCAAGGCAGCGCAGGGTTCCTTTTGGCAGCGCGAACTATCAGCCAGCGCTTCCCAATGGAAATCAGTCTAGCCAGACAAGATGGCGTACTGGAGGCAAAAATCGGCGGTAAAGCCGTTAAAGGCTTAAGCCAACTGGCTGCTGTTTTCCCTGTCCAGCTTCTTGATGGCCAAGCCAATCAGCTGATTAATGGCGGACCTAAGTACCGCAGGCAGTTTTTGGACTGGGGTACGTTTCACGTGGAACAGCGTTTCTACCAAACATGGTATGGCTATTGCCAAGCTCTCAGACAACGAAACATTTTGTTGAAAGCAAACCGGCCAAAAGCTGAGGTCGCCGTTTGGGATGTGGAACTGGCCAAACATGGCGAGGAGCTCAGCGAGATCAGGCAACGGTATCTCCAGAACCTTTGTCCACACGCCCTAAAGTCTGCAGAACAGTCACTCGATGGTGTTCCTGTATCTATCGAATACCGGCGTGGATGGCCAGTAGGTATGCGGTTGGCAGAGGCCCTGCAAATATGGGCAAAGAAGGACCGGATGCTTGGGGTTACGCATACTGGTCCACACCGCGCTGACCTTGCCATTCGTGTGAACGGTAGGCCAGCTCAAGAAGCGATCTCACGCGGGCAAGAAAAGGTCTTGGCGGCTGCTTTTCTGCTCGCCCAGGCGGATTTCTATCAACGCGAGAGCAGGCTCTCATGCACTCTACTAGTGGATGACTTGGCAGCGGAACTTGATGCCGATCATTTGAGAAGATTGCTGCAGAGAATCAGCGAAGTGGGGGCTCAAGTGATTATGACCGCTATAGAGTCATTACCTGCTCTGAATGAAACCGCTGGCGCTGTGTTTCACGTGAAACAGGGCAATTGCCACAGGATGGTATAATTACTTTTCCGCCTATGCCTGATCTTATGTCTAATACAAAGCGCTATGATTCCAGCAATATCAAAGTCTTACGTGGACTAGATGCTGTCCGCAAACGGCCCGGGATGTATATTGGGGACACCGACGATGGGACCGGACTCCATCACATGGTGTTCGAGGTTGTGGATAACTCCATCGACGAGGCACTGGCGGGCTATTGCACTGAAATTTCCGTAACAATTCACGAGGACGAGTCGGTCACTGTCGTAGACAATGGCCGCGGCATCCCCGTGGACATGCACAAAGAAGAACACCGTTCCGCGGCTGAAGTGATCATGACGGTCCTGCACGCGGGCGGGAAATTCGACGATAACTCTTACAAAGTCGCTGGCGGGCTGCACGGCGTGGGCGTTTCTGTGGTCAATGCCTTGTCCGAGCACCTGCATCTGTTGGTCAAACGTGAAGGAAAGTTGCATGAGCAGGAATACCGCGACGGTGATCCGGCCTACGCGCTGAGAATCATCGGTGACGCCCAGGGCACGGGCACCGAGATCCGATTCAAGCCCAGCCCCAAGGTTTTTACGCATATCCAGTTCAACTATGAAACCCTGGCGCGACGCCTGCAGGAACTGTCATTCCTGAATTCCGGGGTGCGCATCCTGCTGAACGATCAACGTGCCGACAAGCACGAGATTTTTCAGTACCAGGGCGGGATTCGCGCCTTTGTGCGACACCTTAATCGCAACAAGACCGCGATTCATCCGAGCGAGTTTCACTTTGTGGCCGAGCGTGATCGGATTACAGTCGAAATCGCGCTGCAATGGAACGATTCCTACCAGGAAACGGTGTACTGCTTTACCAACAACATTCCGCAGCGCGACGGCGGAACCCATCTCGCTGGCTTTCGTGCGGCGCTCACGCGCACCATCAACAACTATATTGAAGCCGAAAGCCGGCTGAAAAAGGAAAAGCTCGCGCTCACCGGCGACGACGCGCGCGAGGGACTCACTGCGATCGTCTCGGTGAAGCTTCCGGACCCGAAGTTTTCCTCGCAGACCAAGGACAAGCTGGTGTCTTCCGAGGTCAAGGCGGTGGTGGAATCGTTGATGGCGGAGAAGTTCCAGGAGTTCCTGCTGGAAAAGCCCGCCGAAGCCAAGATTATTGTCGGCAAAGTCGTGGACGCGGCGCGTGCCCGCGAAGCCGCACGTAAAGCGCGCGAAATGACACGCCGCAAGGGCGCACTGGATGTCGCCGGCTTGCCGGGGAAGCTCGCCGATTGCCAAGAACGCGATCCGGCCCTATCGGAGCTGTTCTTGGTGGAAGGCGATTCAGCTGGCGGCTCAGCCAAGCAGGGGCGTGACCGCCGCTACCAGGCCATCCTGCCGCTCAAAGGCAAGATCCTCAACGTGGAAAAGGCGCGTTTCGACAAGATGTTGTCTTCGGTGGAGGTGGGAACGCTGATTACCGCTCTCGGCACCGGCATCGGCAAAGAGGAATTCAACGTAGAGAAGTTGCGCTATCACCGCATCATCATCATGACCGATGCCGATGTGGACGGTTCGCACATCCGTACTCTGCTGCTCACCTTTTTCTATCGCCAGATGCCAGAGCTGATCGCGCGCGGCCACGTGTATATTGCGCAACCGCCGCTATACAAGGTGAAGCGCGGCAAGAGCGAACAGTATGTGAAAGACGATGCGGAATTAAATGGTTTACTGCTGCGTTCGGCGACCGAAGGCGCGCAATTGCACGTAAATGCTTCGGCGCCGGCGATGGGCGCCTCGGCGCGGGATGCGTTGGCGTCCAAGTACATGGAAGTGCTGGCCATGATCCGGCGCTGGGCGCGGCGCTATGACGAGCGCGTGCTGGAAAAACTGCTGTACGTGCCGGTGGTGTCGCCGGAGAAATTCAGCGATGCCGCCTGGCTGGGCAACTGGGCCAAGGCGCTTGAACAGCGCCTCAATGTAGACGACGGCAGTGGCACGCACTACCGCGTGGTGCTGCATCAGGATCCGAGCCGTGAAGTGCCGAGCCTGAAGGTCACGCGCAGCCATCATGGCATGTCCGTCGACAAGCTCGTGCAACGTGAGTTCTTTGCTTCTGGCGAATACAAGAGCTTGGCGGCGCTGGCGCAACAATTGGACGGCCTGATCGGAGACGGCGCCTACGTGACGCGTGGGGAGCGCCGCCAGGATATAACGAGCTTCAAACAGGCCATGACCTGGCTGATTGATGAGGCCAAGCGCGGCCAGGCGATCCAGCGCTACAAAGGCCTCGGTGAAATGAATCCCGAGCAGCTCTGGGAAACCACCATGGATACGGCCACACGCCGCCTGCTCAAGGTCAAGATTGAGGACGCGCGCAGTGCGGATGACGTGTTCACCACACTCATGGGCGACGCAGTCGAACCGCGGCGCGAATTCATCGAGAAAAATGCCCTGGAAGTCGCGAACTTGGATGTGTAAGCGTGACTAGCCCCCTGAGTCCTTTTTTTCCAGTACCAAACAGCGGTAACTGGGGCTGATTTCCCGCATCTGAGCTTCAATCCAGTTCTGAATCTCGGTGTTCACTTCGTCCGGCGTTCGGTTACGCGCGTACACGGGTTTGCCAATGCGCAGCTGTACGATGCCGGGATATTTCAGGAAGGCGTTGCGTTTCCAGAAATCGCCGGCGTTGTGGGCTACCGGCACGATGGGCCGGCCGGTCTTGGCCGCGAGCAGCGCGCCGGACAGGCCGTAGCGACGCGTGGTACCCGGCGGCATGCGGGTACCCTCGGGGAAAATCGCCACCCATAATCCGGTTTTGAGCCGCATCTGGCCCATTTCCAGCACCTGTTTCACCGCCGAATGTCCCGCCTGGCGGTTGATGGCGATCGGTTCGAGCGCGTAAATCGCTTGGCCGATAATGGGCAGCCACAGCAATTCGCGTTTCAGCACCCAGCTCTGCGCGGGGAAAATCAGTAGCTGCGCCATGGTTTCCCAGGTGGACTGGTGTTTCCAGTAGGTGATGGCATTTTCCCGCGGAATGTTTTCCAGCCCTTCCGCTTGGTAAGTCAGCCGACAGACGTGCTTGAGAACGAAAAATTGCCACACCACCCATTGACGCGCAATGCGGTGGCCGAAGCGTTTGCCGGCAGGCAAAGGGGCGAGGAGCGCTATGAGGGTGCTGAACAGCAAGGCCGTACCGACCATGAACAGGTTGTAGATCAGCGAGCGCAGCCAGATCATGATTGGACTTCACGCACGAGCTGATCCGCGGCGGCGGCGAGGTCGGCGAATACCTCCACACGCCGTGCTGCCTGCAAACTTTGCAGAGTTTTTTTGCCACTACCAGTCAGTACCAGGAAGGGACGCGCACCTACACGTTCCGCCGCTTCGATGTCACGCAGCGAATCACCGATTACCGGCACGTCGTGCAAATCGACGTGCAGCTGTTCGGAAATTTTCTTGAGGAGGCCCGGTTGCGGCTTGCGACAGTTGCAGCCGTCCTCGGGGCCATGTGGGCAATAGAAAATTCCGGCCAGGCTGCCGCCAGCGTGCTCGACGGCGGTCTGCATCCGACGGTGAATGGCATCCAGTGCAGTGAGATTAAACAGGCCGCGCGCGACGCCCGCCTGATTGGTGGCGACGGTTACGGTAAAACCGACGCGGTGCAAGCGCGCGATGGCTTCCAGGCTGCCGGGAATCGATACCCACTCCGCCGGCGATTTGATGTAGGCGTCCGAGTCGTAGTTGATGACGCCGTCACGGTCCAGGATGACCAGTTTCATTCCACTTGCAACAGGCTGATGTCGGCGATGCGGAGAAAAGCGTCGCGAATGTGCTGCAGCAGTGCGAGCCGGTTATTGCGCAACGCCGGATCCGGGTCCATGACCAGCACCCGGTCAAAAAAGCGGTCCACCGGCCCGCGCAGAGCCGCGAGCTTTTTCAGGGCGCTGCCATAATCCCCCTGATGCGCAAGGCCACGCGCATCCTCTCCCAGTTTTGCGAGTTTCCCGTGCAGCGCGAGTTCCGCAGGCTCGCGCAGCAGCCCATCCTGTACTCTCAGGGATTCCGTATGGCCCGCTTGTCGCAGGATGTTGCCGATGCGTTTGTTGGCGGCCGCGAGGCTCGCTGCCTCGGGCAGCGTCAGGAATGTATTCAAAGCCTGTATGCGCCGCTGAAATTCGAGCGGCTTTCCCGGGTTGCAGGCGCGCACCGCATCGTAGACGTCGGTACGGATGCCGGCTTCCAGGAAACAGGCCCGCAGCCGATCCATAAGAAAATCGTATATCTCCCTGACCAGGGCCTGTGGGTCTCGGGGCTGCGCGGGTTGTAGTAGCTGAAGCGCGACACGCACGAATTCCGACATATCCAGGTCAATTTCGCGCTCAACAATGATGCGCATCAAACCCAGTCCGGCACGCCGCAGGCCGTAGGGATCTTTGTCGCCTGTGGGTCTTTGGCCAGTGGCGAATATACCGGCAAGGGTGTCGAGTTTGTCGGCAATGGCCAATGCCTGCCCGGTTTGAGTTACGGGCAGTGCGTCGCCGGCGTAGCGCGGTCGATAGTGCTCGCCTATGGCCTGAGCGACTTCCTCCGGCTCGCCGTCGTGGCGCGCATAGTCAGCGCCCATCACGCCCTGCAACTCCGGGAACTCGCCCACCATGCCCGTGACCAGGTCGCACTTGCAGAGCTGTGCGGACCGTTCCGCAAATTGCGGATTGCCGCCGATTGCCTCTGCAATCTGCGCGGCAAGCTTCGTTACGCGTCGCGACTTGTCGCCGTAGGAGCCCAATTCCTTCTGGAACACGACGCGATTCAATTCCGCGATGCGCGATTCCAGCCTTGTTTTGCGATCGCTGTTCCAAAAGTACATGGCGTCTGTAAGCCGGGGTACGATCACACGCTCATTGCCGCGCCGCACTTCCGCTGGTCGCTTGCTTTGAATATTGCTGATGGCGACGAACTGGGGCAAGAGCTTGTTTTTGGAGTCGCGTAACGGGAAATAACGCTGTTGGGTTTGCAGCACGGCAACCATCACTTCGTCGGGCAATGCCAGGAACTTGGCGTCAAAATGCCCGGTAATTGGGACCGGCCACTCGACGAGCGCCGCGACTTCCTGCAACAGTGCTGCGTCCAGTTGTGCGCGACCGCCAGCCTGTTTCGCCGCCCGCGTGACGAGCACACCGATCTTTCTCGCCAGCGTACCTGCGCGGTCCTCCACCAGCACCTTGCCGGTGGTCGCCAGTACCTTGCGGTAATCCTGTGGATGTTTGAGTACGATCGCGGAGGGATGGTGGTAGCGATGGCCGTAAGTCTTGTGGCCGCTCTGGACCCCAAGTATTTCTGCCTTGAGCGCACGCGAGCCGAGCAGCATGACCACCCAGTGCACAGGCCGCACAAACTCGGCTTCGCCTGCACCCCAACGCATGCGTTTTGGTACGGGAAGTTTAACCAGCGCTTCAGCCACTATTTGCGGCAGCAGTTCGGCCGCGGTTTGACTCTCGAGCTTAAGCCTGTAGGCCAGGCGCTCGCCTTTAACGGTCTGTCTGTGTTCCAACTGACCGACAGTTACCCCGCAGGATCTGGCGAAGCCTTCGGCGGCTTTGGTAGGCCGGCCCTCGCCATCAAAGGCCGCGCTGAACGCTGGCCCCAAGCGCTCCTCGGTACGGTCACTTTGTTTGATAAGGATCCTGGGCAGGTAAATTGCAAGCCGCCGAGGTGAGAAATAGGTTTCGCCCGCGCTGAAACTTTCCGGGCAAAGCCGATTGTGTTTGAGCTGCTCGAGAACGCTGCTATGGAAAGCCCCTGCCAAACCCGCCAAATCTTTGGGCGGCAGCTCTTCGGTGCCGATTTCCATGAAAAAGGGCTGGGAATCAGCCATGAACGCGTTTCTTCTGCTTTGCAGCATGTTTGAGCAGGGGGAAGCCGAGAGCTTCGCGGCTCTGGTGATAGTTTTCGGCCACGCCGCGCGCCAGCGTGCGCACCCGCAGGATATAGCGCTGGCGCTCGGTCACGGATATCGCGCGGCGTGCATCCAGGAGATTGAAGGTGTGCGAGGCCTGCAGGACCTGTTCGTAGGCAGGCAACGGCAGATTTTTTTCCAGCAGCCGTTGGCACTCGCGCTCGCAGGTGTCGAACCAGCCGAATAGTGCTTGAGTGTTCGCCTGCTCGAAATTGTACTTGGACTGTTCGATCTCGTTCTGGTGAAACACATCGCCGTAGGTGACGCGACCGAGCGGGCCGTCAGTCCAGAGCAGATCGAACACGCTTTCCACTTCCTGCAAGTACATGGCGATGCGCTCGATGCCGTAGGTGATTTCACCCGTCACCGGCCGGCATTCGAGGCCGCCCACCTGCTGGAAGTACGTAAATTGCGAGATCTCCATACCATTCAACCACACTTCCCAGCCAAGACCCCAGGCGCCGAGCGTTGGGGATTCCCAGTTGTCCTCCACGAAGCGAATGTCGTACACCAGTGGATCAAGACCGAGGCCGCGCAGCGAGCCCAGGTAAAGATCTTGGAAGTTTTCTGGTGAAGGCTTGATAGCTACTTGAAACTGGTAATAGTGCTGCAGACGATTGGGGTTCTCGCCGTAGCGGCCGTCGGTGGGTCTGCGGCTGGGTTGTACGTAGGCGGCCGACCAAGGCTCGGGACCGATGGACCGCAGGAATGTGGCCGGGTGGAAGGTCCCCGCCCCTACCGGCATGTCCAGCGGCTGGAGCAGCACGCAACCCTGCCCGGCCCAGTAACGCTGCAGCGCGAGGATCAAGTCTTGGAAGGTCAAGGGGCTCTTGGCGGCCATCGGATGGTTCAGGGTGGCGGTCTGAAAAGGCGGTAAGTATAGCGGCTTCAAGCAGTTACGTCAGTTTCAAACACCAAACTTGGCGAATGCGCCTATTATGTGCAGCATGCACTTGTATGGTGCAAATAGAAGCAGCCGTGTGGCTTGTTGGTGCCTATAAACTGGCGTTTCTGGCTGGCACGCAGCTTGCTTTCTCCAAAGGGAATTTATCCAACCTCACTGCGGAGATAGCCATGACTGCCAAGAGCCCTAGCGATGTACTCGAGCTGCTTGCGAAAGAAAACGTGAAATTCGTGGACTTCCGCTTCACCGACACCCGCGGCAAGGAACAGCACGTGAGCGTTCCAGCCCACACGGTAAGCGAAGAATTGTTCGAGGACGGAAAGATGTTCGACGGCTCTTCCATTGCCGGCTGGAAGGGCATCAACGAGTCGGACATGATTCTGATGCCGGACGTGGACTCCGCAGTAATTGACCCGTTTTTTGAGGAGACCACGCTCAACCTGCGCTGCGACGTGATCGAGCCCTCCACCATGCAGGGTTACGGCCGTGATCCGCGCTCGCTCGCCAAGCGCGCCGAGGCCTATCTGAAGTCCACCGGCATTGCCGATATCGCCTACTTCGGTCCGGAAAATGAGTTCTTTATTTTCGACACCATCCGCTGGGGCGCTGACATCAGCGGCGCGTTCTACAAGATTGATTCCAGGGAAGCTCACTGGAACTCGGCAACCGCCTACGAGGACGGCAACTTCGGTCACCGCCCCGGCATAAAAGGTGGCTATTTCCCGGTACCGCCGGTGGATGCGCTGCAGGACATCCGCTCGGCCATGTGTCTGTCGCTGGAGGAAATGGGCCTGACGACGGAAGTGCACCACCATGAGGTGGCCACAGCCGGCCAATGCGAGATTGGCGTGGGGTTCGGCCACTTGGTGCAGAAGGCCGACGCGGTGCAGATTCTCAAATACGTGGTAATGAACGTCGCGCACGCTTATGGCAAGACCGCCACCTTCATGCCCAAACCGTTGGTGGGCGACAATGGCAGCGGCATGCACGTGCACCAGTCCTTGGCCAAGGACGGCAAGAACCTGTTCAGCGGCAACCTTTACGGGGGTTTGTCGGAACTCGCGCTCTACTACATCGGCGGCCTTGTTAAACACGCGCGCGCGCTCAACGCAATCACCAATGCCAGTACCAATAGTTACAAACGCCTGGTGCCGCACTTCGAGGCGCCGGTGATGCTCGCGTATTCCGCTCGCAACCGCTCGGCCTCGATCCGCATTCCCTACGTGTCAAGCCCCAAGGCGCGACGCATCGAGGTGCGCTTCCCGGATTCGTCCGCCAACCCCTACTTCGCGTTCAGCGCCATGATGCTTGCCGGGCTCGACGGCATTCAGAACAAGATCCATCCGGGCGAGGCCATGGACAAAGACCTCTACAACCTGCCGCCCGAGGAGGAAAAGAACATCCCGCAGGTGTGCTTCTCACTGGAGATGGCGCTTGAGCACCTGGACAACGATCGTGAATTCCTCAAACGCGGCGGCGTGTTCACCGACGATGTGATTGACGCCTACCTCACACTCAAGATGCAGGACGTGACGCGGTTGCGCATGAGCACGCATCCGGTGGAGTTCGACATGTATTACAGCCTGTAGCGCCGACGGGGACTTGCAGGAGCAACGCCGCCGGCATAAAAAAGCCGGCGTACCGGGAATGGGAGTCGGTACGCCGGCAAGCTACCGGGCGCTTGGGGAGACGCCCGGGCCGGCCCCGAAAGGGAGGGACGGGGCCGGTCAGCGCACTGGGGTAGTGCGCTTTGGGAATCAGGCAAGGTCCAATTCAGAATCCGATGCCTTGCGCTTCAGCTTCTTATTGGGGCTGAATTCACTTGATTTCAAGTATTAGACTAGACCGTCCAGTCTAATAATACAAATTCCTGATTGAAATGAGCGCGGGGGATTTAATGACTCGAGATCAGGCCCAGAGTCAACGCTCAAGGCTGATGCCGCGCTTTCCTATCATCAGGCGCACTTGCGCCCTGCGAGCTATCTGAAATAGGCTGCCAACATGTGGAAATGGGTACTTGCAGTTGTCATCGCACTCGCCATGGGGGCAGCCATCGGGCAGGCCGACACCGTGTATCGCTGGGTGGACGCGCAAGGAAATGTGCACTACAGCGATCATCCGCACCCTGGTGCCACCAAAGTGAGGCTGCCACAAACCCAGACTTTTGCGCCTCCGATGACGGCGAAAGCTCAGGCTCCCGAGCCGCCACCCGCCGCAGCGCCCACGCCCGACTATAGCCAGTTCAGTTTGGCGTCGCCTGCAAATCAGGCCACATTGTGGTACGTGCACGAGGTAACGGTGTCTGTGAACCTCGTGCCGCAACTGCGTCCTGGTGACACCATCACGTATCACCTGGACGGCAAGACCATTGGGCCAACCGAGGTGACATCCGTGACTTTCAAGGACGTGGATCGCGGCGAGCATACGGCCTCCGCCGAGCTGAATTCTGTCAACGGCGCAAGCATGAACGCCGGGCCAGTCACGTTTTACGTCCGTCAAAAATCGATTCTTGCACCAAAGCCGCCTGGTTAGGGTGCGTCTGCACTACAATGGTGCGGGTGGAAAGTCCATTCGCGCCCTCGCCATCACTGCTTGAGCATATGTCCACCGGCCTGTTATGGCTGGACCAGTCACTGCATCCTCGTTATTTCAATCCGGCCGCGGAAACCCTTCTGGATCTCGATGGCCGCACAGGCAAGTCCCGGGGGATTGGCGAGTCTCTGCCTGGAAATACTGAATTCCTCGCAACTCTGGAACGGGTGCAACACACCGGTGAAACCGTCACACAACGTGAACTGGTGTTAACCGTCGGTACGGCGAACGCGCGTCACACCCTGACCGTGGATTGCACGGTGTCCGTCCTGGCGGAGCGCGATGCAAGCCAGGAGCTGCTCGTGGAACTGGTGCCACTCGATCGACACATGCGTATCAGTCATGAAGCCGGCCTGAGCCAGCAAAGCGGGGTGAACCGCGAGTTGGCGCGCAGCCTGGCGCACGAAGTGAAAAACCCGCTTGGCGGGATCCGCGCTGCCGCGCAGCTCCTCGAGCGCAAGTTCACGCAACCGAATCTGGCGGACTACACGCAAATCATCATCAGCGAAGTGGATCGTTTGGCCGCGCTGGTGGATAGCCTGCTGGGCCCGGTCCAGCCTGCGAGGCCCAGCGAGATTAATCTGCACGAACTCATGGAACACGTGGCGCGCCTCATGGGGGCGGCAGCCGGCGGCCCGAAAATCCTGCGCGACTACGATCCCAGTTTGCCGGAACTGTGGCTCGACCGTGGCCAGATGGTGCAGGCCTTGCTCAATCTCGCCAAGAACGCCTGCGAGGCGGCTGGTGCTCGCGGTCGCGTAATTTTGCGCACCCGGGCGGTGCGGCAATTCACGCTCAACGGCGTGCGCCACCGGTTGGTGGCCTGCGCCGACATCGAAGATGACGGTCCCGGCATTCCGGCAGCCACCCGCCCGAAACTCTTTATGCCGCTAACCAGCAACAAGCCGTCGGGTTCGGGCCTGGGGCTGAGCATTGCCCAGGAGCTGGTGACCCGCCAAGGCGGGCTCATCGAATATCACAGCCAGCCGGGGTGCACTGTGTTCTCCGTGCTGTTACCGCTGCAAACCGGTCATGACCGCACGCACGCCTGAAATCTGGTTGCTGGATGATGATCCCGCGCTGCGGCGGCTCACTGGGGAAGCCCTAAGCGATGCCGGTCACGCCACGCGTGAATTTGCCGAAGTCGCGGAATTGCAGCAGGCGCTGGCAAACAAGTTGCCGGCGCTTTTGATTACCGACATCCGCCTGCCCGGAAGTGACGGCTTGCAGTTGCTGGCGCAACTGCACCAGGCGCACCCGCAGCTGCCGGTGGTGGTGGTGACTGCACACAGCGATCTGCAAAGTGCCGTCGCGGCCTATCAAGGCGGGGCCTTTGAATATCTGCCCAAACCCTTCGACCTAAACGAACTGCTGAGCGTCGTGGAGCGTGCGCTGCAGCAGACCGGTCCGCAATCCGCACCGCTCGCCGTGGAACCCGAGGCTGAGCATGTCCTGATCGGCGATTCGCCGGCCATGCAGATTGTGTATCGCAGCATCGCGCGGCTCGCCGGCACGCAGTTCACGGTGCTCATCAGCGGCGAATCGGGCACCGGTAAGGAACTCGCTGCGCGCGCATTGCACCGCCACAGTCTGCGCGCGCAGCGGGCGTTCATTGCCCTGAACACCGCGGCGATTCCCGCGGAGCTTCTGGAGTCGGAATTGTTCGGCCATGAGCGCGGCGCATTCACCGGCGCCAGTACGCGCCATGCGGGACGCTTCGAACAGGCGCAGGGCGGCACGTTGTTTCTGGATGAAATTGGCGACATGCCCATCGCGCTGCAAACCCGTTTGCTGCGCGTGCTGGCCGAGGGCGAGTTTTACCGCGTCGGAGGCCACGCCGCGCTGCACTCCGATGTCCGGGTGTTGGCCGCCACGCATCAGGATCTGGATGAATTGGTGCGCCAGGGGCGCTTTCGCGAAGATCTGTTCCACCGTCTGAACGTCGTGCGCATCCACATGCCGGCGCTGCGCGAACGCCTCGAAGACATTCCGCTGCTGCTCCAGCATTTTGTCGCCAGCGCCTCCCGCGAACTGGGCACCGCACCCAAACGTTTCACCGCCGAGGCCATGCGTGCGCTGCAGCAGCGCGCCTGGCCGGGGAATGTACGCGAGCTCGCGAATGCCTGTCGGCGTCTGACGCTCATGACCGCGGGGCGCATCATTCACCAGAGTGATCTTGACGCGCTTGCAGTTGCGCGTCTCAACGGCGGACTGGCAGCGGATCAATGGCCGCAGCAGTTACGCGCCTGGGTGCAACGCGAACTGCTGTCCGGAACCGCCGGCATTGCAGAACGCGCGCAGACCGAGCTCAGCCGCATCATGATCGAAACCGCGCTCGAACACACCGGTGGACGTCGCCAGCAAGCGGCGCGCCGCCTGGGAATGGGCCGCAACACCCTGGCGCGCAAACTCAAGCGCGGTTGAGCTTTTAGCGGCGCCGGACTTGGCTGACGTTGCGCCGCTGCCTCAGGCTTTCCTGAACGCGGCTGCAAATTCCTGTAACCATGCGTGTTGCGCGCGGCGGAGGGAAGCTCCGCGTGGACGGGAGCTGAAAAGCCGGGGAGTTACCCCGTTCGACTTGGTGCTGACAGTGTGGCATGCGCGTGTGCGCCGGGTTTGGATCAGGCTTGGTCGGTACGCGGTCCGGGCGCGTCGGCGTTCCCGCCGGCAGTGCCGACATCGGGGAGCGTCACAAGTTCGCTGGCCAGTGGCAGGCTGGCTTCGAGGCGCGTGCCCTGGCCCGGAGCGGAGTGCAACTCGAACTTGCCACCGGCGAAGCGCACGCGTTCCTGCATACCCAGCAGCCCGAAACTCCGGCCTGCGGCCGCGCGCCGGCGCGCGGCGTCCACGTCAAAGCCGCGTCCGTCGTCCTGCACACTGAAGTACAGCGTGCCATCCTGAACGCGCACATTAATCTCCACATGCCGGGCTTGGGCGTGCTTGGCCACATTGGTAAGCGCGGACTGCAGCACACGAAAACAGGTGATCTCCGTGATCGCCGGCAGACGCGGCAGACCCGGATCCATCTCCAGGCTCACCTTGAGTCCGGACGCGGCCACGCGTTCGCGCACAAACCAGCGCAGCGTGGCCGCAAGTCCCAGGTCGTCGAGCATTGCCGGCCGCAGATCCAGCGACAGGCTGCGCACCTGCTCGGAAAGCTCGGTGGTAAGCGCGCTGATTTTGCGGATCGCGGGCTGCTGTGCATGCGGCGCCCGGGTTTCCAGTTCCCTGAGCTGCAGCAGCACGGTCAGCAGATTCTGGCCCATTTCGTCGTGCAACTCGCCGGCCAGGCGCCGCCGTTCCTCCTCTTGGGCCTGCAGGATGCGAGGCGATAGCCGCTGCAGCTCCAGCAGATAGGCTTGCATGCGTTGTTCGGCTTCACGCCGCGCAGTGATGTCCAGGGCCACTCCCGCGAGACACGTTTGGCCCTGCAGGTCCAGTCGCCGTCCGGTGAAGTAATGCGGAATCCGCCGGCCGTCACGGCACAACAATTCCGCCTCGATATCGGCGTGGCCGCGAGTGAATACCTGAGCGACACTGTCGGCCATGAGTTGGCGCTGTTCCGGAACGATCAGGTCGAGCGGGTTCAGTTGGCCAAGCTGCTCCGCGCTGTAGCCCGTGACCTGTTCGAGGCGCTGATTCCACATCAGGAATTTGCCCTGGTTGGTGCACAGTGTGAACAGGCCCGGCAGGCTGTTGATGGCGTGGGCGAGCAACAACTGTTCCCGGTGCAACTTCTCTTCGGCTTGCTTCTGCGCGCTGATGTCCACGCCCATGCCGACCACGCAGGATTGCCCGCGCCACAGGAAGGGCTGTGCCGCGAAGTAATAGGGAATACGCCGCCCATCCTTGGTATAAAGTTCGGTTTCACCGCTCAAGCTGCTGCCGTGCAGGATTTCCTGCATCAATTCCGTGTGCCGCGCACGCCGGTCCGGGGGAACGATGTCGGCCGTGGTAATCTCGCGCATTTCCTGCATGCTGTAGCCGGTGATCTCTTCAGTTTGCCGGTTCCAGCGCAGGAATTTGCCCTCGGCATCGAACACGTAGAACACCCCGGGCAGCACGTCCAGCGCATGCAGCACGAATTGACGTTCTGCCAGCAGACGGCTTTCCGCCTCGAGACGCGCGCTGATATCGGCGATGAATATCTGGATGTTGCCGTCCTCAAGCCGCGTGGCGTTCAATTCCATGTAGATGATGTGGCCGTCCTGATGGCGCAGGCATGATTGCAGATGCACGTTGTCACCTGCGGCCACCTGACTCACGCGCTGCATCGTTTGGACCTCGTCCAGGGACACCAACTGGCTGATGTGCATGGCGAGCAACTGGTCACGGCGATAGCCGGTCATCTGGCACAGAGCGCGGTTGACAAACAGGATTTCACCCGTGGGCCGGCGCACCAGGATGCCGAACATGGCCTGTTCCACCAGCTCGCGGTGTTGGCGTTCACTTTCCTCAAGCTGGTGTTGAACTGCCAGGCGCTCGCCAATATCGCGCTGCACCGATTGGATGTCGCCGTTCGACAGGCGCAGCGTGCTTACCTCCACAGGCACCTTGTGACCGTCCTTGTGGTACATCCAGGATTCAAAGCGGGCCGATTCGCCGGGATTGAGCAGATTACCGCGCTGTTCGGACGGTTCAATCACATCGGTAATGCGCATGCGCAGCAATTCCTCGCGGCTGTAACCCAGCATCTTGCAGAACGCCGCGTTTACCAGGATGTATTCACCCGATGCGCGCCGCACGCAAATGGCTTCCACCGCCTGTTCGATAAGCTGTACATAGCGCTGCTCGCCGGCGGTACGTGCGCGCTCGATGTTGCGACGCGCTTGCGCCTGGGCTTCGAGGCTGGCCGCCATGCGATTCAAGCCCGCGGCCAGCAGGCCGAATTCACCGTCGGTGTCCGTCAATTGGGCGCGCGCCTCCCATTGGCCGCGGCCGATGCGTTGCAGGGTTTGTAGCAGGTGCCGGAGCCGGCGCGTGACCAACGTGGACGTGGCCCACCACGTCGTCAGCATGATGCACAACGCCACCGTCACCACGATGACCAGATCCCAAGCCAGGGGCACAAAAGTTGTGGTCCGCAATACGCTCACGTCTATGCCGCTGGCTACGAGCAGGGCGTGTTGGGGGATGTCAGTCGGGATGCGCTGCAGCGAAAAGACGCGCGGCTTGCCGTCGATTCCCGGCAGGGAACGCTGCACCGTGCCCGATGCGGCGCGCAGCGCCTGGAACAGGGCGCTGTGGGACTGGTCGCTGCCAGTCAGAGTGCGGTCCTCGGGATAGTGCATCAACAGAGTGCCATCCTGGCTGAGCACGGCGAGCGCACCGTAATGCGCCAGCAGGATCTCCTTGTCCGGCGGTGCCAGCACCTCGGGCGAAACCGCCGCGCTCAAGGCGCCGATCAGATTCCCGGCAGCATCAAAATACGGCGCGGAAAACACCAGCAGGCTGTGCTGTGAAATGAACCCCCGGGGAATCTCGTCGCTGGTAAAGCGACGCGTGCGCTGCACTTCCTGGAACCAGGCCCGGTTACTGACGTTGATGGCGTGTGCAAAGGGCACCGCGCTGCAGCGGAATTCACCGTTCAAGGACACCACGGCCAGATTGGCGTAAAACGGCATGCGGGCGCGCAGTGCCGCCAGTGCCCGGCTGCATACCGCTGGCGACGCACTTACGGCCGGCAGTTGCGCCATGAGCGTGAGCACATCCTGACTGCGCGCGGCCAGATCCCGATAACGGTCAGCTACGTGATTCGCAGCCAGCTGGCTGATGCTGTAGGCGTAACTGCGCGCGGTGTGATAACGCTCGAACGCGGTGTAAATCAGCACCGCCATGGCGGGCAGCGTGCTGATTGCCACCAGCAACACCAGGCGCATGCGCAAATCCTGCGGCAGGGGGAGTTTCATGTTGGTTGCGCCAAGCGCGGTTTGGACGACGGGCGGCGGGGCCGACACCGGGGCCCTGCACGATTGGCCGCCGCCCGCCCGGTCCGGGTTTCCCTGATTGCTACCCCGGGGCTTTCCCAATGCCTTTCAGAAACTGCCTGATTTAAACCGGAACCATGTGCCCTTATAAACATAATTATGTCAATCGGTATACGTTTCCTGGCATGCGCGACTTTGGGGGCAATCCTGACCGCTATTTCCCTCTCCAGCCTGGCCGCTGACCGCAGGGCGCAGTTTGCGGTGATGGTGCAGGTGTTGCCTCGTTGCCAATGGTCGCTGGAGGTGGACGATGCCCGCACCGGGAGATTCGCCATTGAATGCACTCGAAACACCGAGTATTCGGTTAGTTTGACCCGCGGTGGCGATTTACGGCCCGATGCAAACCTGCACATGGCGCGTGGTATCGGCAGCGGCGCCCTCCAGGTGATTCCGTTGCGCGTGCCACCGCCTGTTTCCACAGATGCCGCTCCGCCAGGCAATGCGCCGCTATTCCTGACCATCAATTATTAAGATTTCAGCCGCGTCCGCGTTCATTTGTTCGAGAGCGGCGCGAGCCGCGCCGCGTAACGGATCAGGGCGGCAGCGTTCGGGATCCGCAGGCGTTGCATGATTTCGGCGCGATGACTCTCCACCGTTTTGACGCTTAACTGCAATTCCAGGGCGATGGCCTTGACGTTTTTGCCCTCGGCAATCAGGCGCAGGATCTGTTTTTGGCGCGGCGTGAGGTGTGTGACTTGGCCGTCATGCCGCTCGAGGGCCTGCTGGGATACCGCGGCGCTGAGATAGGTGCCGCCGCGCGCCACCGCTTCGATCGCCAGTTTTAGCTCATCGGGGGTGGCGCGCTTCAGGACGTAGGCGGAAGCCCCGGCGGCCAGCGCTTCGTGCACGTACTCCTCGTTGGCATGCATGGAAAGGATGATGACGTGGATGTCAGCGGCCTGCGCGTGAATCTGGGTGGTGGCCTGCAAACCGTTCAGGTCGTCCATCTGCAGGTCCATGATCACGATATCCGGATGCAACGTGCCCGCGAGCTGCACGGCCTCGCGCCCGCTGGTGGCCTCGGCCACCACTTCGACGTCCGCCATACCCTGCAGCAGCTTCACCACGCCGGCGCGGAACAGCGTGTGATCGTCGGCAATCAGAATTCGGGGCATGGCACACCTCGCCGGCCTGTGATCGCTCAATTATAAAGATACTGCATAAACCCGGGGTCAGTCAGCGCACCCGCGCCGGAGGCGGTGAAGCGAACTGGAGTTGCGGGACGTCTGGAATGACCGCGCTCGGTTCTGGCCCGCGGCGTTACTTGCGGAAAGCAGCACTTTTGAATTCATGGCATGCGAAGTAGTGTCGCACAAGCTGCTTCCAGAGTTTGGAGATCAGAAGTTGACGGTGACATCAATAGTGTCGCGGTAAGCGCCGGGGGCGATATCCTGCCGGGCGGGAACCCGCGCGTATACGTTCAGGCGCACGCGGTTGTTGTTGAACGGCTGGCTGAACGTCTGGGTGCCGCCGGTCCCGTCGCCCCAGATAATGTTGCGTGCGGCATTGGTGTACAGGTTGTAGTCCAGTTGGTCACCAGTTGTGCCGCTTAACATGTAGCGGGGATTGTACGAACCACTCTGGCCGGCGCTGAGTGCTACGGTGACGGTTCCCGCGCCGCTGCATCGGACGATGATGCGGCCAGTACGGTTCAACGGTGCGGCCTTCAGCGGATCGTAGTTGCCGAATTTCACCTGATTGGCTCTGACCGTGCAGGAGGCGGCCCGGCAGGTCGCCGGTATGCCGAGCACGACTGCGCAAGCCAGCAGGGAAACTGCGAGGACGGTGCAGGCGCGCACAGTCAGAACGTCACCGTGACGGTGATAGTGTCGGTGTAACTGCCCGGAATCATGTCTTGTTGTGCGGGAATATTACCGTAAACAGTGTTTGTCACGCCTGCCCTCGCCTGCGGTCGCGAGACGGTTGTCGAGACCGTGGTAGATCCTGAACTCCCGTCTCCCCATACCGTAGTGAGTGTGGAATCGGTGTACAGATTGTAATTCAGTACATTCCCCCCGCTGGTCAAAGTGCGCTGCACATACGTCCCACTGCCGCTGCTGAGCGAAATGGTATAAGTAATGCCGCTTCTGGGGACTCCACTCGGGCACTGGAAGGTGAGCGTGCTGGTGCCGGTGACTGAAGCTACGTTCAAGGGATTGTAATTGCCGAAATTCACCGCGGTGGAGCTGATGGTGCAACTCGGTGCGGCGCGCAGAGCAGCGGCCATCAGCAAGCCAGCGACGCCGGCGGCAATTGGCAGCCACCGGTTGTTGGTGCGTGCCGATCTTGTACATACAGGCCGACGTGCCGGCATCCAAAGGCGTTTGCTTTTCATGGCGATGCCACCTTGCAAATGAAAGTTCCCAAATCCGGCAACGGATCGCTGGTCTGCGGCATGCTGACCTGCAATCGGCAGCTTTGATGGTCCCAGTTTGCCTCGATTTCATTATGGGCTTGCAGGCCGGTGAGATACAGCTCGCCGTCCAGGCCCACGGGGAAATTCTGAGTCTGGCCCAGAATTTGGACGGTAGCTCCGGCCGGCAGCGACTTGCCGTCCGCGAGCTTGATGGTGAGCGTGGCGCCGCGCGCCGAAGTGATGGGGAATTTCACCACCACGCCGCTGTTGAAGCGCGGCACCGCGTTTTGTTGCAGCGCGTTGATCTGGACGCTCAGCGGAATACTCTGGGCGTCGAGGCTCACGGGGTTGTTCTGGTAGGGACGCAGGTTAGGTATCAATGCGTCGCCGTTCTTGTCAGTGACGCCGACCGGCTGGTTGTCGGCGTACACGGTGACGTCGGGAATGCCGGGCGCCTCCACCAGGCCAAACGCACCGTTGATCTGGCGCGTGGGGAACACCCCGCCGCCGATGAAGGCCAGTCCGCTGCTGGCCTCGGCCTGATAACTGGTCTGGCCGGCGGTGTTGAGCGCGCCCACGCGGTAGGTGCCGACATTGTTCTGATAATCGTATTCCGCCTGGCTGAAGGCGTCCGGCCCAAGCTGTGCGCTCACGCGGTAGCCGCTGCCGGTGCCGGCGGGCAGGCTCTCCTGCACCTGGGCGAAACCCTGGTCCACGTTGTTCTGGCGCTGCACGCCGAAACTCACGTTGCTGCGCTCGCCGAAGGGCAGCGTGAACATCAGGATTACGCCGTTACTGCTGCTGGTGAGCGTGTGATAGGCGTTGGCGCTGAAGAAGCCGCGGTTGCCGACATTGATGCTGTAACTTGCGGTTACCAGGCGCGTGTGGCCGAACAGCGGCGAGCTTTGATCGAGGTAGGCGAGCGAAACCGAGCCGGCGCGGCCCAGGAAAGCGCCGACGCTGGCGGTAATCTGTTTGCGCGGTGCCGGCAGACCGTTGTAGCCCAGCTCGGTAAAGTCCGGACTCGCCAGTTGTGAGCTCAGGCCGGCGTTGAACGTTACGCCCTGCCACTGATAGCCGATGAGTCCCAGCACACCCTGTCCGAGCGCGCCGTGACTTGCGGCCAAAGCGGCATTGAATATGCCCGCTGTGGGCGCCGCCCAGGTAGCGCCGACGCTTGCATCCTGCAGGCCAGTGGAACTTTCGGCGCGCAGCTCGCCGGTGAAATCGTCGCTGAAGCCATGACGGAACAGCCCGGTGGCGGCAAATGGCCCGTAGTCGTTGCTCGCGAGGCCGTAGTTCTCACGCAGCTTGCCGGCGGCAAACGCATAATCGTCGAGCCCGGATTTCAGCAGATTCGAGCTGGCATAGAAGGATTCCGAAATCACCTGTTCGCGGCCGAGCAGGTCACGCACCACCAGCGTGGCGGTACCGGGCCCGGTGACCACCGGCACCGCCGGCACCGAGAACGGGCCGGGCGGCACCTGCTGGGATTCCTTGAGTACGCCGTTTACATACAGCTGCACGGTCGAGGGCAGCGCTGCCTGACCGCCGATCACTGGCAGTGGAAAGGTGATGAAGTACGGACGGGTGGCGAAGTTGGTGCCGTACTGGATGCCGCCCAGGCGCACGGCGAGACCAGTCATGCCGCCGTTGGTGATGCTGTCACCGAGCTGCAAGGTGGTCATGTTGTCGGGATCGTCATGCGTCCACACGCTGTCGAGCCGCGTCCATTGGCTGTGGGCGTGATTGATGTTCTGGCCGATGAAGCTCGAAGTGCCCACGCCCCAGTCGTTGAACACGCCGGCTTCGAGCAGACTGTTGATGCCGGTCACGCCGGGACTGCGGGTGCCGAGAAAATCGTAATTGAGAAAACCGCCGAAAGGCGTGGGCTGCAGGTGCGGATTGCTGGGGAACAGGCCGTCCACCACCGAACCGGTGAAGGCACCGGGCGGCGCGCTGATCCACAGGGTTTCCGTGGTCGCGTCCACGTGATAGCTCAGGCCGGGAATCGCATCCAGCGGATAGAATTTTTCGCCTTGATACAGATACGGCTGGGTCGCAGGCAAGCGCAGCCTCCAGCGCTCCAGGTCGGAGTCACGCGCATACAGATTCTTGTCCGGCGTGCTGCCGAAGCCGAGCAACATATCGGTCTCATGCCAGGGCTGCTGGTTGAGATGCACTTCCAGCAGCAGTTCGATGGGCGCGGTGGGTGTCGCTGCCTGTGTGGCAGTGACCGTCGCAGCGGGCGCGGCGGGATTGGTCGAGACTGCGCGCGCCGGAATCCCCGCGTGCGCGGTTGCGGGCGCGCCAGCTGACGCGGAGCGGACCGTCCCTGAGGCGCGTATCGGTCGTGACGCACGCGCGATCGGGGACGGTTGTAAAGCGGGCGGCTGCGCTGCGGGCTTGGCCGGCACAGAGGTGACCGCGGTGGACGGCGGTACGTTTGGATGCGATACAGTCACCGGGGCATGCGGTGGCTGCGAACAGCGGCGGAGTGACAACAGCACGACGACAGCTACCAGAGCGACGGCCACCGCCAAGCCGAATCGCAGCGCACTGCCGCGGCTGAATGCGCCCCCGGACATGGGTCAGGCCGTGACGGCCGGTAAAGGGCCGCCGGGGGAAGTGTGGGGAAAATCGGGCCTGAAAACACAACGCGCCGTGCGGACGTCGGCCTCAAGCTCCGGGGGCGAGTTGCGCATGGATGCTGCCCCCGTCGGTGTCCGCGGTGATCTGCAGCAGAGCATTCGCTGCCAGCGGCGCCGCCAGTTTGACGTTCCAGGTGCGTTGCGAGCCGGGCAAAAGGTAACCGCCGAATTCCTGCAGCAGCGGGGCGCTGCGGCCTTTTTCAGTCACGCTCAACTTGAGAAGTTCAGTGTGCGCCGTACCGTTGTTATGTACGCTAAGCTGCAATTCCTTGGCGGACATGCGTTTGGCGGACCACTGCAGGTCAGGAGCGGTTGTCATCGCCGGTTCGACGAATACCGGAATGCCAATACGCAGGGCGATCTGCACTCCGTGGAAACCCGCTCGAGGCGCCGGCGGCACTTCCGTGAGAAACAGCCGATAGCAGGTTTCCTGTTTGGCGTCGGACGCGGTGCGCAGGCCGATGCGCACCACCTGCTGGCTGCCGGGGGCCACGGTGAAAATCGGGGGTGTGGCCAGAAGGTTGCGGCTCGGCGTGTACACGTCCCGACCGTTTTCCTGGGACCACGCCACGATCTGCATCTGCACCACGGTGGGACTGTCGCTGCTGTTGATCACGCGCAGCACGCCGGTAGTTTGCGCGGCGGACAGCGTCACGCGTATGGGATTTACTTGGAAGGAAGCGGCTCGCGCCCCCAAGGGCGCGAGCAGCATGATTACCAGGAACAGCAGCTTACGCATGACTCTGGTCCGCTCAAAGGCCGGGCAGGACTTAGAACGTGACCGTGACAGTAATGGTATCCTGATAGGAATTCGCCACGCTCGAAGGTGTCACGTTCTGACCACTGGGGATGGTACCGTACACGGTGAAAGGCTGCACGGTTGCGGCGCTGGCGCTGGTGTAGCTCTGGGTTGAAGTGCCGCCAGTGCTATCACCCCACACTGCGGTGTTGCCCGCGGTCGTGTAGAGCTGGTAGTTGAGCAGGTCGGTGGACGAGCCCGTGTCCTTCATCTTGCGCTGCGCCAAGGCGCCGTTCACCCCGCCGTTCAGCGCAATGGTGGCCACCGTCGTCTTGGTGCATTGCACGCTCACCGTCGAGGTACCGGTAGTGTTGGTGGCGGCCAGCGGATCGTAAGTGCCGAAGGCCAGAGCCGTGGCCGAAATATTGCACGATTTGATGACGTTGGCCGACACCAGAAAGGTCGTGGTCTGTGGCGACGGACCTGCAAAGGCGCTGCCCATGGCCAGCAAGCCGGCCGCGCCGGTGAGCATAAGAGTACGCAAGTGCTTAAACATGACAGTTCTCCACAAGTAAATGATTGCCAAATTTCACTGGTGCAGCTGCCCGATTTCGCTAGTCGAAGGAGCGGGCTGCTGCACCGCGGGTATCCCTGAGATGCTCTCCGGTGAAACCCCGGGGGCTCTCGGAATTCCTCCTAACCTAGGCGAAGCAATCCTTGTGCCAAAGCCCGTATTACGGAGTACTCAAGCCTTGGCGAGCGAACCCGGATGGTGTTCCTTTATTTCAAAGTGACGCTGCGTGTCACTTTTGTGCAATCCGACAGCAGCGATGTGACTTGCTGCGGTGCAGCTTTTACAGTGGAAAAGAATATATGTCAAACAATATTTCGACTACGAACCGCCTGCGATTCATGAAGTTACGTTGGTTATTTAACCTGCTGCACAGGATTGTATAGCGGCCCCGCCCGTGTCCAGGCGTCCCACAAGCTCGGCCACCCACTTGAACCCGTGTAGTCCAAGGTATTCGGCGATGCCGGCGTTGAGCTTCTTGCAAACCAGGGGGTCATAGAACAGTGCCGTGCCCACACCCACCGCCGACGCCCCGGCAATCAGGAATTCCAGCGCATCGCGCACTGTGGTGATGCCACCCTGGCCGATGATCGGCACCCCGTGGGGTTTGGCGACCTGATAGACCTGTTGCACCTTGAGGAGCGCCAGGGGCTTGATGGCCGGGCCGGACAGGCCGCCCTGGAAGTTCCCGAGCGTCGGTTTGCGTGTCTGCGGGTCGATCGCCATGCCCGCGAAGGTGTTGATGGCAGCGAACGCGTCGGTTCCAGCCTCGATGCACCGCCGGGCGTTTTCCGCAATGTCCGTCTGGTTGGGCGAGAGCTTGGTGATCAGCGGCTTTTTCGTGACCCTGCGGCAGGCAGTCACCACGCGTGCGGACATCTCCGGGTCGTTGCCGAACTGCACGCCGCCTTCCTTCACGTTCGGGCAGGAGATGTTGATCTCGATGGCGTCTATCGGCGAATCATCGAAGCGGCGTGTGACCTCGGCGTATTCTTCTACGGTCGAACCCGCGACGTTGGCGATGAATCGCGTCTCGCCAAAATCCAGCACCGGCAGGATTTTATTGACCACGTGATCCACGCCGGGATTCTGCAGGCCGATGGCGTTCAGCAGTCCGGACGGGGTTTCGAACAGGCGGTGCGGCGGGTTGCCGAGCCGCGGCTTGAGCGTGGTGCCCTTCAGGCACACTGCACCGGCGTCGCGGTTGGAGAAACCCGCAACGCGCGTATATTCTTCGCCGAAGCCCACGCAGCCGGACAGCAGCACCAGCGGTGAGTTGAATTTCAGACCGCAGAATTCGATTTTGAGTGAGTCTGGCAGAGTCTTTTGGCTATCGGGCATGTCGGCTCCGGTTGTGCAGGCGCCACCCGTTGTTAGAGGACCCGCTCATGCTGCATGTGGTTTTGTATCAGCCCGAAATACCGCCGAACACCGGCAATATCATACGCCTGTGTGCCAACGCGGGCGTCGCGTTGCATCTGGTTCATCCGCTCGGCTTCGAAATCACCGCGGCGCGTGTAAAACGCGCCGGACTGGACTACCGCGAGATGGCCAACGTGCGGGAACATGTGGACCTCGAGACTTGTATCAAGGACATCGCGCCCACACGATTATTTGCCGTTTCCACCCGGGGCCGGCAGCGTTACACGGACGTGCAATACCAGGACGGCGACGCTTTCCTGTTTGGACCCGAAACCCGCGGTCTGCCGCAGCATCTCCTGGATTCACTGCTGCAAGAACGAGTGCTGCGCATTCCCATGCGTCCCGACAACCGCAGCCTGAATCTTTCCAACGCCGTGGCGGTGATTGTGTATGAAGCTTGGCGGCAGGCGGCTTTCGCTGGCGGCACGTGACTCGATCCGAGCCTCACGGTGCAGGAACGCTACCTGCGTGCAGTTCTCGCCGACGTGACTGCGGCCACCCACTGTGCAGCGGCCAGCCGACAGCAATTTACACCACAATTCTTTTGTGCTAGTAAACCTGTGCGTTGAATGGAGGGGGCAAACTGGATGCTACCCAGATGGTTTAAGCCGAAACCGGATAACGTCGGGCAGTACGCGGCCGGGCTGGTCGAGCAGAGCACCGACGGCGTATATGTGCGCGAGAGATCCGGCCGCATCCTGTATGCGAATGCAGCACTGTGCAAACTCAGCGGGTATACGCGCGCAGAGTTGACCCGTATGCACGTGCGCGAGTTGTATGCTATTCCGGAGACGGAATTCCAGCGCCTTTTCGAAATCTCCAACAGTACCTTCCTGATTCGCGGCGAGCGGCAGCTGAAGTGCAAGGATGACCGCATGCTGCCAGTTGAAGTCAGGGCGCGGCCTTTTGGCGGTGACCAAATCAGCGCGGTGATACATGACCTCAGCGAGCCCACGGAATTGGAAACCCAGCGGCGTCGCTCCGAGAACTTGTTTATCGTCATGGAAAGCGAGATTAACGATGTGCTGTTCAGTTTGGCGGTGGAACCGGGAGAACAGTATCGCTTTCAATTCGTTAACGCGGCCTTTTACCGTGCGACCGGCCTGGAGCCCAACGAAGTAATCGGCCGGCCTGTGCAAGCGGTCATTCCCGAGCCATCACTCAGCCAGGTTCTGATGCATTACCGCCAAGCCATCAGCGAGAAGCGCGCAGTGCGCTGGGATGAAATGTCCGAGTATCCCACGGGCATCAAGTATGGAGAGGTCGCGGTGACACCGGTATTCAGCTCCCAAGGCGTGTGCACAGAACTCGTGGGCCGGGTGCACGACATTACCGAACGCAAGCAGCACGAGCTGACGCTGGAACGACAGAAGAATCTGTATGCCATGCTGTCGCAGACCAATCAGGCGATCGTCCACCTGCATGATCGCGACGAACTATTCCAAGCGGTATGCCGCACTGCCGTGCAGCATGGCCATCTGCAATTCGCCGCAGTCGCTCTATTAGATAGAAGTAACCGGCAATTGCGCGTAGCCGCCTTGTATGGATTGGACTCCGGTTACCTGCAGCTCGCACGGATTTATGCTGACCCGTCCGACACCCGCGGGCTTGGTCCACTGGGCGAAGCAGTGGTCAAAGATCAACTGGTGATCAGCAACGATTTCTTGAACGACCCGCGTACCCGGGCACGTTGGCAGCTCGCACGTCAGACCGGAATTCGCGCTTGCGCCGCGTTCCCGATTCACGAGGCCGGACAAATAATCGGGGCTCTTGGCCTGTACTCCAACGTGTCAGGTTATTTTGGCGAGGACGTGCTGCCGACGCTGAATGAAATGGCGGGAGACGTGTCCTTCGCCCTCGACAGTTACATACGCGAAGCTGAACACGCACGCCTGACATTGGAGAGAGATCAGGTATTCGCGCGCGTCGCGGACGGTTTTCTTGCGGTCGATCGCGACTGGAACCTTACCTATGTGAATACGGCAGCCGGCAAGATATTGAGTGGTGACCCGAAGGACTTGATCGGCAAGAATTTCTGGAGCCTGGTTCCGCAGGAAATCGGAAAGCAGCTCCGGCAGGCCTTCCAGATTTCCATGGTCCTGCAGCAGCCGGCGTCGCTGGAAGAATATTTTGATCCTTGGGGAAGCTGGTATGTCGTGAATACCTACCCTTCCCAGAGCGGGCTGACCGTGTATTTCCAGGATATCACTGCGCGCAAAAGCCTGCAGAAACAAGAGGATGCCCACCGAGCGGAGATCGGGCGCATTTCGCAGCGATTGCTCGAGGCCCAGGAATCGGAGCGGCGCAACCTGGCACGTGAGTTGCATGACGAAGTCGGACAATGCTTGAGCGTCATCAACATGAAACTGCGGGAGGCGGATGCGCTGACCACTGACGCGCCTGTTAAGCATCTGCATCAGGAAGCCTTGACCATCGTGACCGAGCTGGATGAACAGATCGGACAAATGTCGCTAGACCTGCACCCCTCGGTGCTTGATGACCTGGGACTGTCGGCGGCGTTCCAGTGGTGCATTCGCACTCGTTTGGGAAGCGGCGGCCATAAGGTCCACCTGGATATTGCGCCCCGGTTGCCACGGTTTTCCGAAAGCGCAGAGAGAACAGTCTTCCGGGTGTTTCAGGAGAGCGTAACCAACGCTTTGAAATACGCTGAGGCGACCCAAATCAATGTGAGGCTGGCCAGAGAGGAAGATGGCAAGTTGTCGTTGTCGGTCTCTGACAACGGTTGCGGCTTTGATGTTGCTGCGGCCGTACAGGCTGCGCGAAACGGCAAGAGCCTCGGACTGGTAGGCATGCAGGAGCGCGCCCAGTTTTTGGGCGGGGAAGTTTCTATACATTCAGAGCCGGGCCATGGAACCACGGTGCAACTCGAATTGCCGAGCCAACCGCGGCCGACATCTGGGTAGTGCGATGCTCGAGTTCAAACCGCTGACGCAGTGCACGACCTGCGCCCGCTGAACGGCCGGCAGCGAGGATGATTCAATTTTCCGATTTCAGCTCGCGTGCCATCAGCGCTTCGACGGCCACGCGCGGCGGCAGGTGCTCGTGCAACACGCGGTACACCTGTTCGGTGATGGGCATGTCCACATTCAGGTGTTTGGCGAGCTTGTGCGTGGCCGCGGCCGCGGCCACACCTTCGACCACCTGACCGATTTCGGCCTCGGCGGATTGCCGGTCCAGCCCGCCGGCAAGTCTCAGGCCCAGGCGCCGGTTGCGCGACTGATCGTCGGTGCAGGTCAGCACCAGATCCCCCAGGCCGCTGAGCCCCTGAAAGGTCTCGGCGCGCGCGCCGAGTTTCAGGCCCAGCCGCGAGATTTCCGCCAGGCCGCGGGTAATCAAGGCAGCCCGCGCGTTGGCGCCGAACTTGAGCCCGTCGCTGATGCCGCAGGCAATGGCGCTGACATTCTTCACCGCACCGCCGACCTCCACGCCGACAATGTCGCCGGCGGTATACACACGAAAACTTCTGCTGTGCAATGCTTCCGCCAGGTCCTGCGCAAAGCGCGCATCGTGCGACGCGACAGTGACCGCGGTCGGCAGGCCCGCCGCCACTTCGCGCGCAAAGCTCGGGCCCGAAAGCGCCGCGAGCGGCGTGTCTTTGCCGAACAGCTCCGCTGCCACCTGGTGCAGCAACTGACCGCTGTCGGGTTCAAAACCCTTGGTGGCCCATGCAAGCCGCAGGTTTTTGGGTTTGTGCGCGGCGAGGTGCTTGAGCGTGGCGCGGAACCCCTGGCTCGGGACTACCACCAGCACATCGTGCACGCTTGCGGCCAGGGCGCCGAGATCGGTTTCGACGCGCAGCGCGTCCGGGAACGCGAAGCCGGGCAGGAAACGCCGGTTGGCGCGCTCCGCGATTAGCGGCTTGAGTTCTTCCGGGAACGGCGACCACAGACGCACGGCGCGTGCGTTGCGCGCGAGCAGAATCGCGAGTGCGGTGCCCCAGGAACCGGCGCCAAGAATGCCGATGGGCGTGGCATCGCTCACCACGCGGCCCTCAGCCGGGGCCGTCCGCCGCGGATGTGGGCGCAGCGGCTGGCGAAGCGCCGGCCTGACTGAGACTTTGCATGTACACCAGATCGAAATTCACCGGCTGCAGCAACAGCGCGGGCATGCTGCCTTTTTGCACCAGATCGGAGACCGCTTCGCGTGCGTACGGGAACAGGATATTGGGGCAGTAGCTGCCGAGGATGGCGCCCAACTCCTGATCGTTGAAACCATGGATGCTGAACAGCCCGGCCTGGTGTACTTCCACCAGGAACACGCTGCGGCTTTCGGCCTGCGCCTCGATGGTGATGGTGAGCACCACCTCGAAACTGTCGTCGCCGAGCTTGTTGGTGTCGGCACGCATGTTGACCTTGACCTCGGGGTTGAGCGGGGCGCTGAACACCGCCGGAGCCCGGGGCGATTCAAACGAGCAATCCTTCATGTAGATGCGCTGCAGCACCACATGCTGGGCAGCGTCCTGGCCGTTGCCGGAGGCGACAGGTTGGGATTCGGTATTTTCGGACATGCGGATTCCTTTGTTATATACGGGATTGCGAAGTTTCAGTCGGCCAGCAGACGATCCAGACCGCCACGACGCTCAAGCGCGTACAGTTCGTCGAAGCCGCCAACATGCCGGTCGCCGATGAAAATCTGCGGCACGCTGCGCCGCCCGCCGCTTTTCTGCTGCATTTCGACGCGACGGGCCGGTTCCTGGTCCACCAGATATTCGGTATACGCGATGTGCTTGGATTGCAGCAGCGCCTTGGCGCGCATGCAGTACGGGCAAACGCGCGTGCTGTATACGGTCACCGCTTGCATGCGCTCAACTCCGCTCGCCGCGTTCCAGCGGCAGGTGTTCGCTTTGCCAGGCCTTGATGCCGCCCTTCAGGGTGTGCACCGCCTTGAAACCGCGTTTGATGAGTGTGGCGGCGGCTTTCTGGCTGGTTTGGCCGCTGTCGCAGCAGACGATTACAGGTTGCTCCTTGAATTTGTCCAGTTCCGCGATGCGCGTGTCCAGCTCCGCCACCGGAATGTTGCGCGCCCCGATTACGTGGCCGCCGCCGAATTCCGTGTGTGGACGGATATCCAGCACCGCCGCACCCTTGTTGATGAGCAGCACGCTCTCCGCCGGGCGCAGCTCGCGATACTTGCGCAGGCGCCGCAGCAACTCATCGCCGATGAACAGCAGGATGATGATGACGGCTGCGGCGATGAGATAGGGGTGATGGCGGATGAATTCAAGCAGGCGCGGCATGCACGAATCTGGGCAGCAAACGGGCGCGTAGTATAGCAGCCGACCTGCAAGCCTTTGAGCGGCCGGAAGAATCTCCTAGAATCTACGCACCTCCGCCGGAATCGAGAAATGCCCGCCTCCCCGCCGCCGGCTTCACCGCGTGCTTTTTGGTTGCTGCTCAGCGCATTGCTGCTGATGGGTACGGTCCAGGCCGCCGGCAATGACCAGACCGCCGCCCAGCAAGCACAGCTCCAGCAACTGCGCGCGCGCATCGCGGGCGTGCAGGCCAAGCTGGATCACGAGGTCCGCAAGCGTGGTCAGGTGCAGGGGCAGTTGCGCGCCACAGAAAACCGGATTGCGCAACTCAGCGCCGGCCTACGGCGCCTGGATGATTCCGTGGCACGCGCGCAGGCGCGGCTCGACAGCCTGCAGCGCCAGCAACAACAGCAACAGAAACGGCTGGATCAGCAAAAGCAGGCGTTGGCGGCGCAGTTGCGCGCAGCGTACATGCGGGGCCAGGACTCGCAACTGAAATTGCTGCTGAATGCCGAGGATCCGGCCAGCATCGAACGGCTGCTGGCGTATTTCCAGTATTTCAACCAGGCCCGCGCGCAGCGCATCCAGGCGGTGCACGCGCAACTTGCGACACTCGCAGACATCAACGCGCAAGTGCGACAGCAGCTTCAGCAGCTCACGGGGTTGCGCACGCAGCGCGCCGCGGCGCTGGCACAGGTGAAACAGGAGCGCAGTACGCGGCACCAAACGCTAGCCGCGCTGAATGCCAGCATCCACAGCCGCAGCCAGCGGCTTGTGCGCATGCGTGAGGACGAACGTTCACTGCAGGACTTGATCACGAACCTGCAGCAGACACTGGCTGACATTCCCGCCGATCTTGAAGGCCATCACCGCTTTGCAAGCCTGCGCGGGCGGCTGCCCTGGCCGGTAAACGGCAAGCTCATCCAGGATTTTGGCGCGCCGATTGCCGGCGGCCGGTTGCGCGCGCAGGGCGACCTGATTGTCGCACCCATGGGCACGCCGGTGCACGCGGTCGCCTATGGGCGCGTGGTGTTTGCCGACTGGTTGCCGCATTTCGGCCTGCTGGTGATCGTGGATCATGGCGACGGATATCTCAGCATCTATGCGCACAATCAGAGCGTATACGTGCAGGTCGGGGACTGGGTGAACATGGGGGAGACCGTGGCGACGCTCGGCGACAGCGGCGGCCAGAACCAGCCGGCGTTGTATTTCGAAATCCGTCACCGCAATGTTGCGCTCAGTCCGCGCGACTGGTGTCACGGCCGTCTGCCGCGCGGCTGAAGCACGCCGCACGCGTCATGCTATCTTGATTGCGTTTCCCCGCAGGCTGTAACGGCCGGAGATTTCCCATGTTGGTGCATTTTCCAAAGTCCGGGCTTGGTGCCGCAGGCCTGGTCATGGCGCTGGCATTGGGCGCCGTACTCCCCGCATTTGCCGCAACACCCAGCGCCGCGCCTGCGGCCGCGACCGCGCTGCCATGGCAACAGGTCAAACTGCTCGCGGATGTGATGCAACTCGTGAAACAGGATTACGTCGCGCCCGTGGATGACACCACACTTATCGACAACGCCATCCGCGGCATGCTCGCCGGCCTGGACCCGCATTCCGCCTATCTCGACAAGGGTGATTTCCAGCAACTGCAAATCATCACCACCGACCGGTTCGGCGGCCTGGGCCTGGAAGTCACCCAGCAGGACGGGGCGGTGACGGTGGTGTCGCCGATTGACGGTACGCCCGCGGCCAAGGCCGGCATGCAGAGCGGCGATGTGATCGTACGCGTCAACAATACCGCGCTCGACGGCATGACGCTCGATGAGGCGGTGGCGCTGATGCGCGGGAAACCCGGGACTACGGTCACGCTGCTGGTGTTGCGCCGCGGCGCAACCAAGCCGCTCAGCTTCACGCTCACGCGCGCCGAAGTGCATCTCACGAGCGTACGCAGCCGTCTGCTGCAACCGGGCTACGGTTACCTGCGCATCAGCCAGTTCAGCGAGGACACCACCGACGGCGTGCGCGACGCGCTTCAGGCGCTGGTCCAACAGAACCACGGCGCCTTGAAGGGTCTGGTGCTGGACCTGCGCAACAATCCCGGCGGCCTGCTGGATGCGGCGGTGGACGTGTCCGACGATTTCTTGAACAGCGGCGTGATCGTCTCGGCACGCGGGCGTGCGCCGGATTCCAATTTCGTGCGCCGGGCCACGCCCGGTGACATTCTCAACGGCGCACCCATGGTGGTGCTGGTGAACGCGGGCACCGCCTCGGCCGCCGAGATCACGGCCGGTGCGCTCCAGGACGATCACCGCGCGCTGATTCTCGGCACCCGGACTTTCGGCAAGGGCTCGGTGCAGACCGTGATTCCGCTGCCCGAGGGCGGCGCGCTCAAGCTCACCACTTCGCTGTATTACACGCCCTCGGGCCGTTCGATCCAGGCCGAGGGCATCACCCCCGACCTCGTGGTACCGGAATTCAAGCTGAGTGTGCCGGCTGCCGCCGAGAACCTCACCGAAGCCAATCTCGAAGGCCATTTCACCAACAACGCGCCTACGCCGGAAGCGTCGGGCAACTTGCGTGCCGACGCGCAGTTAGCCCAACAGGATTTCCAGCTCTACGAGGCCCTCAATGTGCTCAAGGGCCTGACCATCGCCGGCGCCAACTGACATGCGGCCAGCCGCGTTTTGGCCGCTGGCAGTTCTGGCAGCGGTCGCTCCCGTGTGGACCAACGCCGCACCGGTCGTGCATCCGGTGATCGCCGTCATCATTGACGATCTCGGCAACAGCCCGAGCGAGGGTTTGCGCGCCGTGCAGCTGCCGGGACCGGTGGCGTGTGCGATTCTGCCGCACACACCCTACGCCGTGATGCTGGCCGATGCCTGCCACGCGCGCGGGAAAGAGGTGCTGCTGCATTTGCCGATGCAGGGGCTGGATGACGCGCCGCTCGGACCCGGCGGCATCTCGCTGCCCATGACGGAAACGCAAATCCAGAACACCGTGCGTGGCGATTTGCAGTCCATTCCGTATGTAGCCGGTGTCAACAATCACGAGGGCAGTCTGATCAGCATGCATCCCGGTGATCTCGCCTGGATCATGCAAACGCTGCATGCCCGCGGCGGGCTGTACTTCGTGGACAGTTACACCACCGCGGACAGCATTGCCTACCAGATCGCACGCGAGCACGGCATCCCGGCGGCGCGCCGCGACGTGTTCCTCGACGACGTCAACACCGAAGCCGCTGTGCGTCTCCAGTTCAACCGCTTGCTCGATGTCGCGCGCCACAAAGGCTTTGCACTTGCCATTGGCCATCCGCGACCGGCCACGCTCACGGTGCTGGATGCGAATCTGCCACAGCTGCCGGCGCAGGGCGTTGAGCTCGTACCGGTTTCAGCCATCGTCAAATTGCAGCAACGACATCCGATTCCGTGGCCGCAATCTTTGTATCCGTTACCGCGCCATTGAAGTGCGCGGTTGTGCAACGGTGCTCTGCTAAAATCGTCGCATGCACGTGAGCGCACTGCTTGAGCCCCTGAATCCCGCACAACGCGAGGCGGTGACCGCGGAGAGCGGCGCGCTGCTGGTGCTGGCGGGTGCCGGCAGCGGCAAGACCCGGGTGCTGGTGCATCGCATCGCGTGGCTGATCCAGATGCGACAGGTATCGCCGTTCGGCATCCTGGCGGTGACTTTCACCAACAAAGCCGCGGGCGAGATGCGTACGCGCATCGAACACATGCTGGCGCAGCCCGTGCGCGCCATGTGGGTGGGGACGTTTCACGGACTGGCCCACCGGCTGCTGCGCCAGCACTGGCGTGAAGCCGGGCTGCCGCAGAATTTCCAGATCCTGGACGCCGAGGACCAATACCGCCTGTTGCGGCGTGTGCTCAAGAGCCTGGATCTGGAAGAAGCCCGCTGTCCGCCGCGGCAACTGCAGTGGTTCATCAATGCGCGCAAGGATCAGGGCCTGCGTGCCAAACATCTGCAGGCCTCCGCCGATCCGGTTGAGCGCCAGTTGCAGCGCGCCTATGCGGCCTATGAAAGTGCCTGCGAGCGCGGCGGGCTGGTGGATTTTGCGGAACTGCTGTTGCGCGCGCTGGAGCTGTGGCGCAATGACGGCGCGCTGCTCGCGCATTACCAGCGGCGTTTTGCCCACATTCTGGTGGACGAATTCCAGGACACCAATGCCATTCAGTATGCGTGGATCAAGCTGCTGGCCGGCACGCAGGCTGCACCGTTCGTGGTGGGTGACGACGACCAGTCCATCTACGCCTGGCGCGGTGCACGCATCGAAAACATTCTGAGATTCGAGCGCGATTTCCCCGGCGCCCGCGTAGTGCGTCTGGAGCAGAACTACCGATCCACCGGCATCATTCTGAAAGCCGCCAACGCGCTCATCGCCCACAACCAGACGCGCCTCGGCAAGAATCTCTGGACCAGCGGCAACGACGGCGTTCCGATCCGGCTGTACGCCGCGTACAACGAGCAGGACGAGGCGCAGTTCGTGATCGACCGGATACAGCACTGGCAGGCGCAGGGCGGCGCGCGCCGCGAGATCGCGGTGCTGTATCGCTCCAACGCCCAGTCGCGCGTGTTCGAGGAGCGCTTGCTGGCCGAGCGCATTCCCTATCGGGTGTACGGCGGGTTGCGGTTCTTCGAGCGCCAGGAGATCAAGGACGCACTCGCCTATCTGCGGCTCCTCGAGAATCGCGCGGATGACGCCGCGTTCGAGCGCATCATCAATCTGCCGGTACGCGGCATCGGCGCGCGCAGCGTGGACAGTCTGCGGGAAACCGCGCGGCGTGAGCAGCTGTCATTGTGGGCGGCGCTGCAGTCCGTGGTGCGCAAACAGGATGCGGCGCCGCGGGTGCTGACGGCGTTGCAGGCGTTCACCCGGCTCATAGACAACATGGATGTTGCGGTGCGTGGGCTGGAACTTCATGAACAAGTGGATCATGTGATCCACACCAGCAAACTCGTGGAACACTACCAGGCCGAAAAAGGCGAACGCGGCGATGCGCGTGTCGAAAACCTGCAGGAACTGGTGAGCGCGGCGCGCAGTTTCCGACCCGAGGTCCTGGACGAGGGCATGACGCCGCTGGCCGCGTTTCTGGCGCACGCGGCGCTCGAAGCCGGTGAAGGCCAGGCGGATGCCTGGGAGGACTGCGTGCAGTTGATGACGCTGCATTCCGCCAAGGGTCTGGAGTTTCCGCTGGTGTGCATCTGCGGCATGGAAGACGGCCTGTTTCCCCATCAGCGTTCCAGCGAGGATCACGACGGTCTCGAGGAAGAACGCCGCCTGTGCTATGTGGGCATGACGCGCGCCATGCGCGAGTTGATCCTGAGCTACGCGGAAAGCCGCCGCTTGCACGGCACCGACAGTTACGCCGTGCCCTCACGCTTTCTGCGCGAGATTCCCGCGGAACTGATCGCGGAAGTCCGCCCGCGCGTACAGGTGACACGGCCGTTGACGCCGTCCAGCACGCATCTGGACAGTGCGCCCACCGGTCTGCAGCTCGGCCAGCACGTGCAGCACCCCAATTTCGGCGAAGGCGTGGTGCTGGATTACGAGGGCAGCGGCCCGCAGGCGCGCGTGCAGGTCAATTTTCGTGCCGCCGGTGCCAAATGGCTGGTCGTGGCGTATGCCAACCTGCGGCCGGTGTGACATGCGACGTGGAGCACGCGCGGCGGTTGGCTGTTTGCTGGGACTGCTGATATGTGCGGGCGCCGCTCCGCGCGCCCGTGCCGATGCCGGTGAACTGGATCTCGTGGTGCTGGGCAGCGGTGGTTTCTCGGGCAACAACAATCCGGGCAACAACGGTTATTACACCACCGGTCTCAGCAGCTATGCGTTCACCGGCAATCTTGGTTACTGGTTCGACGACAGCTGGGAGGCCGGCGTGGGCGCCGGGTCGGGACGTGCCCAATATCAAAGTTGCAACAGCCAAAACCTGTGTGCCAATGGCACGCAGGCAACGGTCCAGTTCACGGTGTTTGGTCGTTACAATTTCACTTCGGATTACGGCGCACAATACTCATTTACCGGTTTGCAGGTGGAACAGATAAACGCGGGTAGCGCGCTCGGCAGCGTGACTGTGCTGCACCCGGTCGCCGGCTACCGGTTTCCCCTCACCGAGAATTGGTCGCTGGAACTCAGCGTCGGCGCCGGCATACCGGTCGCTGGCGACACCGCGCGCTTTCCAATTACCTATGATGTACAAATGGGCCTGGTGATACCGCTGTGAAACCGCAAGGCTCGAAGATGTCCACGAACACTTTCCGCGCACGCCCGGCATCGGGTCTGCACGCACCCAGGGGGATGTCATGAGCGCCCACGAACAGCCTGCTGCCAAGCCGGGCGACGACCGGCTCAGCCGCGAAGCCTGGAAGCTTTTCCGCATGATGGCGGAATTTGTCGAGGGCTACGAACGTCTGGTGGCCATCCGCCCGGCGGTGAGCATTTTTGGTTCGTCGCGTACCGCCCCCGGGCATCCGTACTACGTACTGGCGGAGCAAATTGGCCGGGCGCTGTCCGATGCCGGATTCTCGGTGGTGACCGGCGGCGGCCCGGGCATCATGGAAGCCGCGAGCAAGGGCGCGTATGCCGGCAAATCCACCAGCGTCGGGCTCAATATCCAGTTGCCGCACGAACAGGCGAGCAATGCTTACCAGGATATCTCCCTGAGCTTCCGGCATTTCTTCGTGCGCAAGGTGATGTTCGTGAAATACGCCTCGGCCTACGTGGTGCTGCCGGGCGGGTTTGGCACGCTGGATGAACTCGGCGAGACTCTCACCTTGACGCAGACCGGCAAAACGCCGCGCGTTCC
>JAGWLP010000056.1 GCA_028864905.1 Gammaproteobacteria bacterium
TTTTTCATGCTGCTCCTGGGCTACTCGCTCAACCTGCTGACGCTGCTGGCCATGGTGCTGGCCATCGGTCTGGTGGTGGACGATGCCATCGTGGTGGTGGAGAACACCCACCGCCACATCGAAGCCGGCAAGACGCCGTTCCAGGCGGCGCTCCTGGGCGCACGCGAGATCGCCACGCCGGTAATCGCCATGACCATCACGCTGGCCGCGGTATTCACGCCCATCGGCTTCATTGGCGGGCTCACCGGCGCGCTCTTCCAGGAATTCGCCTTCACCCTGGCGGCCGCGGTAATCCTTTCCGGCATCATCGCGCTCACGCTTTCACCCATGATGTGTTCCAAATTCCTGGGTACCGCGGAACGCGAGACCCGGCTGGAACACTGGCTGAATGAAAAATTCCACCAGATCAAGACCGGTTATCAGGGCTGGCTGCACAACGCCCTCAACTGGCGGCCGGTAACCGTGGTCATCGCGGTGATGGTGATTATCAACGTGGTGGCGTTCTATGCGATGTCGCCCAAGGAACTCGCCCCGACCGAGGACCAGGGATTCGTGTTCGTGCAAACCACCGGACCGCTGGATGCCACGCACGCCTACATGACGAAATATGGCCGGCAGGTGGAAGATATTTTCAAGGGTGTGCATGCCAAAGACGCCTATGCGCTCATCAACGGTGGAGGCTTCGGCGGCGGCACCAACAGCCTCATCGCGTTTCTGATCCTTAAACCCTGGAATGAACGTTCGGTCAGCCAATTCACCGTCGCCAATGAGGTACAGCAGAAATTGAACCAGATCGCGGGCCTGCGCGGATTTGCGTTCAATTTCCCGTCACTGCCCGGCGCCAGCGGCACGCCGGTGGAATTCGTGGTGAGTTCCACCTCATCCTACGCGGATCTCTACGCGGTGCAGGAAAAACTCATGGATGCCGCGCGCAAGAGCGGCATGTTCTATTACGTGGACAGCGACCTCAAGTTCGACAACCCGCAGCTCAGCATCGACATCGACCGCAACAAGGCCCAGCAGCTCGGCATCAACATGCAGGACCTGGGTTCGTCGCTCAGTACGTTCCTGGGCGGCGGTTATCTGAACTTCTTCAATCTGCAGGGCTACAGCTACCAGGTGATCCCTCAGGTCGCCGACCAGTTTAGGAGTAACGGCGCCGAGCTCATGAACTACTACGTGCGCACTGGCAGCGGCGCCATGATTCCGCTGTCTACGGTGGCGCACCTCACGCACAGCGTGCAGCCGGATCAATTGAATCAGTTCCAGCAGTTGAACTCGGCCACGATCTCTGCGGTTCCGGGTGTACCCCTGGGCAAGGCGCTGGATTTTCTCCGGAACGAGGCCCAGCAGATTTTCCCCACGGGCTATTTCGTCAACTACGCGGGCGAATCGCGCCAATTCGTGGAATCGGGCAATGCCCTGCTGCTGGCGATTCTTCTCGCCCTTATCGTGATCTTCCTGGTGCTCGCGGCGCAGTTCGAGAGCTGGCGCGACCCGCTGGTGATCCTGTGCAGTGTGCCCCTGGCCTTCTGTGGCGCACTCATACCGATTTTCCTGGGCCTGGCCACCGTCAACATTTACACCCAGGTGGGCCTGCTGACGCTCATCGGCCTGATTACCAAGCACGGCATCCTGATGGTGGATTTCGCCAACAAGTGGCAGCGCGAAACCGGCTGCTCTAAACGCGAGGCTATTGAGCACGCGGCCGCGGTGCGACTGCGGCCCATCCTCATGACCACCGCGGCCATGGTGCTGGGCGTGGTACCGCTGCTCGCGGCCACCGGCGCGGGCGCCGTCAGCCGTTTTGACATCGGCCTGGTGATCGCCTGCGGCATGACGCTTGGCACCTGTTTCACGCTGTTCGTGGTGCCCACGATGTACACCTTCTTTGCCCGCGAGCATCACCCGGACGCGGAACACGCCGCGTAAGCGCTCGGGCCCTGCCGCGGCGCGCCCGGCTGGCGGCGGATTTACAAACCCCGGGCACGCGTGTATAAAGCGCGGCCGATTTACCCCACCTTGACCGAGAGCACGGAACATGGTCAAAGCCACTGCCTTGGAAGACCTGATCCGCAACAGTGATGACTCGGGCGCGGATACCTACGAGCCGCGCGCCGCCGGCCGCAGACGCGGCGCGGTGATCAAACCGCCCAAACCGCAACACTCCTCGCAGGCATGGCGCAGGCTGGAAGACCGGCTGAACGACCGCCGGCTGCGCCACAAGCTCAAGGAAGTGTACGAGGACGACTGAGGAATCGCAGCCAGAGGCGGCTTCCGGCATCCTGCCTCACGCCGCACCTGTACATCCTTGCACATTGGCCGCTCCTGCAATCGGATTATGACCGTCGCTTACCCCGCCGCGTCGGTTCGGCATGCAGCGGATCGTCCGGCCACGGGTGCTTCGGGTAGCGTCCCTGCATGTCTTTCTTCACGTCGCGATAGCTGGATTTCCAGAATCCCGCCAGATCGCGCGTGACCTGCAGCGGCCGCCCGGCCGGCGACAACAGATGCAACACCAGCGGCATGCGGCCACCGGCAATCGCCGGCGTTTGCGCCAGCCCGAACATTTCCTGCACGCGCACCGCCAGCACCGGCGTGTCGCCCAAAGTGTAATCCAGCGGTATGCGCCTGCCCGTCGGCACCGTGACCTGCGTCGGTGCGAGCTCATCCAGCGCGCGGCGCTGGTGAAAATCCAGCAGCGCTTCGAGCGCCTGCTTGAGCGGTACGCCGGCGAAATGCGCGAGGCGCGTACGCCCCGCAAGGTACGGCGCCAGCCATTGTTCCAGCGACTGCAGCAATGCAGCATCCGAAACATCCGGCCAAGAGTCGCCTTGCACGCGCCGCAACAACCCCACGCGCGCTTGCCAGTTGCGGAGCGCCGGGGTCCACGGCAGACAATCAAGTCCGTGGCGGCGGATGGTGGCAAGCATTAACGCCGCAACCTGCGGCGCGTCGGGTTCCACGAGTGGACGCTGCTCCAGAATGATGGCGCCGAGACACAGCTCACGTACCGCGCGCACCGCACCCTGGTCCTCGTCCCAATCAATCCGGTCGCGCGCCACAATCTGCGCCGCAAATGATTCGCGCACTTCACGTTCATCGGTGCGCGCCGCCAGAAAAATCCGCGCCTCGCGTGGATTGCCGTCCAGTGCGGCAACCGCCAGCCATTCGGCACTGCGCAGGGGATCCTCGTCGGATAGATACGCACCGCGGCCATTGGCGAGCAGATAACGTGGCTGGGTGCCGGTGCGCCGCCTCGCGATGCGGTCGGGATAGGCAAGCGCCAGCAGCGGCCCCGCCTGTTCCGCCGAAATGTTTGCCTGCGGCGTAATCCCCGCCTGACGGGCGATGTCGCGTGCGACGGCTTGCACGCGTTTCAAGTTTCGCCGATCCACCCCCGCATCCGCCGCCGGCGGTGCGGTCAGCAGTCGCACGCGCTCAGCGATGCCGGCATGTCTGGCGCCGCTTGGGACAATGTCGCGTTCGCTCAGCACGGCAGCCAGAAGACACGCGAGCCAGCCTGAACCCCGTCGCTCACCGCCGGCCACCATGTGTGCCAAGCGCGGATGCAGTGGCAGTTCCAGCAGACTCCGGCCGTGGGCGGTTATCCGGCTATCCGCGTCCAGTGCCTCGAGTTCCCGCAGCAGCTCGCGCGCCTGCGCAAGTGCTGCGGACGGAGGCGGATCGAGCCAAGCCAGCCGGGCCGCGTCCGCCACGCCCCATTGAGCCAACTCCAGCGCCAGCGGCGCCAAGTCCGCCTGCAGAATCTCGGGTGTGGTCTGTGCTTCCAGCCGCTCGCCCTCGCTCCACAGCCGGTAACACGCGCCTGGTTCCAGCCGGCCCGCACGCCCGCGCCGCTGATCGGCGGAGGCACGCGACACGCGCACGGTGGCGAGTCGCGTCAGGCTGCTGACCGGATCGAAACGCGGCACGCGCGCGTATCCCGCGTCCACCACCACGCGCACACCCTCGATGGTGAGGCTGGTTTCGGCGATGGACGTCGCGAGCACTACCTTGCGGCGGCCGCTGGCGGCGGGAAGAATCGCTGCGTCCTGTTGTTCCTGTGGCAGATCGCCGTATAGCGGCACCAGGTCGGTGTCGGGCAGCAGATTTTCTTCCAGCATTCCGGCGACGCGACGGATTTCCTTGCCGCCCGGCAGGAACACCAGCAGGCTGCCGGTTTCATCCGCCAGCGCGCGGCGCACGACATTGGCCACCTGCGCCTCGACAGGCACGCGCGGGGCAAGCGGCCGATACCGCGTATCCACCGGGAAATTTCTGCCTTCCGAGACCAGACGCGGCGCACCGCCAAGCAATTGCGCCACCGGAGCTGCGTCCAAGGTTGCGGACATCGCGACAATCCGCAGATCCGGCCGCAGCGCCTGCCGGGCCTCCAGGATCAGAGTCAGCGCCAGATCGGCGTGCAGGCTGCGTTCGTGGAACTCGTCGAAAATCACTACGCCGTAATCGCCGAGCGCCGGGTCGGATTGCAGCAGGCGCGTGAGCACGCCTTCCGTCACCACCTCGATGCGGGTACGCGGCCCGACGCGTGTATCCATGCGCACGCGGTAGCCGACGGTTTCGCCGATATGCTCGCCAAGTTTGGCCGCCATGAAATGGGCGGCGGCGCGCGCCGCCAGCCGACGTGGCTCCAGCATCACCAGCTTGCGGCCCTGCAACCACGGGGCGCCCAACATTGCGGGCGGTATGCGCGTGGTCTTGCCGGCACCGGGCGGCGCCTCGATCACCAGCGATACATGCTCCGCGAGCGTGGTGCGGATCGCGGGAAGCAGAGAATCAATCGGCAGAGCATCCACGGCCTCATTGTACGGTGACAAGAATGCCAAACCGCACACCTGCCGCCGTGCGTGGATTTTCTATAATGGAGCCTTACCGAGTCCGGCCATGAAGGAGGAATGACACATGGGCTTCGCACCTTCCGATATGCAACTGACCAGTTCCGCGTTTACTCCGCTCGGCGCCATCCCCAGGAAACACAGCGGCGAAGGTGAGGACGTGTCCCCCACCCTTGCCTGGCGTGACGTACCGCCCAAGGCGCGCTCGCTGGCCCTGATCTGCCACGACCCGGATGCACCGCTGGTTGCCGCTGGCGGCACCTACGGGTACGTGCACTGGGTGCTGTACAACATCCCCGCATCCGTCACGCATTTGCCGGAAGCGACCAAGGACTACACCCCGGGCAAAAACGATTCCGGCAAAACCAGCTATGGCGGCCCGATGCCGCCCAACGGTCACGGTCTGCACCATTATTATTTCTGGTTGCTGGCGCTCGATCACGAGCCGCATCTGCCCGCGGGTCTGACGCTCTGGGACTTCCTCAAGCGCGTCGAACCGTATGTCATCGGCATGAACCGGCTGATCGGCACTTACGAGCGGCACTGAAGCGTCGCGAACCTGCCGGCGCCGGTCCGCAGTTTGACCAGCCGACGGACAGTCCGTAAAATTCGCGCTCCGTTTTCCCGGCGGGCGGTTAGCTCAGCGGTAGAGCACTGCTTTCACACGGCAGGGGTCGCAGGTTCAATCCCTGCACCGCCCACCAACTCCATTTTTACCCATCGCCCGCGAGACACGCGCGATTTCCTGGCTGCGCGCGGCGTAAAGCGCAAGCGCCTCAAAAGCGGAGATACAAACCCACGGCGATCTGCGGATACCAGGTAAACGAGTTCACGTCACTCTGTACGGTGGTGCGCTGCTGGTTCACGTCATTCGCCAGCTGCGGATTGCCAGCCGCACCGCTCACGTTCAGATCGAACTTGGGGCTGCCCTGGTTCACCACGCCCAGATCAAAAGTCATGCCCCAGCTTCCGTTTCCGCCCCAGCCGATGCCGAGATAGGTTGCGTTGCTGTTGAATCCCATTCCGGCCGTGACTGTGCCCACCTGTTGCGCCGAATACGTATTGCCGTTGAAGGTGTAGTTGCCATTCTGGTCAGGCACGCCGGCCATGGACAGCGAGTTGCCGTTATGCATCCAGCCGCCGGTGAACCGGAAACTGCCGGCGAACGGATAGAGATTCACCAACAAGACTTCGGACGAGAATTTCAGACTGGCGTTGTAATTGACGCCCTTGTAATCGGAACTTCTGGAGTAGCTGTAGCGATTGAGACCGACGCCCAACGATACAAAGTCGTTGAAGTGGTAGGTGCCGGACACATTGAAACCCAGCGTGCCGACGCCCGCGCCCACGCCGATGTCGGCCAGCGCTACAGGCGCGGTTAAAAACAGCGCCAGAAACAACAACAGCTTCTTCATATCGCTCTCCCAAATGTAGGTAGTATTTCCCCGCAACGATTATGTCATGGAAATAAAATAGAAATGCGGCATTAGCCGTGTGTCGGAAAATCTGTACCGTTGATTCCTGAAGGCTGCAGCTGCGCTGAATTGATTGGCAAGCCAGTAGGTCGCTGGAAGTGCAGTCACGCACCAGGTACAAAGTACGCCGGTGCGCTCATTGGAAAAGCGGGATTGTGGACAAACATACCCTGGCTGTCATCAGGTCCCGGAATTAACCGTAGCGGCCGGTGATGTAGTCTTCGGTCTGTTTCTGCGCGGGGTTGGTGAACAGCGTGCTGGTGTCGGCATATTCCACTAGGTTACCAAGGTACATGAAGGCGGTGTAGTCGGAGACGCGCGCCGCCTGCTGCATGTTGTGGGTGACAAGTACGATGGTGTAGTCGCTTTTCAGTTCCGCGATCAACTCCTCGATCTTCAAGGTGGAGATCGGATCGAGCGCCGAAGCCGGCTCGTCGAGCAGCAGCACTTCGGGTTTCACCGCAATGGCGCGCGCGATGCACAGCCGCTGCTGCTGGCCGCCCGACAGGCGCGTGCCGCCCTGGCGTAACTTGTCCTTGACCTCGTCCCAGAGCGCCGCCTTGCGCAACGCCCACTCCACCCGGTCGTCCATCTTGGTGCGTGACAGCCGCTCATACAGGCGCACACCGAACGCGATGTTTTCATGCACCGACATCGGAAACGGCGTCGGCTTCTGGAACACCATGCCCACCTTGGCCCGCAAGGCGTTCAGGTCCTGGTCGCGATCGAGGATGTTGCGCCCATCCAGCAGAATCTCGCCGCTGGCGCGCTGTTCCGGGTACAGGTCATAAATGCGGTTGAGCGTGCGCAGCAGCGTGGACTTGCCGCAGCCGGATGGGCCGATGAAGGCCGTCACCTGGCGTTCGGCAATGTCCATGTTGATGGCGCGCAGCGCCTGGAACCCGCCGTAGTAGAAATCCAGCCTCCGGATGGCAAGCTTGGGGTTCTCGATGACGGTCGCGCGGGCGGGATCGCGTCCCGCGCCCGCCAGCATCTGCGGCGAGACCGCATGTGTGGGAACAGTGTCGTCGCGGTGCATGGGACTCATTTTACGAACGAGCGTGAACGGATCACGAGGCGTGCGAACAGGCTGAGGGCGAGAATCGCGAGTGTAATCAGCAGCGCCGCCGCCCAGGCCAAGTGCTGCCAGTTGTCATAGGGACTCATGGCGAACTGGAAGATCATCACCGGCAGGTTGGCGATCGGCCGGTTCATATCGGTACTCCAGAACTGGTTGTTGAGCGCGGTGAACAGCAGCGGCGCGGTCTCGCCGCTGATGCGCGCCACACCCAGCAGCACACCGGTAATGATGCCGCCCAGCGCCGCACGATAAACCACCATCACCGTCACCCGCCAGCGCGGCGCGCCCAGCGCCGCGGCCGCCTCGCGCATCTGATCCGGCACCAGCTTCAGCATGTCCTCGGTGGTACGCAGCACCACCGGCAGCATGATGATGGCGAGCGCCAGACCCCCGGCCCAGCCGGAAAAATGCCCGAAACGCGCCACTACCACGCCGTAGATGAATACGCCGATGACGATCGACGGCGCGCTCAGCAGAATGTCGTTCACGAACCGGATGACCGCGGCCAGGCGCGAGCGCCGACTGAATTCCGCGAGCCAGGTAGCCGCCAGTATGCCGATCGGCGTACCCACGATCACGCCCAAGGCCGTGATGAGAATCGAACCGACGATGGCATTCGCGAAGCCGCCCGGCGCCAGCGGCGGCGGCGTACTCTGCGTGAATAGATCCGGGCCGAGCCAGCGTACACCGCGATCCACCAGCGTCCAGAGCAGCCACACCAGCCAGAAGAGTCCGAACAACGTGCCCAGCACCGACATGGACAGGTTCACCCAATTGACCACGCGCCGGCGCAGATAGCGTGCGGACACGGTGTTCAAGTGGGACTCCCTTCACGCGCCGCCATGCGCAGCAGCAGCAACTTCGCCAGCGCCAGCACCACAAAGGTAATCAGGAACAGGATCAGACCCAGCGCGATCAGCGACGAGGTATAGGTCGGACCCACCGCCTCGGTGAATTCGTTGGCGAGCGTCGAGGAAATGGTGTTGCCGGCATTGAACAGCGAAACGCCGAGCGTGTGACTGTTGCCGATGACGAACGTGACCGCCATGGTTTCACCAAGCGCGCGCCCCAGCCCCAGCATGATCCCGCCCATCACCCCGACGCGCGTGTACGGCAGCACCACGCGCCATACCACTTCCCAGGTCGTGCAACCTACACCGTACGCGGATTCTTTGAGCACTGTCGGCACCAGGCTGAACACGTCGCGCATCACCGAGCTGATGAAGGGGATCACCATGATGGCAAGAATCAATCCGGCCGTGAAAATGCCGATGCCCATGGGCGGACCCTGGAACAGCACGCCTACCCATGGCCACGAACCGATATGCTCGATGATCCACGGCTGCACGTATTCGCCGAACAGCGGCGCGAACACGAACAGGCCCCACATGCCGTAGATGATGCTCGGGATGGCCGCCAGCAGTTCCACCGCGGTACTCACCGGCCGGCGCAGCCACGTGGGCGCCAGCTCGGTGATAAAGAGCGCGATACCAAAGCTCACCGGCACGGCGATGACCATGGCGATGGCGGAAGTCACCAGCGTGCCAAAAATGGAAGTGAGCGCGGAGAATGTCGCGTGCGCCGGATCCCACTCGCGGCCAGAAAAGAAATGCCAGCCAAAGCGGTGGAACGCCGGCCAGGCCTGCACCACCAGCACCACCAGAATCGCAATCATCAACGCCAGTACCAGCAGCGCGGCCACGCGCGTGACATTGCGAAACAGCACGTCGGCCGCAGCACTGCGCAGCGCCTGGCGGCTGCGGGAGCGCTGTGCGGCGGAACGCGCCAGGACCGTCACGGTCCGAGCTCCCGTTGCCAATATTTCTCGATCAGCGTCACGATAGTTGCCGGCATCGGCACGTAATTCAGCTGGCGCGCACGCTCCTGGCCGTAATTCAGGAACCAGCGACAGAATTCCAGTACCGTCCGGTTGTCGGCGCGCGCATAGTCGCGGCGCATGAGCATGTACGTGGTCGCGGTGATCGGCCAGGCCCCGGCGCCCGGCTCGTCGGTGAGCGTGAGGTCGAAATCCGGCGCCGCGGCGAAATCCGCATTTGCGGCCGCCGCGGCAAAGGCCGCGAGACTCGGGCTCACCACCTTGCCGTCGCGATTGATCATCCGCGTCCAGCTGAGATGCGTGTCCTACGCGAAGGCATATTCCACGTAACCCAGGCTGCCGCGAATCTGCTGCACGAACGAGGCCACGCCGGCATTGCCCTTGCCGCCCACGCCGTTTGGCCAGGCGACCGCGGTGTTGGCGCCTACGCGCGCGCGCCACGCGGCGCTGACTTTTGAGAGGTAATTCGTGAAGTTGAAGGTCGTGCCGGAACCGTCGGAACGGTGCACGGTAATGATCGCCATGTGCGGCAGGCGCAAGCCGGGATTAAGCGCGACGATGCGCGGGTCGTCCCAGTACCGTACTGCGCCGAGATAGATGTCCGCCAGCAATGGACCATTGAGCGTGAGGTCGCCCGCGCGGATGCCCGGAATGTTTACCACCGGCGTGATGCCGATGATCAGCGCCGGAAACTGGATGAGCCGGTGCGCGCGCAGCTCGGCGGACGGCAGCGGCATGTCGCTGTTGGCAAACGCGACCGTGCCCGTCTCGATCTGCTGGATGCCGCCGCCGGAGCCGATGGGCTGGTAATTCACCGCCACGCCGGTGAGCACGTGGTACTGCGCGACCCAGTTGGCCAGCACCGGATATATGGCCGTGCCGCCCACGCCCGCAAGCCCGGGTTCGGCTGCGGCCACTGCTGAGGCCATCAGGGCCAAGGCAACGGCGGACAGCCGTTGGCGCACGCGCTTGCTGGTCATATTGCCCCTCGTCCCATGCGGACGAGTGTAGGAAGCGAATGTGACAGAAATATGACACCGGCCCGACTGTGCACATTTTGACCAAGCCCTGAGATTTGCCCGCTTACCTTTTGCAAGCCGTCTCCGGGCGTCGTAAGCTTGCGCACCGTATCCCAACCGCAAACCGGCCGGCTCCGGGCCAACCTTCGGGTTCGCCGTTTTCATGTGCTCACTCACAACCCCCAATCAAGGCGGTGAGCAGGGACGCACTACGCCTTAACATCAAGAGGTCGGGTTTATGAACAGCAAGTCTTCCCGTGGTCTGATGTCGCTGCTGGTCGCCGCGTGCGCCGGCTTGACGCTAATCCTGCCGGCTATCGCAGGCGCCGATACCCTGACCCCCGAGCAACTCACCGGTGCGCTGCACTGGCGCAGCATCGGACCTTACGTGGGCGGGCGCGTGATCGCAGTCACTGGCGTGGCACAACAACCCAACCTCTACTATATGGGTTCCACCGGCGGCGGCGTGTGGAAGAGCGAGAACTACGGCGCGGCGTGGGAAAACATTTCCGATAAATACTTCGACAGCAACAACATCGGCGCCATTGCGGTGGCACCGTCCGACCCGAAGATCATCTACGTCGGCACCGGCGAGTCCGACATCCGCAATACGTTCCTCACCGGTGACGGCCTGTACAAATCCACCGATGC
>JAGWLP010000057.1 GCA_028864905.1 Gammaproteobacteria bacterium
ATGTTCTTCACGTAGTCGGCGTGTCCCGGGCAGTCCACGTGCGCATAGTGGCGCTTGGCACTCTCGTACTCCACGTGCGAGGTCGCAATGGTGATGCCGCGCGCCTTCTCCTCCGGCGCGTTGTCAATCTGGTCGTAGGCCTTCGCCTCACCGCCAAATTTCTTCGACTGAATCACCGTCAGCGCCGCCGTCAGCGTGGTCTTGCCATGATCCACATGCCCAATCGTCCCCACGTTTACATGCGGCTTCTTGCGCTCGTATTTTGCCTTGGACACGGTTGCTACTCCTCAGTAATCAGCTTTAACTCGATCTTGCATTTCGGCATTGCCCTGCTCATTCCTCACGGCCGCACACTTCACACCGTCCTGGAGCCCATGACCGGAATCGAACCGGTGACCTCGTCCTTACCAAGGACGTGCTCTACCGACTGAGCTACATGGGCGACCTGAGCTGCACCTCATTCACCCGTTTGGCTGGAGCGGGTGATGGGAATCGAACCCACGTCATCAGCTTGGAAGGCTGAGGTTCTACCATTGAACTACACCCGCCGCGTCCGTCGCTGGGTACCGAACCTGCCAACCAAGAGCTCGCAATTCATTTCTGGTGGAGGGGGAAGGATTCGAACCTTCGTAGGCGTAAAGCCAGCAGATTTACAGTCTGCCCTCGTTGGCCGCTTGAGTACCCCTCCACGGACGAAGCCGAGAATTGTCTTATATTTCGCGGATTTGTGTCAACGGGAAAGGCGTACAAAAACCCGCCCAGTTGGCGCGAGCCGGCCGTCGGCACATCTCGTATCCGGACATTGCTGCGGGCAGAATCAAGGTGCACAAATCGTTCGGGTACCCATAACGGCCCGCAAGTGGCTCAGATAACGAGGGTTTTCTGCCAACGGGCCTGGATGGCGCTGGCCATTGCCAGCAGCTGCGCCCTGAAGTTCATGGATTCGGCAATGTCGGGCGCCTGCGTTCAAGATCAAACATAAAAAAGCGTCTGTCCGCCTGATTCGCACCTTTGGGAGCGGCGGCGCGCAGAAATGATGTCGGTCTGCACCTGAGCCGCCAAGCCGTTTGATGCCGCCAGCAACAGGCCGCGCCAGCAAACTCTGCGCATGAATAACCTCCTTTGCCCGAAGTCGGGAAGGGAGACTAGCGACGCAAGATAGCCACATGATGAGGATGAAGTTGCTGTTTTGTGACGGCGGCGCAACCGTAATTATTCAAACTCCGATCCGCGGCCTGGCGCAACCTCCGGCCGGCGGTCTCACCCGGATGAAAGTGGGCACACGCCGGTTCAGCCGCACCTAGCAACGGCAAGCATGTCAAAGCCGCTTGAGTGCGATTTGAACCACTCGTCAAACTTGGACAGATACGTACTTGTTTATTTGAAGCGGGCCCTTATGACCGGCAGTCGGTTAGATCCCTATTCCCGATTACGTCCGCAACAACCCCCAATAGTTTCTTGACTATTATTAAGTTACTGCTATAGTTTATCTACTTGTATACGGTACCTTGGAAATGTTGGGTGAATGAGGAAGACAGTCATCTGCGCAAGTTCCAGAAGGAGCTCAATGCCGGCATCGTGGCGCTGGTGCTTTTGGCCACCTTGGCTTACGCACCGGAGCCGCAATACGGCTACCAAATCGCCAAACAGCTGGAACCAGACGTAGGAGAAAACGGTGTCATGAAACAGGGCACGCTTTATCCGGTGCTGCGCTCCCTGTTCGCCGCGCGCCTGTTGGACAGTTACGTGGAACCGTCGGTTTCGGGCCCGCCGCGCCGTTATTACACCATCACCGACACCGGCCGGACGGTACTCGCGCAGTGGAAAGACGCTTGGACCAAAACCCGGGATCTTGTGGACGCCATCATGAAGGACAGCCGCCATGACTAATGCCGTACCCCGCAGTGTTCAGGACTATCTGGAACAATTGCGCGCCGCCCTGAGCGGCGCTGACCCGGCCCTGATCCAGGACGCACTTTACGATGCCGAGGAATACCTGCGCGGCGAACTGCATGCGCACCCCGATCAAAGCGAGGAACAGATTCTCGCGGCCATCGCCACCAGTTACGGCGCGCCAGAGGAAGTGGCCGACGCCTATCGTGCCACCGAGGTCAAGGTGCAGGCGGCTCTGCGCACACCACGTCCCGCCAAACGTCGTTCGTTGCTCGGAAATTTTTTCGGTGTGCTATCGGACCCGCGCGCCTACGCATCGTTGTTTTATCTGCTGATGGCGCTGTTCACCGGCATCTTTTACTTTACCTGGGTAATGGCCGGGTCGGCGCTGTCATTCGGCATGTTGCCTCTCATCATCGGCATCCCATTCTTCCTGCTGTTTCTGGGCAGCGTGCGCATGTTGTCGCTCGTGGAAGGTCGCATCGTTGAATCTCTGCTGGGTGTGCGCATGCCGCGTCGTCCGCCCCATCCCGGTGGCTACGTACCGTTGTTCACCCGCATCAAGGAGTTGCTCACCGACGGCCGCACCTGGTCCACGCTGTTTTACATGGTGCTGCAGCTGTTTCTTGGCACGCTGTACTTCGCGGTGATCATCGCCTGGTTGGCGGTCGCACTGACGTTGATTTTCTCGCCGCTGACCTACGTCTGGCACGGCATGATTTACATCAATGGACCGGTGGTGGTGTCCTGGTTCTTCTGGCCGCTGTGCGTGATTGCCGGAATTCTGCTGCTAATCACCCTGTTGCACGCGGTGCGCGGCACCGGGTATATACACGGTCACATCGCCAAGCGCCTGCTGGTGAGACTGGCGGACTGATTGGCGTAGTGCCGGCGGGCGAGAATGGGGCTTTAACGCGAGCATAGCTCGCGTCCATCCGCGCGCCCTCACAGGGGTGAGCCGGAAAATCGCGAAGCCCCGCTTCGCGCCGGCAAACGGGCAGCCAAGGACGGCTGACCTGGACTTGTGGGCAGAGCTGGATTGCGTGGCCCACAAGGGAGGGCTGGTCAACGCACCATGGATGGTTCTGCGGACGTGACGAATCCAGCTGGCTGGTGCCGGCGGAGGGTGCGAGCCGTGCCTTTCATGCGAGCACCGCTCGCATCGGCTCGCACGCCACGACAGGGGCGAGAAGCGCAGCTTCGAGCGGGCGGACAGGATGTCCGCCCTGGACCACAAGCGGAGCAGGAGGGCGCAGCGCCGTGGTCGTGGCTGGACAGCGCACCATGGATGGTCCGAACCACAAGACGCGTTACGTGTGATGGTGCCGGCGGAGGGAATCGAACCCCCGACCTTTGGTTTACAAAACCACTGCTCTACCAACTGAGCTACGCCGGCTTCACTGAAATACGCCGGAATGGAATCAGGCGCAAATTCTAGCAGGCCAAAGACCCCAGGTCAGGAACGGTTTCCGGCGCTGCACGCCTCTCGTCCGATGCTGGCATCGCCCTCTCCCAGATCGGCGAATGCCTTGGCCACCGGCAGTTGCTGTGCTGAACCACGCGCATCGAGCCAATATCGTGGGGCGTCGCGGAAGCGCTCGGTCACCAATGCGCGGTAGCCAAGTGCGCGGATCTGTTTCTGGTGCGCCAGCGCACCATAGCGGTCGCTGTAAACCCCCAGGGAAATGGCGTTGCGATTCGCCTCATCGGTGACCACGTACAAATCCTTGACGCCGCGCTGCTGCAGCAGTTTGGCCGCGGCTTCAGCCTCGCGGCGCGATCCGAACGGCGGCAAGTACACCCAGTATCCCTGCCGCACTTTGCCGGGAACCAGCCGCTGGGTAACACTCGCGCCGCCGGCGCGCAAGCGCGTGCTGCCGCCCTCGGCCGCCGCCGCACTCGGAAACGGCCCGTAACTCATGCAACTCTGCGCGCTGACATCGGCGGTGGCTGGACTTGCGGGTGTGGGCCCAGGCGTGAGCGGCTTCGCGAGTGCCGCCCGTTGGGCGGGAGTGAGTTCGGCGATGAGTTTGAGCGCTTGTACCTGAGGCAACGGGGTGGATGATGGCGATGACGGCGACGGTCTCAGCCATCCGAACCAGATGAACGCCACGACATTTGCCAGCACCAATACAAGAAACAGCGTTCGCATCATGTGCGCAGCTCTGCCAGCACCGCCAATCCCTCCAGAACCAGATGAGGCGCAAGTGTAAACCGTTCGGGCAACCAGGGTTGCAGGGTTTCCGCATCTCCGCCGGTGAGCAGCATTTTGATTTCCCTGCCTTCCCGGGCACGGACCTCGGCCGCCACCCGCTCGATGAAGCCCACGGCTGCATACAGAACGCCGCTGCTCACCGCGGCGCGCGTATCGCGTGCGAACAGCGCAGGCTGGCCGGCGGCATCGCTGGGCAGCGCCGGCGCCGCCGCAGACAGCGCGCGCCGCATGGCGCCGAGTCCGGGCGCAATCAGGCCGCCCAGATGCCGGCCATCGCGATCGACGGTATCCATGGTAAGTGCAGTTCCGCAGCCCAGCACACAGATCGGACCACCGTAGCGCCTGAACGCACCGACCGCTGCGGCCCAGCGGTCCGCCCCCAGCTGCGCGGGATCAGCATAACCATTGGTCACGCCGCCAGCACGTGAAGACGGTGTCATGAATTCCGGGATAAGCTGGAACTGCTGCTGAAAGTAATCGCGCACGCTGTCGGCGACGGCAGCGCCGGCCACGTTGCTGATCACGACGCATTGCGGCCGCAGCACATCACCCCAGACCGATCGCCAAACCTCCATCGGAGGTCGGCCCGCATGCATCGCGACGCCGTGCCCAGACAACTTCCGGCCCTGCGCCTGCGCCCATTTGACGCGCGTGTTGCCGATGTCGGCGAGCAACATCATGGCGCGAGTCTCATGCTCAGGTCACCGGATACAAAGCGCTGTGTGCCGCCGCCGGTATCCAGCAACAGCGCGCCGTCCTGATCCACGCCGAGCGCGGTGCCCTTAATGACGTGCTGCTGGTGATGCAGCCGCACGCTTTTGCCGGCAGCCAGATCCAGCGCCCGCCAATCTGCTGCAAACGCGGCGAATCCTCGTGCTGCAAAAACTTCAAGGGCCTCCACCAATTGTTCAATCAGCGCCGCCGCCAGCGCATTGCGTCCCGGTGTCTTATCCGGCAGCTGTGTCGCCAGATCGGTCCACGGCTGATCTATATACGTCGCCGCCGCGGCCGGCATGCGCACATTGATGCCGACACCCACTACCGTGCGCGCCTGGCCGGGCGGCTCGCCCTGCATGTCCACCAGAATACCGCCGAGTTTTCTGCCGGCCATCCATAAATCGTTGGGCCACTTGATGCCCACACCTGTTACGCCCAATTTGCCGAGCGCCCGCACCACCGCCACCGCCGCTGCCATGGCCAGGGCCGAAAAGCCGGGCGGCAGATCCTCGAAGCGCCAAGCGCAGGACATATATAAGTTGGCGGCAAACGGCGACGCCCATTGCCGGCCGCGCCGCCCACGACCGGCGGTCTGGCGTTCTGCAAGACATACCGCGGGGAGTTCACTGGCCTGAGCCATGAGCCAAGTGTTCGTCGAGTCCACCTCATCCAGCACCGACAGCTCCGCCACTATCCGGCGCACAGCCGGCGACAAGCGCGCTTTTATTTCCGCGGCATCCAGCAGATCCAGCGGCGCCGCCAACCGGTAGCCGCGCCCCGGCACCGATACAATTTCCAGGCCGCCCACCTGAAACCGGCGCAGGTGTTTCCACACCGCGCTGCGGCTGATTTGCAAGCCACGCGCAAGCTGTTCGCCCGAATGGAACGCGCCGTCCCCCAGGGCGCGAATTACTTGGTGCGCAGTGTTGTCGGTACGCGGCATGCGTTCAGCGTCGGCGCAACAACATGACGCGCGTGAAACGGTTTTCCTTGCCGGCTGCCAGCCGTTGGATGTTGCCGCGATGCGTGTACACGATAAACAGCGCCATGACCAGCCCGAACCAGAATAGCGGCGAGGTGTACCCGTGCACAATCACGGCGAACACCGGCACCGACCAGGCAGCCAGCAGCGTAGACAGGCCCACATAACCGCTCAACACCAGTACCAGGCACCAGACAATCACTGCCACGACCAGCGCCTGCCAGGAGAGCATCAACAGCACGCCGAGAAAGGTGGCGAAGCCCTTGCCGCCGTGAAAACGGAAAAACACCGGGAATACGTGCCCGATGATGGCGGCCGCGCCGCATACGGCCGCGGTCCACTCGAGGCCGAGTGCATTCGGCACAGCCAGCAGGTGCGGCAGCAATCCGGCAGCCAGCACGCCCTTGCCCACATCAATGAGCATAACCCACAAGGCGAACACCCGGCCTTGGGTACGCAAGGCGTTGGTGCCCCCGGCGTTGCCGCTACCCTGGGTGCGGATATCCACGCCGCCGTAAATCTTGCCCACGATCAGGCTGCCAATGAGCGAGCCCAGTAGATAGGCGATGACAATTCTCAACAGCAACCAGACCAGCATGGAGTGCGCTCCGGGTCCGCAGTGTAATTAGTTTAGCAGGCGCCGCTTGCGGACCGCGTGCGAGTGTTGAACAATGCCGACGGAAGCGAGCCTCCGGATGACCACGAACCCAAACCGTCTGGCGGCAGACATTCTGCTGGCCCTGCGGCGCATCATGCGCAGCATGGATATTTCCAGCCGCCAGCTCATCGGCGAGCGCGGCCTGACCACGCCGCAACTGTTGTGTCTGCAAAACCTGAGAGAACACGGCGCCATGACCAGCGGCATGCTCGCACAGGTGGTCTCCCTCAGCCCCGCAACCGTCACCGGCATCCTGGATCGCCTGGAGCTGCGCGGCCTGGTGACGCGCGAACGCCGTCCGGAAGACAAGCGTCACGTGCTCGTGACCGTCACCGACGCCGGGGCCGCTGCGGCCGATGCCGCGCCCTCGCGCCTGGCCCAGCGCTTTGCCGACGCACTGGCGCGATTGCCGGAAGACGATCGCGGCGAAGTGTTGCGCGTGATTCAGTATCTCGCGGATCTGGCCGATGTGCGCAACGGCCATGGTTGAACTCGCGCGTGCACGCCGCGCTGGTCATTAATCCCGCGGCCGGACGCGGCGCCGGGCGCCATCTGGCCGCGCCAATTGCCGATTATCTTGCGGAACTCGGTGTCCAGATTCACAGCCGGCATTTCAGCCGCAGTGGCGACGACCTAGCCACACAGGTACGCGAGTGCCTTGCAGTACGTCCGGATGCCGTAATCGTCGTCGGTGGCGACGGCAGCGTGCACGCGGCCGTGAACGGCTGGATGCAGGCCGGGGGCGGCGCGCCGCTCGCGTTCGTGCCAGTCGGCACCGGCAACGACTTCACCAAGATGCTGGGCTATGCGTCCGATTGGCGCGCCGCCTGCCGGCAAATCGCGCAAGCGCGTACCCGCCAGGTTGACGTGGCGCACTGCAATGACTTTCATTTCATCAACAGCCTAGGTATCGGCTTCGACGCGCGCGTGGCGATGGCCGCGAACCGCATGCAATGGCTGCACAGCCGCGCGGTGTACGGCGTGGCATTGCTGCGCACGCTGTGCTTCGACTACGCGACACCCAAGGTAAGACTGCAATACGCTGCGGGAACGCTGGAAACCGCGATCACCCTGATCGCGGTCAACAACGGGCGCGTGGAAGGCGGCGCTTTCGTGCTTGCGCCACAGGCGGAAATTGACGACGGCCTGTTGGATGTGGTGGTGGCATCGGCGCTGAGCCGGTTTGGCATCCTGCGGCTGGTGCCGCGTGTGCTGCGCGGCACCCACACCGATCACCCCGCGGTGCGCATTTTCAGGGCCGACAGGCTGCTGATCGAATGTGACGCCGGCATGTCGGTACACGCGGATGGCGAGATCCGCTATACCGATGCGCACCGCCTGGAAATCACCGTGCTGCCGCGCCGCCTCAGAGTGATTGCCTGAGCGGGACCGGAGTGCGCCGTACCGTGCCGAGATAGATTGCGGCCAGCGCGAGCACGGCGCCGGCAATCTCCACTGCGGTAAACCGCCGGCCGAAGATGCTCACGTCCCATATGAACGCGCACACCGGCTGCAGCAGCAGCACCAGTCCGACCTGCGAGGCACGCACCCGGGAAATGCCGCTGGAAATCAGCACCCAGCCCAGCACTTGGCCAAACACGCCGTAACACACCAGCCAGCTGGCGTCTTTCCAGGTGGGAATCGCGAAGGATGCGCGCTCCGGCCACATGGCAAGCGCAAGCAGTGCGGCGGTCATGAGCGACACCGCCATCATGGTGACGAATGAGGACCCGGCGATCTCCGCCACGCGCACGCGGCGCAGCGTGAGGATATAACCGGCATAGCAGCACGCCGTGATCAATCCCAGGATCACGCCGGTCCTGTAACCGGCCGAAAACGCGGACCAATCGAAGCCCACGAGCAGAACCAAGCCCAGAACCGCGAGCGGAATCGCAGCCATCTGGAACCAGGTGAGGCGTTCGCGGAACGCAATCACGCCGGCCGCCGCCAGCAGGAACACCTGAAAATTCGCCAGCAGAGTCGCGACACCCGGACCCACATACAGAATGCTGCGGTGCCAGAAGCTCAGGTCCAGCGCGAAAAACAGCGCCGCGAGTCCGAATGCCGCCAGGGCCGCGGGCTTGAGCCGCACACGCTCGCGCCGCCACAGCACGATGGCCAACAGGATCAACCCGCCGAACAGCACGCGGTAGAAAGCACTGGTGGCGGGCGGCACCGAGACCAGCTCCACGAACACCGCGGAGAAGCTGATCATCACCGCGCCGGCGATCAGGCGCCACATGCAGGCTCTGCCGTAATGTACGCCCGCATGCCGTGTGCGTGCCCGTGACTCAATGGATCAACGCCGCTTCGAGTTCGGCGAACGTGTAGGCAATGCCGGTAGTGTCAATCTGCACGCCCAGTTGCCGGCCGACCTGACGCGCGGAGAAAATCCCGCGGATTGCCGGGCCGTCGGGCGTGCGCGCGATCACCAGCGCGTGCTGACGCCCGGTGCGCTTGAGTGTCTGGATGATGTCACCGACACGTGCCTCGGACACCTCGGCCATGCTCAGGGCTTCGAAGCTGTCGCGTGAGGTCATGATGTCGCGCACCAGGACCTCGCTGCGGCTTACGCCCATCTGCTGCTGGAAGCGCATGGGACGCATGCCTTTCAGATCGTTGAGCGTGATGATCCCGACCACATCGCCCGACTCGTTGAGCACAAACAACAGGCGTACGCCGACGTTGCGCATGTGTTCCTCAACCTTGTCCAGCGGCAGGTTGGGATTCACGCTGGCTGCGGCCACGCGGGTCAGATCCGTCATGACATCCAGCGCCGGATTTTGCAGGGTCACGTGTTCCGGGAGTTGCTGATTGGGGCGCATCAACGCGGCGCCTGCGGGCACCGCCATCACCGACAGCGCCTTGAATTCTGCGCTCATGAATTCCTCCACAGTTGCTTGCGCGGCCAGCAGCCGCGCCGCGTAAAGTATAGCGTGACGCTCTGCATATATGCGTATTCCAGGCGGTGCAAACCGGCATGTTAGAATTTCACGCACGCAATTACGATCAGACGTCATCCTGTTTTCGCATGACCAAAAAAGTACTCATCACCAACGTGCACCTGGATCTGGGCGCGGGCCGCCGCGGTACCGACATGGGCTCCTCCGCCATGCACGTCGCGGGCGTGGTGCCGGCGCTGGAAAAACTCGGTCACAAGGTTGTGGGCGTATATAACCTCGGCCAGGTTTCGCAGGAATCCGCCGAAGTCGGTGACCTGCGCATGCGCTATCTCGGCATAATCAATGAGGTCTGCCGCGAACTTGCCGATCGGGTGGAACGCTCATTGCAACAGGGTGAGTTCCCGTTGCTGCTGGGCGGCGATCACTCCCAGGCCATCGGCTCGATTGCCGGGGTGTCGCGTTACCTGAAACGCCAGGGCAAATCCCTGGGGGTACTGTGGGTGGATGCGCACACCGACATGAATACACCCGACAGCAGTCCCTCGGGGAACATTCACGGCATGCCGCTCGCCACGCTGCTCGGATACGGGCCCGAGGAATTGACCAGCATCAGCGGCGACGATGCCGCGCTCTCGCCGGAGCATGTGGTGATATTTGGCGTACGCGATGTGGATCGCCGCGAAGCGCAACTGGTGAAAAAGACCGGAGTGCGGGTGTTCACCATGAGTGAAATTGATTCCCGTGGCGCCGGCGCCTGCCTGGAGGAAGCCATGCAGATTCTCGGCCGCGCAAGCGGCGGCATCCATTTGTCCTACGATCTGGATGGCTCCGATCCGGCAGTGGCCCCCGGCACCGGGACCCCCGTGCCCGGCGGACTCAATTTCCGCGAATCGCACCTGGTGTGTGAAACCATAGCCCGGAGCAAGCGCCTGCTCAGCATGGAAGTGGTGGAACTCAACCCCATCCTCGACATCGAGAACCGCACCGGCAAATTTGCGGTGTGGCTGATTCAGTCCGCTCTCGGCCGCACGATTCTCTGGAATTAGCCGTTGCCATGGGCAAGCGCGTAAAAGAGTTCGACGACTTCCGCCGTCGCATGAACGCGCGCATCCTTGCGGAGGACAACCGCGTCATCAAGCGCGTGTTTTCGGTGGACAGCCTTGCGTATCTGGACGGCGCCCTGCCAGCCAAGACCAAGGAACTCCTCGGGCTCACCGCCTCTATGGTGCTGCGCTGCGACGACTGCGTGAGCTACCACATCGGCCAGTGCATCGCATCCGGTTGCAGCAAGGACGAGATCGTGGAGGCCATGAGTGTCGCTCTCGTCGTCGGGGGAACCATAGTCATTCCTCACATGCGGCGTGCTATCGA
>JAGWLP010000058.1 GCA_028864905.1 Gammaproteobacteria bacterium
GCGCCGTGCGTGGAGATGAAGTACTGCAGCACGTTCAGGCCTTCGCGGAAGTTCGCGGTGATCGGCGTCTCGATGATGGAGCCGTCGGGCTTGGCCATGAGGCCGCGCATGCCCGCGAGCTGCCGGATCTGCGCGGCGCTGCCGCGCGCGCCGGAATCCGCCATCATGTAAATCGAGTTGTAGGACGGCTGGCGCAGCTTGTTGCCCTTGTAGTCAGCGACCTCCTCGGTACCGAGCTTGTCCATCATGGCTTTGGCTACCTGCTCGTTGGTGCGCGACCAGATGTCCACTACCTTGTTGTAACGCTCGCCGTTGGTCACCAGTCCCGAGGCGTACTGGTTCTCGATTTCCTTCACTTCGACCTCGGCGCCGTGCAAAATGCGACCCTTCTCGTCCGGCACCACCATGTCGTTCACGCCGATGGACACGCCGGCCCGCGTCGCGTAATTGAAACCCGTGTACATGAGCTTGTCGGCGAACACCACGGTTTCCTTCAGGCCCACGCGCCGATAACAGGCATTGATGAGCGCGGAGATGGCCTTTTTGGTCAGGTCGCGGTTGATCAACTCGAACGCCAGGCCCTTGGGCAGGATGTCCGACAGGAGTGCACGCCCTACGGTGGTTTTGACGCGGCGCGTACGGGTCTCGAAGCTGGCGTCGTCGCGGATCACGTGGTCCGTGACCCGAACCTGGACGCGTGCCTGCAGGTCCACTTCGCGGTTTTCCCAGGCGCGATGTGCCTCGGCGACGTCCGCAAACAGCGCGCCCTCGCCCTTGGCATTGACGCGCTCGCGCGTCATGTAATACAGGCCCAGCACCACGTCCTGCGAGGGCACAATGATGGGTTCGCCGTTCGCGGGCGACAGGATGTTGTTGGAGCTCATCATGAGCGCACGCGCTTCCAGCTGCGCCTCCAGCGACAGCGGCACGTGCACCGCCATCTGGTCACCGTCGAAGTCCGCGTTGAACGCGGTGCACACCAGCGGATGCAACTGGATGGCCTTGCCCTCGATGAGCAGCGGCTCGAAGGCCTGGATCCCCAGGCGGTGCAGTGTGGGCGCGCGATTCAGCATCACCGGATGCTCGCGGATCACCTCTTCCAGGATGTCCCAAACCTCCGGGCCCTCGCGCTCGACCATTTTCTTGGCGGCCTTGATGGTGGTGGCCATGCCGCGCAGTTGCAGCTTGGAGAAGATGAACGGTTTAAAAAGTTCCAGCGCCATCTTCTTCGGCAGACCGCATTGGTGCAGCTTCAGCCCCGGGCCCACCACGATCACCGAGCGCCCCGAATAGTCCACGCGTTTGCCGAGCAGGTTTTGGCGGAAACGCCCCTGCTTGCCCTTGATCATGTCGGCCAGCGACTTGAGCGCACGCTTGTTGGAGCCGGTGATGGCGCGACCGCGGCGGCCGTTGTCCAGCAGCGCATCCACCGCCTCCTGCAGCATGCGCTTTTCGTTGCGCACGATGATGTCCGGCGCGTTCAGCTCCAGCAACCGCTTCAGGCGGTTATTGCGGTTGATGACGCGACGATACAGGTCATTGAGATCGGAGGTGGCGAAGCGCCCGCCGTCCAGCGGCACCAGCGGTCGCAGATCCGGCGGCAGCACCGGCAGCACCGTCATCACCATCCATTCCGGTTTGTTGCCGGATTCAATGAAGGACTCCATGAGTTTCAGGCGCTTCGCCAGCCGCTTGATCTTGGTCTCGGAATTGGTGTCCGCAATGTCCTCGCGCAGCTGGGCGGCTTCCTTCTCGAGATCAATGCTCTTCAGCAGCTCGTAGACGGCTTCCGCGCCCATGCGCGCGTCGAAATCATCGCCGTGTTCCTCGATGGCCTCGAGATAGGACTCATCGGAAAGCAGCTGGCCGCGCTCCAGCGGCGTCATGCCCGGATCAATCACCACGAAGGCTTCGAAGTACAGTACGCGCTCGATCTCGCGCAAGGTCATGTCGAGCATCAGCCCGATGCGCGACGGCAGCGACTTCAGATACCAGATGTGCGCCACCGGCGAGGCCAGTTCGATGTGGCCCATGCGCTCGCGGCGCACCTTGGCGACCGTGACCTCGACGCCGCACTTCTCGCAGATCACACCGCGGTGCTTGAGGCGCTTGTACTTGCCGCACAGGCACTCGTAATCCTTGACCGGGCCGAAAATCTTGGCGCAAAACAAGCCGTCGCGTTCCGGCTTGAAGGTGCGGTAATTGATGGTCTCGGGCTTCTTGACCTCGCCATAGGACCAGGAGTGGATGAGCTCCGGCGACGCCAGCCCGATGCGCAGCGCATCAAAGTCCTCGACCTGGCCTTGTTGCCTCAACAGCTTGAGTAAATCTTTCATGTTTGCTTCACCGTCAAATTACTGGTTGCAATGATCGCCGCGGGAAAGCCTGTGGCTCAGTCCTGTTCCAGCTCGATATTGATGGCCAGCGAACGAATTTCCTTGACCAGCACGTTGAAGGACTCCGGCATGCCGGCCTCCATGCGATGGTCGCCATCCACGATGTTCTTGTACATCTTGGTGCGCCCCACGGTGTCGTCGGACTTGACCGTGAGCATCTCCTGCAGCGTATAGGCGGCACCGTAGGCTTCCAGCGCCCAGACTTCCATTTCGCCGAAGCGCTGCCCGCCGAACTGCGCCTTGCCGCCCAGCGGCTGCTGCGTCACCAGCGAGTACGGTCCGGTGGAACGCGCGTGCATCTTGTCGTCCACCAGGTGGTTGAGCTTGAGCATGTACATGTAGCCCACGGTCACCAACCGCTGGAACGCTTCGCCGGTGCGCCCGTCGTACAGCGTGGTCTGGCCGGATTCCGGCAAGCCCACGATGCGCAGCAGGTGCTTGATTTCATCTTCGCTGGCACCGTCGAACACCGGCGTGGCCACCGGCATGCCTTCGCGCAGGTTCTCGGCCAGCACGCCGATTTCCGTGTCGCTGAATGCCGCGAGGTCCTCCTTGCGGCCGCCGGTACGGTTGTAGACCTGCTCCAGGAACTTGCGCAGCTCCTCGGTCTTGGCCTGCTCGTCCAGCATGCGTCCGATCTTCTGGCCGATGCCTTTCGCGGCCCAGCCGAGATGCGTTTCGAGGATCTGGCCGATGTTCATGCGCGAAGGCACGCCCAGCGGATTCAGCACCACGTCCACCGGTGTGCCGTCCGCCATGTAGGGCATGTCCTCGACCGGCACGATCATGGAGATCACGCCCTTGTTGCCATGGCGGCCGGCCATCTTGTCGCCCGGCTGCACCCGGCGTTTGACTGCGAGATACACCTTGACCATCTTGATCACGCCCGGCGCCAGATCGTCACCCGCGGTGATCTTGCGTTTCTTTTCTTCGTAGCGCCGCTCAAATTCGTGATGCTGGCCCTTGAGCGTAGTCGCGACCTTCTCGAGTTGCTCGTTGGCCTCATCGTTTTTCAGGCGGATCTCGAACCAGTTCTCGCGCGGCAGTTCCTCGAGATAACTCTTGGTGATCTTGTTGCCGGCCTTGAGACCCCTGGGTCCGCCCTCCGCCACTTTGCCGAGCAGCATGCGCTCGACGCGCTGGAAGATGTCCTCCTCCAGGATGCGGCGCTGATCGTTCAGGTCCTTGCGCACCTTCTCGAGTTCGGCCTTCTCGATGCTGAGCGCACGCGCGTCCTTGTCCACGCCGTCGCGCGTAAACACGCGCACGTCGATCACGGTGCCGTCCATGCCCGGCGGCACGCGCAGCGAGGTATCCTTCACGTCGCTGGCCTTCTCGCCGAAGATGGCGCGCAGCAGCTTTTCCTCCGGCGTCAGCTGGGTCTCGCCCTTGGGCGTGACCTTGCCGACCAGGATGTCGCCGGCCTTGACCTCGGCGCCGATGAACGCGATGCCGGTTTCATCCAGCTTGCCGAGCGCGCCTTCGCCGACGTTGGGAATGTCCGCGGTGATTTCCTCGCTGCCGAGTTTGGTGTCGCGCGCCACGCACGCCAGCTCCTCGATGTGGATGGTGGTGAAGCGTTCCTCTTCCACCACGCGCTCGGAGATCAGGATCGAGTCCTCGAAGTTGTAGCCATTCCAGGGCATGAAGGCCACCAGCATGTTCTGGCCGAGCGCCAGTTCGCCGAGATTCGTGGACGGTCCGTCGGCCAGCACGTCGCCGCGCGCCAGCGCTTCACCCGGCTTGACCAGCGGCCGCTGGTTGATACAGGTGTTCTGGTTGGAGCGCGTGTACTTGGTAAGGTTGTAGATGTCCACACCCGGCTCGCCCGCATGGGTTTCCTCGTCGTTGACGCGCACCACGATGCGACCCGCGTCCACGGAATCCACGCTGCCGCCGCGCTTCGCCACCACCACCACGCCGGAGTCAATCGCCACGGTACGCTCGATGCCGGTGCCCACCAGCGGCTTCTCGGTGCGCAGCGTGGGTACCGCCTGACGCTGCATGTTCGAGCCCATGAGCGCGCGGTTGGCATCGTCGTGCTCGAGGAACGGGATGAGCGCCGCGGCGATGGACACGATCTGCTTGGGCGAGACGTCGATGAAGTTGATCTTGTCGGGTGTCGCGAGCGTGAATTCGTTCTGGTGGCGCACCGACACCAGTTCGTCCACGAAGCGCCCGTGTCCGTCGAGTTGCGCGTTCGCCTGCGCGATCACGTACTGGCCTTCCTCGATCGCCGACAGGTACACGATCTCGTCGCTGACCTTGCCGCTGGTCACGCGCCGATAGGGAGTTTCCAGGAACCCGTATTCGTTGGTGCGCGCGTACACCGACAGCGAATTGATCAGGCCGATGTTCGGACCTTCCGGGGTCTCGATCGGGCACACCCGCCCGTAGTGGGTGGGGTGCACGTCGCGCACTTCAAATCCGGCGCGTTCGCGCGTCAGGCCGCCGGGGCCCAGCGCCGACACACGGCGCTTGTGCGTGACCTCGGACAGCGGGTTGTTCTGGTCCATGAATTGCGACAACTGCGAGGAGCCGAAAAACTCCTTGACGGCCGCCGACACCGGTTTGGCGTTGATGAGTTCCTGCGGCATCAGGCCTTCGCTCTCGGCGATCGCCAAGCGCTCCCTGACCGCGCGCTCCACGCGCACCAGACCGATGCGGAACACGTTTTCGGCCATCTCGCCCACGGAACGCACGCGGCGGTTGCCGAGATGATCGATGTCGTCCACCTGGCCGTTGCCGTTGCGGATGTCAATCAGCACACGCAGCGCGTCCACGATGTCGGAGCTCTTGCCGAGCTCCTGGTAAAGTTTCTTGCAGAACTCGTCCTGGCGCTGACTGAAATACATGCCGTCATACAGCACGCCCGGGCCGGTCAGCGCCTGGCGACCTACGCGCCGATTGAATTTCATGCGCCCCACCACCGACAGGTCGTAGCGCTCGAGGGTAAAGAACAGGTTGTGGAACAGCTGCTCGGCGGCGTCCTTGGTGGGCGGCTCGCCGGGGCGCATCATGCGGTAGATTTCCACCAGCGCCTCGAGCGGCGTGCGCGAGGGGTCCACGCGCAGCGTGCTGGAAATGAACGCGCCGCGGTCCAGATCATTGGTGTAGATGGTGCGGATTTCCTTGACACTGTGCTTGATGAAATCCTCGACCTTGGCCGTGGTCAGTTCTTCGTTGGACTTGGCGAGGATTTCCCCGGTGGGAATCTGCACCACGTCGTGGGCCACGGTCTTGCCGGCCAGGTAAGCTGCCGGCACCGCCAGCGTAGTGACGCCGGCTTTTTCCAGCTCGCGGATGTGGCGCGCGGTAATGCGGCGGCCTTCTTCCACCAGCACCTTGTTCTTGATCTTGATGTCGAAGGCCGCAGTTTCGCCGCGCAGCCGTTCCGGTACCAAGTCGAGCGTGATGCCTTCCTTGTTCAAATGGAAGGTGTTGGTTTCAAAGAACAGCTCCAGAATCTGGCTGTCGTTGTACCCCAGGGCGCGCAACAGAATGGTGACCGGCAATTTGCGGCGCCGGTCGATGCGCACGAAGATGCAGTCCTTGGGGTCGAACTCGAAATCCAGCCACGAGCCGCGATAGGGAATCACGCGCGCGGAAAACAGCAGCTTGCCGGAGCTGTGGGTCTTGCCCTTGTCGTGCTCGAAGAACACGCCAGGCGAACGGTGCAACTGCGACACGATCACGCGCTCGGTACCGTTCACGATGAAGGTGCCGTTGCCGGTCATGAGCGGCACTTCGCCCATGTAGACTTCCTGTTCCTTGACTTCCTTGGGCCGGCGGTGCTCGGGCGGCACGTCCTTGTCGTAGAGCGCGAGGCGCACCAGCACCCGCAGCGGAGCCGAATAGGTCAGCCCGCGCATGATGCACTCCTTTTCGTCGAATGGCGGTTCGCCGAGCGTGTATTCGACGTACTCGAGCGCCGCGTTGCCGCTGTAGCTCGTGATCGGAAACACCGACTTGAATGCCGCGTGCAGGCCGGCATCGGCGCGCGCGCGCGCCGGCTTGTCGATCTGCAGGAAGTGACGGTAGGATTCGAGCTGGATGGCCAGAAGATAAGGCACGTCGAGCACGCTCGTACGCTTGCCAAAGTCCTTGCGGATACGCTTCTTTTCGGTGAATGTGTAGGCCATCTTGAGTTCCTCGAAGCGCGCCTGCAGCGCGCGATTGAATTCCACACCTGCAATCCGGAACACCGGAGCGCACGTGCCAGACAAAAACACGGAAAGGCCGGTGGCGCGCGCCACCAGCCGTTTCCGTCACTGGGCCATGCGGCCCGTCACGATTCCGTCATTCCCGGGAAAACGGGAATCCAGTGCTTTCGTTTTCAAAACACTGGACCCCGGCTCAGCGCACGTCCATGTGCTGGCCGGGGTGAGGACACCTGTCCTCACTTGACCTCGACGGATGCGCCAGCCGCTTCCAAGGCCTGCTTGAACTTGGCGGCATCGTCCTTGGACACGCCTTCCTTCACATTCTGCGGCGCGCCTTCCACCAGGTCCTTGGCCTCTTTCAGGCCCAGACCGGTGATGGTACGCACCGCTTTGATCACTTCGACCTTCTTTTCGCCCACCGCCTTCAAGATCACGGTGAACTCGGTCTTCTCTTCGGCGGGTGCCGCACCCGCGGCAGCGCCCGCAGCCGGAGCCGCGGCCACGGCTGCCGCCGCGGACACGCCGAACTTCTGCTCCATCGCGGAGATCAGGTCCACGATCTCCATCACGGTCATTTTGGAAATGGTTTCCAGAATGTCTTCTTTTGCAACAGCCATGGTCATTACTCCTGAATAAATGGGATTGCGAATCGGTTTATCAAGCCGCCTGCTTCTGGTCGCGCACCGCAGCTACGGTACGTACCAGTTTGGCGTGCGGTTCTGCCAAGGTACGAACCAGCTTGGTGAGCGGCGCCTGCATCACGCCCATGAGCATGGCCAGCGCCTGCTCGCGGGTCGGCAACTTGGCGAGCCGCTCCAGGTCCGTGGCCGGCAACAGCTTGCCGCCGAGGGCCAACGCCCTGATCACGAACAGTTCGTTGTCCTTGGCGAAATCCTTGACCACACGCGCGGCGGCACCCGGATCCTCTTTCGAGAACGCCAGAACCAGCGGTCCCTTGAGAGCTTCCTTGAGGCACTCGAACTCGGTGCCCGCAATGGCCTTCTTCGCCAGGGTGTTCTTGACGACCTTGAGCCAGACACCATTCTTGCGCGCCTTCACGCGCAGACTGGTGACCTGTTCCACGGTCAGTCCGCGGTATTCGGCGGCCACGGCGGAATACGCCTTGGCTGCCACCGCGTTTACCTCGGCGACCAGAGCCTGCTTGTCTTCCAGTCTCATCGGCACAGTCGTTACCTCCTGATAAGTCGCGTTACACACGATGCGCGTTCCTTCACGCATCACCCGGTCCGTTGCCACGGACCGTCCGGCGACCCAATCAGGCCAAACCCGATTCGAAGTCCACCGTCTGCGTGAGCCGGCGTCGCCGCCATTAAGTCGCCCGCTCTCCGAACGGGCTTCGCTCACGGTCTTTGACGTGTCGGTTGCCAGTCCCGACCGCATCAAAATCTTCTGTGGGAGCGGTCGTCCCGACCGCGATTATCGCCGCTCCCACTCAGTTATCCGCCAACGCTTACAACGTCAGTGAATTCTGGTCGATCACGATGCCCGGTCCCATGGTCGAGGACACGGTCACCTTCTTCATATATATACCCTTGGCCGTGGCCGGCTTGACCTTATTGATGTCGGCCAGCAGCGCATACAGGTTTTCCTTGAGAGCGCTCGCCTCGAAATCCGACTTGCCAATGCTGCAATGCACGATGCCGGCCTTGTCTGCGCGGTAGCGTACCTGGCCGGTTTTGGCGTTTTTCACCGCGCCGGCCACGTCGGGTGTCACCGTGCCGACCTTGGGGTTCGGCATCAGGCCGCGCGGACCCAGAATCTGGCCCAACTGGCCCACCACGCGCATGGCGTCGGGGCTTGCGATCACCACGTCGAAATCCATCTGCCCGGCCTTGATCTTTTCGGCCAGGTCCTCGAAACCGACGATATCGGCGCCCGCCTGTTTCGCGGCTGCGGCGTTCGCGCCCTGGGCAAATACCGCCACGCGCACACTCTTGCCGGTGCCGTGCGGCAACACCGTCGAACCGCGCACCACCTGGTCGGACTTCTTGGCGTCAATCCCGAGATTGATGGCCACGTCGACCGATTCACGGAACTTGACCTTGGCAAATTCCCGGACCAGGGACATGGCCTCGTCCACGGCGTATTGCTTGCCGGGCGTGAGTTTTTCGCGGGCCACGCGCATGCGCTTGCTGATTCCGGTGCTCATGTCACAGGCCCTCCACGTCCACGCCCATGCTGCGGGCGCTGCCGGCAATGGTGCGCACCGCGGCGTCCAGGTCCGCGGCGGTGATGTCCGGCATCTTGATCCTGGCGATCTCTTCCAGCTGCTTGCGCGTGATCTTGCCGACCTTGTTGGTGTTGGGCGTGGCGCTGCCCTTGTCCAAACCCAGCGCCTTGCGGATCAGTACCGAAGCGGGCGGCGTCTTGGTGATGAACGTGAAGCTGCGATCGTTGTAGACCGTGATCACCACCGGAATCGGCAGGCCCGGCTCCAGCTTCTGGGTCTGGGCGTTGAACGCCTTGCAGAACTCCATGATGTTGACGCCCTGTTGGCCCAGCGCCGGACCCACGGGCGGGGCCGGATTGGCCTGACCGGCCGGGATTTGCAGCTTCACGAATGCCTGAATCTTCTTTGCCATGCATGCTCCTCGCGGGTGCTAACGCCTGGTTATAACAGGCTCCCCATGTTCAATGCATCGCGGCTGAAAGCCGCTCCTACAAACAACCGTCAGGATTTCTCGACCTGACTGAACTCCAGTTCCACTGGCGTGGAGCGGCCGAAAATCAGCACCGCCACCCGCAACCGGTTCTTCTCGTAGTTCACTTCTTCCACTACACCGTTGAAATCGTTGAACGGCCCTTGAATCACGCGCACCACCTCGCCCGGCTCGAACAGCACCTTGGGGCGCGGCTTTTCGGCACCTTCCTGCACGCGGTGCAGGATGGCATCGGCTTCCTTGTCGGTAATCGGCGCGGGCTTGTCCGGAGTGCCGCCGATAAAACCCATGACCTTGGGCACGCTTTTCACCAAGTGCCAAGTCTGGTCGTCCAGTTCCATCTGCACCAGCACGTAGCCGGGGAAAAACTTGCGCTCGCTGCGGCGCTTCTGGCCTTCGCGCATCTCCACGACTTCCTCGGTGGGCACCAGGATGTCGCCGAACTTTTCAGCCAGGCCGCTGCGCTTCACGCGCTCCGCGAGCGAACGTTTGACCGTGGACTCAAAGCCCGAGTAGGCATGCACCACGTACCACCTGAGCGCCATTTCTCAGCTCCCCTGCCCGGTGATGCCGTGCAACGCCCAGAACAGAAACATGTCCAGCAGCCACATAAGCACCGCGGTGATCAGTACCACTACGATGACCGCGATCGTGGTCTGCAGCGTCTCTTCGCGCGTCGGCCACACTATCTTGCGCACCTCGGTGCGCGAACTGGAGATGAAACTCCAGGTGGCATGGCCAAGCTGCGTCTGCCACGCGAGCAGCGCCGCCAGCACCAGCCCCGCCACCACATAGGCCGCACGCAGCAACTGGTTTTGGGTACTGAACCAGTAATACGCCACGATGCCGCCGATGATCAGCAGGATGGCACCAATGAGTTTGATCGTATCCAGGCTGCTGCGCCTGGGTTCCATTACATCGTTCATCTAACCGTCAACCTGTTGCGCGCCTGGCGCTCAAATTGGCAGGCCAGGAGGGAATCGAACCCCCAACCTGCGGTTTTGGAGACCGCCGCTCTGCCAATTGAGCTACTGGCCTGTATCCGGAGGTGAGGAGTGAGGAGTTGGGCGCAAGGTAAAACCTCGGACCCTACTCCTTCATCTACACACTCACCCGTTATTTAAACCTCTCGTTGTAGTGAGAAATGGGGCTACGTCTCACCCCTCGCTTCCTCACGCCTCACTCGATAATCTTCGCCACCACGCCGGCGCCGACGGTGCGGCCGCCCTCGCGGATGGCAAAGCGCAGTCCGTCCTCCATGGCAATCGGGCTGATGAGCGAGACCACCATCTTGATGTTGTCTCCGGGCATCACCATCTCCACGCCCTTCGGCAGGTCCACCGA